>JAUMWN010000154.1 GCA_030529625.1 Coriobacteriales bacterium
CGCCGGCCGCCGCGGCCGCCGCCGCCACGACGGCCGCTGCCGAGGCCATGGCTGCTGCTACGGCCACGCGTGCCGCTGAGTTTGCCAAGACGGCCGAGGCCGAGGCCGCCAAGAAGGCCGCTGAGGCTGCCAAGGCTGCCGAGGGCGCCACGGTAGAGGCCGAGGAGGCCGCCGAGTAGCGCCGTAAGAACGCAACAAAGACGTCGAATCGGAGGGCACACCTTTTGCGAGGTGTGCCCCCCGATTTTCAGCGTCGCTGTACTGGGACAGACAAAGGGGACAGTCCCCCGCGTTCAGCCTCTGGCGAGGCCGAACTCGGGGGACAGTCCCCTTCGTCTGTCCCCTTACGCTATTCCTTGCTCAGCACATACGTGTCGGTAAACTGGGCCGTGGTCTTGCTGGGAATGAACCCGAGCACCATCTCGTCGTAGGTGTGGGTTGAGGTGACCTTTGCCATTGCGGCTGACGGGTCATCATCGGTGCCAAAGACCAGCACGAAGCTTACCTCGCCCCGCGCGTTACCCGAGGTGGTGCACGTAACGGTGAGGTCGCTGCCCGTGGCGCTGTCGCGGTTGGTGGAGATGGTACCCGCAAAGGGGAAGTCCTCCAGCAGCTCGTCTCCGCTGGTCGACTCTTGGTTCTTTTCGAGTTGCTTGTGAAAGTGCGCAAGCGCAGAGACGGTGCCCTTTACCTGGCCCTTGCCCAGTGCGGAGTCCCCCACGCTGTCTATGGTTACTACGAGCTCCTCACCCCGGGCGCCGTAGCAGTTGGCGCCTTTGGCGCTTTGGTCAACCAGCTGGCCGTGCCAGGTGCCCACCAACGGATCAAAGCTCCTGGTGGTCGCCCCGCTGCTGGCCTCCGCCTTGCGCAGGCTCCATTTGCCCGACTCAAAGGCGAAGTGCGCGGTTATGGTGCCGTCGTACGACGAGAAGTCCTGCTGCCGCTCGCAGCGAATCACCACGTCGTCGGTGGCGGTGTCGTCTTGTGGGGTGGCGTTAAAGTCACTGTTCTCTATGGAGAAGTCGCCTTCGCCGTAGATGTCCGCGAGCGAGGTGTCCCCTGGCTGGGCCGCCTCGTTGAGTACCATGCCCATGTTCTCCAGGACCTTGTCCTCGTCCACACCGGCCTGGGCCATGTACGAGACCCCCTGTTCTGTGGGTTCGCCGGCAATGGACCAGCCGTCCTCGGTGAGAACGTACGTCACGCCCACGTTGCGCACGGCACGGATGGCGTCGTCGTCAAAGGTCGCCTCGGCCTCCACGCTATACGCCGTGGGGCTCACGCTGTCCTCGCTCAAGTCCTGTGGGACTTGCGTGGCCTCGCGCTTGGTCACGGTCACGCTCGACAGGGGAATCTCCAGGTCGGGGCCATAGGTGCCGCCCGTGTACTCATAGGTGGTGAGCAACTTCGACAGGTCGTCCTCTATCTGCTGATAGGAGGGGGTGTTGGTCGTGCTCAGTATAAACCAGGCGCCGCCCACGATGGCCACCACCAGCAGGGCGAGGCCAATGCCCATGGCCTTTTGGTGGTTGCCAAAGAACTGGGAGAAGCGATTGCGCTTTGCAGAGATGTAGTTCTCGGTTACCTTGGCCACCTCGCGCAGCTCGGGGTTCTCCTTGGGAGCGGGAGGGCTTTCCTCGGGTGTCCAGGTGCGCTCCTCGGTCCCTTCCGGATCTGCTGCCGGCTGGGGCTGGGGCGTTGTGGGGTCGTCCTCCAGCACGGGTTCTGGCTGGGCGACCGTGTCGTCTTGGTCCTGGTGTGTCGCCTGGGGCTCGGGCAGTATCGAGCCGCAGTGCGAGCAGCGGGTTGCGAGGTCGTTGTTTTCCTGTCCGCAGGAAGGGCAGTGCATGAAGTACCTCCGATTGGTCCTCGCCGTACTGGAACGCATGCCGCATTCCATCACTACTATACCCCGTTCGTCGCGGCGCCTTTCGGTCCGCACAAAATGGGACTACGCTCAGTGGGCACGTCCCGCAAGCATGCTCAATTCGTGCAAGGCCGCACGTCGTGGCGCGGTGGTGTATCCTAGACAGGCTAAACATCGATTCGCGCAAGGAGAGATCATGGGAGACAAGCTGCAAAAGCTCATCGCCGCATACGAGGAGCTGGAAAAGAGGATGGTCGACCCCGCCGTGGTGGGCGACCCCAAGGAATATGCCCGCATCGCCAAGGAGCACGCAAGCCAGGCCGAGCTCGTTGCCAAGGCTCGTGAGTACCTTGCCGCGCTGGACGACATTGAGGTCGCCAAGGAGATGCTGCACGAGGAGTCCGATCCAGACGAGAAGGCCATGCTCCAGGAGGACATCGCGGCCAACGAGGCCAAGCTGCCCTCGCTCGAGCAGGAGATCAAGATCATGCTCATCCCCGGCGACCCCAACGACGAGAAGGACACCATCGTGGAGATCCGCGCCGGCGTGGGCGGCGACGAGGCGGCCATCTTTGCGGGCGACCTCTACGACATGTATCACCGCTTTGCGACTGGTCGCAAGTGGAAGATAGAGGTGCTCTCGTCGAGCCCCAGCGAGGCGGGCGGATTCAAGACCATCGAGTTTAAGGTCACGGGCGACAAGGTCTATTCCGTTATGAAGTACGAGAGTGGCGTGCACCGCGTACAGCGCGTGCCCAAGACCGAGAGCCAGGGCCGCATCCACACCTCTACCGCTACCGTTGCCGTGCTGCCCGAGGCCGACGAGATCGACATCCAGATTGCCGAGGAGGACCTGCGCATCGACACCTACTGCGCGAGTGGCCCCGGCGGACAGGGCGTCAACACCACGTACTCTGCCGTGCGCATTACCCACCTGCCCACCAACACCGTGGTGCAGTCGCAGGACCAGCGGTCGCAGATTCAAAACCGAGAGGTGTGCATGCAAATGCTGCGCGCGCGCCTGTACGAGATGGAGCTGGAGCGTCAGCAGGCCGAGCAGGGCGCCGAGCGCCTGGCACAGATTGGCCATGGCAATCGTTCCGAGAAGATCCGCACGTACAACCAGCCGCAGGACCGCGTGACCGACCACCGCATTGGCTTTAACGCCACGTACAACGGCGTGCTCATGGGCGACACGTTGCAGAGCGTGATCGACGCGCTTGCCGCAGCAGACCGTGCGCAGCGCCTTGCCGAGGCGGTGTAATGCCCACCGAGGTTTGGACGGTAAAGCGCATCCTCTCGTGGACGACGGGGTATTTGGAGCGCAAGGGCGACGAGCACCCGCGCCTCTCGGCAGAGTGGCTACTCAGCAATGCCTGCGGACTCACGCGGGTGGAAATCTACATGAACTTCGACAAGCCGCTCACGTCTGGCGAGCTGGACCTCATGCGCGATGGTGTGCGACGTCGCGGCGCGGGTGAGCCGCTGCAGTACGTGACGGGCGAGATGCCGTTTCGCCACATCGTGT
>JAUMWN010000083.1 GCA_030529625.1 Coriobacteriales bacterium
AGGGGACTGACCCCCGTGCACAGGGGACAGTCCCTCCAGCATGGGCCATAGCAAAAAAGTCGCAAATGGTGGCATTTTTGGGTGCAGACGGTACGGCATCGTGTTAGAATGCCAAACCGAGGCTGCGAAAGGGACGAGTATTTCAGGTCGCAAGGACCCAAGCGAGCGGAGACGGTGGGAGTCCGTGCCCTTGTCTGGAAGAAGATCACCCTGGAGCCGCGACCCCAACGAGGGCTCCTTACGAGTCCTTTAGTAGGCGTCGCCGGGATGGTCGCCGACACAGACCAACCGAGTACGGCGGACGATCCGCTCGCTGGGTGATCATACGGAGTGTGTACGCGAGGCACTTCGTCCCAGTGTGCGGGACGGGTGCCTTTTTGGTGCCCGGGCATGCGGCGCATGCCGTGAGAAGGGACACGCACGGATGGCGAACAAGTACAAGAAGACCACCAACCTGCCTCGCACGCGATTTGCGATGCGCGGCAACCTGCCTCAAAACGAGCCCAAGCGCCTGGCCGCCTGGGAAGAGGCGAACGTGTACGCGCTCGCGCTCAAGAAGAACCAGGGACACGAGCGCTTCGTGCTGCACGATGGTCCTCCCTACGCCAACGGTCCCATTCACCTGGGCCATGCGCAAAACAAGATCTCCAAGGACATCATCAACCGATACTGGATCATGCAGGGCCGCGAGGTGCCCTACGTGCCCGGCTGGGACTGCCATGGCCTGCCCATCGAGCACAAGGTTGAGGACATGGTGGGTCAGGAGAAGTTCCGCGAGCTGCCTACCGCCACCATCCGCCGCCTGTGCCGCGAGATGGCCGTCGAGCAGGTGGACACCCAGCGCCAGGGCTTCAAGCGCCTGGGCGTGCTGGCGGAGTGGGACAACCCCTACCTCACCTACACCAACGACTACGATGCCACCGACGTGGAAATCTTCAAGGCGATCTGGGATTCCGGCGCAATCTATCGCGGCCGCAAGCCGGTACACTGGTGCAGCCACTGCCACACGGCCCTGGCCGAGGCCGAGATCGAGTACGGCGACGAGGTGAGCCCGGCCATCTTCGTGCGCTTCCAAATGACCACGGTGCCTGCCGGCCTTGAGGCCTGGGAGGGCAAGCTGGACGTGGCCATTTGGACCACCACGCCCTGGACGCTTCCCGCCGACGACGCGGTTATCCTGCACCCCGAGGCGCGCTACGTGGCGGTGGAGCACGAGGGCCGCGCCGCAATATTTGCCCAGGCGCTGTGGGAGAAGTGCGTCGCCAAGTTTGGCTGGGAGGACGCGCGGCTGGTGTGCGGCCAGGATGGCGAGCCGTGGGGCGCGACGGGCGCCGAGCTTGCAGAGAACCGCTATGCGCAGCCCATCTTTGGCGACCTGGGCGAGACCGGCAAGTTTATCTACGCCGACTACGTGACGCTGGAGGACGGCACGGGCATCGTGCATGCGGCCCCCGGCCACGGCGTGGACGACTACCTGGCAGGCATGCAGTTTGACGTGCCCGTGATCATGCCCGTGGACGACGACGGCCGCTTCTACAAGGGCGAGGGCATTGGCACCGGCGGTCCGTGGGGTGGCATGGAGGTAAACGAGGCCAACCCGCTCATCATCGAGTGGCTGCGCGATCGCGGTGCCCTCATCCTGCATGAGGACATGACGCATAGCTATCCGCACTGCTGGCGCTGCAAGAACCCGGTTATCTTTAGGGCCACGAGCCAGTGGTTTGTCTCGATGGACGACACCGGCCTGCGCACCAAGGCGCGCGAGGCGCTCGACCACGTGGACTTCTATCCCGCGCACGCCGTAAAGCGCATTGGTTCCATGGTGGAGGGTCGACCCGACTGGTGCATCTCCCGCCAGCGCAACTGGGGCGTGCCCATCCCGGCCTTCACCTGCCAGGACTGCGGCGAGTCGGTTATGAGCGACGAGACGCTCGACGCGGTTATTACGCTCTTCCGCGAGCAGGGGTCCGACCACTGGTTTACCGACGAGCCGGCGAGCTACCTGGGCGACGCGTGCACGTGCCCCGCATGCGGTGGCCATAACCTCAAGGCCGACCGCGACATTCTGGACGTGTGGTGGGACTCCGGCGTCTCCCACACCGCGGTGTGCCGCCATCGTGACAACCTGTCGTTCCCGGCCGACATGTACCTGGAGGGTTCCGACCAGCATCGTGGCTGGTTTATGAGCTCACTCATCACCAGCATCGGCGCTTACGACGTGGCCCCCTACAAGGCCGTAGTGAGCCAGGGCTTCACGCTCGACGGCAAGGGTCGCAAAATGAGCAAGTCGCTGGGCAACGTGATCGACCCCAACCGAGAGTGCAACACGCGCGGAGCCGACGTACTGCGCCTGTGGGTGGCCTCGGTGGACACCTCGGTGGACGTGCCGTGCGATGCCGAGATTCTCAACCATGTGGGCGAGGCGTATCGCCGCTTCCGCAACACGTTCCGCTTCCTGCTGGGCGAGATTGAGGACCAGTTCGATCCCGCGATCGACGGCGTTGCCACAGACGACCTAGAGCCCTACGACAAGCTCATGCTCGCGCGCCTGTGCGAGGTCCACGACCAGGTGAGCGAAGCCTATGCGGGCTATCGCTTTAACCAGGCGTATCGCACGCTGTACGATTTCGTGATCACCGAGCTCTCCAACGGGTATCTTAACGCGACCAAGGACCGCGTGTACTGCGAGGCTCCCACAAGCCCCGCGCGCCGCAGCGCCCAAACCGTGTGGGCGCACATCCTCTCCATGCTGCTGCGCGACCTGCAGCCTATCTTGGTGTACACGTGCGACGAAGTCATGGAGTACCTGCCAAAGAGCATGCGCGACGGCCAGAAGTACGCGGCGCTGTTGGACTGGTGGCGCGCGCCGATGGACCAGGCGGCCTACGCCGACTACCTGCCGGTGTACCATGCCGTTGTTGAGGCCCGCGCGGCCTTTACCAAGGCCTACGAGGACGCGATTGGCTCTGGCGCGATCACCGAGAAGACCACGCAGGCGGCATGTGCCAACCTCGTGGTTCCGCAGGAGCAGCTCGACCTGCTCACTGGTCCCATGGGCTGCAACCTGGCTGAGCCGTTCGTGTGCTCCGAGGTGTCCGTCGAGCGGGGAGAGGCCCTGTCCTGCTCCGTAACGCCGGCATCGGGCGAGAAGTGCGAGCGCTGCTGGAACTGGCGCGAGCTCGACGACGAGCACCTGTGCGGCCGTTGTCACGACGCAATAGAGGCTTTCGAGGAGTAAGGATGTAGCAGCGCCTTCCCATGCGGGTGGGGAGGCGCCCGAGGAGGTTCTATGGAATCCCGACTATCCATGTTCCGTGGCAGGGGAATGCACGCGGCCATATTTTGGCTCACCGTGATTCTGGTCGTGGTCTTGGACCAGAGTGCAAAGGCGGCCGTGGAGGTAATGCTCGCCAACGGCCCCAAAACGTTTATCCCTGGGCTCATCGACTTGGTGTACGTGGAGAACACCGGCGCTGCGTTCTCGATTGGCGAGGGCGGAGGCATCATTTTTATTGCCGTGGCCGTCACGTTTGTTGCGATGGCGGTCGTTGCGGTGTGGCGCATGCCCGAGCTGCCCATCCCGCTGGTCGTGTCCATTGGCTTGGTTGCCGGGGGCGGACTGGGCAACATGGTCGACCGCATTATGAAGGGGTCGGTAACGGACTTCCTCGCCACCACCTTCGTTGACTTTCCCGTGTTCAACGTGGCAGACATCTGCATTACGGTGGGCATCCTGTCCATGTTCGTGGGCTACCTTGTGTGGGAGAGCAAAAAAGAGCGTGCGGCAAGCGAGCCTGCCTCGGTGCTGCAGGAGGAGAGCTTGGACGAGTTCGACGGCATAGACAGCATATAGCTGAGAGGTGGGCATGGCGGAATCGTTTGCGGAATCCATGGTGGACCCGTCCACTAACGGCATGCGCCTGGATGCGTTCCTGGCAACCATGCCCGGGCTTCCCAGCAGGTCTGCCTGCGCTCGCCTCGTGACGCAGGGTCTCGTCACCATAAACGGGACGCTTGCCACGAGCAAGTCGGAGCGCGTCGTTCTGGGCGATGTCGTGCGTGCGCCCATTCCTGCCGCCCAGACCACACACGCGGCCATCGCGCCCAACTACCATATTCCGCTGGATATACGCTTTGAGGACGACTACCTCATCGTGCTCTCCAAGCAGGCTGGGCTGGTGTGCCATCCCAGCCCAGGACACGTGGAGGACACGCTCGCAAACGCCCTGGTGGCACATTGCGGATACGAGCGGCTGGGCAAGCTGCAGGGAGCTGATCGCCCGGGAATCGTCCATCGGCTGGACATGGATACCTCGGGCCTCATGCTCGCGGCCAAGGACGACGCCACACAGGGCGCGCTGCAGGACCTCATCCGCCTTCGCGTGCTCGACCGCAGGTACGTGACCCTCGTGCAGGGATACGTGGCGCCTGAGGAGGGTACCATCACCACCGGGATCGCCCGCTCTTCCCGCGACAGGCTACGCATGGTGGCAAGCGACGACCCATTGGCACGTGAGGCCATCACTACGTTTAGGACGCTGGAGCGATTCGAGGCGGGCCCTCGCGATGACGGATACTCGTTGCTTGAGTGCCATCTCTACACGGGCCGCACGCATCAGATTCGGGTGCACATGAGACACACCGGCCATCCGGTGGTAGGCGACGCGCTCTACGGCGTGGCCTCGCGCAGGGTGCGCGCCAAGGGTCGCGACTTGGGCTTGCAACGCCAGTTCCTGCACTCGTGGCACGTGTCGTTCGACCATCCCGTCACCGGGCAGCGCATCGTGTGTGCCGACGCGCTGCCAGACGACCTCACGCACGTGCTCAGGCAGCTTGCGCCAAATTCCATGGGCCGTACCGCAGCGGGGGAGGAGATATGTCCAAGATTGTGTGGAGAGGATTCCTAGGCACCGCCAAACGTACACAGTTATTGTTCGGAGGTGCCGTAGTACCTCGTTGCGGTATACTGGCGAAGGCCTACCAGGAGGAGGAAGTCCTGTGGAGTTAAACAGTGTGGGCTTTACGCCCATAGTCATTATCAACACGATCATTTGGGTGTTCTTTACCGTGGCGTACCTGTATCAGGTCGTCTACATGCTCTACGTGTTCAAGAAGGGCATGATCAAGTTTCCCCCCGCCAAGAAGAACCACAGCTTTGCGTTCGTGATAGCCGCCCACAACGAGGAGTCGGTTATCGCCCATCTGGTGCAGTCCATCCTCACGCAGGAGTACGACGGCGTGATCGATTGCTTCGTGATCGCTGACAACTGCACCGACTCCACTGCCCAGGTCGCCCGCGACGCCGGTGCCACGGCATGGGAGCGAAACGACCTGGTGCGCAAGGGCAAGAGCTGGGCGCTTGACTACGCGTTTGGGCGCATCATAGACGAGTACGGCGACAAGTACGAGGGATTCTTCGTGATGGACGCCGACAACATCCTGTCGCCCACGTACGTAAAGGTTATGAACGACGCTTTTGACCAGGGCTATCTGGTGCTCACCAGCTACCGGAACTCGAAGAACTTCGACTCCAGCTGGATTAGCTCCGCCTATGCCACGTGGTTCCTCCGCGAGGCACGCTACCTCAACAACGCACGCGTTATGCTGGGCACCAGTTGCGCCATCTCGGGATCGGGCTGGCTCGTGCATTCCAGCATCGTGCGGGGCATGCATGGCTGGAGGTTCCACACGCTTACTGAGGACATCCAGTTCTCCACCTTCTGCTGCGCCAACGGCATTCAGATAGGCTACGCGCCCGCGGAGTTCTTTGACGAGCAGCCGGTAACGTTCAAGGCCTCCTGGATACAGCGCCTGCGTTGGACGAAGGGCTTCTACCAGGTGTTCTTCTCGTATTGTCGCGATTTGGTGCATGGCATTGCGAGCGAGCATCGGTTTGCCTCCTACGACATGCTCATGACCGTGGCGCCCGCCATGCTGCTCTCGCTGTTCTCGGTGCTCATGAATGGCGGGTACCTGGTGGTGGGATGGTTGAGCCATGGGTTCTTTGCCACCGAGGGCGAGGTCCTCATGTGCATTGGGTCACTCCTCATGACCTTTGGCTCCATTTACGTCTCGTTCTTCCTGCTGGGCATCATCACCACCATAAGCGAGCGCAAGCGCATCTACACCAAGAAGAAGTGGCGTCTGGTGGCCAACGTGTTCACCTTCCCCCTCTTTATGATGACCTATATCCCCATAACGGTGGTCGCGCTGTTCAAGAAGGTGGAGTGGGTGCCCACCAAGCACGACATCGCGGTAAACTTTGACGACGTGGTGCAGTCTAGCTAACACAACGGCGACGTTTGCGATTCCCGTGCGACCCCGAATCATGCGTGTGTGACATGCAGAGCATGCTACAATAGGCACAGTATTTTCGACGGACGGCAATATTGTGTCGGTGAGAGGGGTTTTACGCATGGCAACGTTCTTTGAAGGGGAGTCCCACACCTTTAGCGAGTACCTACTCGTTCCCGGTTATTCCTCAACGCAGAATGTCCCTCAAAACGTAACGCTCAGGGCACCCCTCGTGCGCTACGCGCGCGGGGAGCAGAGTGCCATCACGCTCAACATCCCCATGGTGTCAGCCATCATGCAGTCGGTGTCGGGTCCCAGGCTGGCAGTGGCGCTGGCCCAGCAGGGCGGCATCTCGTTTATCTACGGCTCCCAAACGCCCGAGGACGAGGCGGACATGGTGCGCGAGGTGAAGGCCTCCAAGGCCGGGTTCGTGGTTTCGGTGGCAAACCTCACACCCAACATGACGCTGGCCGAGGTGATGGACCTCAAGGAGAAGAGCGGCTACTCCACCATGCCGGTGACCGACGACGGCACCAGCCACGGCAAGCTTTTGGGCATCGTGACCAGCCGAGACTGGCGTCCCAGCCGTGACCCGCTTGACAAGCTCGTTGCCGACTTCATGACCCCGCGCGAGCGTCTTGTGGTGGCTCGTGACGAGGTCACCCTGAGCGAGTGCAACGACATTATTTGGGAGCACAAGCTCAACGCGCTTCCCATCGTGGATGACAACAACCACTTGGTCTCCATCGTGTTCCGCAAGGACTACGATTCGCACAAGTCCAACCCGCTCGAGCTGCTCGACGAGCACAAGCGCTACTTGGTTGGTGCGGGCATCAACACGCGTGACTTTGCCCAGCGCGTGCCGCTCTTGGTGGACGCGGGTGCCGACGTGCTGTGCATCGACTCGTCGGAGGGGTACTCCGAGTGGCAGAAGATCACCATCGACTGGATTCGCGAGCACTACGGCAACGACGTCAAGGTTGGCGCCGGCAACGTGGTGGACGGCGAGGGGTTCCGCTACCTCGCGGACTGCGGGGCCGAATTCGTAAAGGTGGGCATTGGCGGCGGATCCATCTGCATCACGCGCGAGCAAAAGGGCATCGGTCGCGGCCAGGCCTCGGCACTCATCGACGTGTGCGCCGAGCGCGACCGCTACTTCGAGGAGACGGGCATCTACGTTCCGGTTTGCTCCGACGGTGGCATCGTGTACGACTACCACATGACCATCGCGCTTGCCATGGGTGCCGACTTCCTCATGCTTGGTCGTTACTTCGCCCGTTTCGACGAGAGCCCCACGCGCCGTCTCAATGTGAACGGGAACTACGTGAAGGAGTACTGGGGCGAGGGGTCGGCCCGCGCGCGCAACTGGCAGCGCTACGACCTTGGTGGCAAGAAGGGCCTCACGTTCGTTGAGGGCGTGGACTCCTATGTGCCCTATGCCGGTTCGCTCAAGGACGGCGTGGAAGGCTCGCTCAACAAGGTGCGGCACACCATGTGCAACTGTGGCGCACTCGACTTGGACGAGCTGCGCGAGAAGGCCAAGATCACGCTGGTCTCGGCCACGTCCCTGGTGGAGGGTGGCGCCCACGACGTCATCCTCAAGGACAGCACCGAGTCCAACTTCCGATAGGTACTGGGAAAAGGGGTTTGGCCCCTATTCCCAGCGCACAAGGGGGACATACCTCGAAGAGGTGTGTCCCCCTTGTGCATCCATGTCCATCAACAGACGGTTCGTGCTCGTCCCTAGGCAATCTGCGCCTGAACGGCGGTGATGGCGACCACGCCCACGATGTCCTCTGCGGAGCAGCCGCGCGACAGGTCGTTGACCGGAGCCGCGATGCCCTGCAGTACGGGACCATAGGCCTCGGCCTTGCCAAAGCGCTGCACGAGCTTGTAGCCGATGTTGCCAGCGGCAAGGTCGGGGAAGACGAGCACGTTGGCCTCGCCCGGAACGGGGGAGTCGGGAGCCTTGAGCTTGCCCACGGTGGCCTCGAGCGCCGCGTCGAGTTGCAGGTCGCCGTCGAGCAGCAGCTCAGGGGCCTTCTCCTTGGCAAGGCGCGTGGCTTCCTGCACCTTGGTGGCCGTGTCGCCGCCGGCAGAGCCCATGGTGGAGTAGGAGAGCATGGCGATCTTGGGCTCGGAGCCGATGAGGCTCTTCCAGGTGGCTGCCGACGCGATGGCGATCTCTGAGAGCTGGTCGGCGTCGGGGTCGATGTTGAGGCCGCAGTCGGCAAACAGCAGCGTTCCGCCGTCGCCGTACTCGGTGGGGGTGCACATGATAAAGAACGAGCTCACCAGCTTGGTGCCGGGTGCCGTCTTGAGGATCTGCAGCGCGGGGCGCAGCGTGTTAGCGGTGGAGTGGCAGGCGCCGCTCACGAGGCCGTCGGCGTCGCCCATCTTGACCATCATGGTGCCATAGTACGTGGCGTCGTCCATCTGGGCCATGGCCTGCTCGAGCGTGACGCCCTTCTTCTTGCGCAGCTCCGCGAAGGCCTCTGCGTAGGCGTCGTGCTTGGGAGCGGTCTTGGGGTCGAGCACCGTGGCACCCGGCACGTCGATGGTTGCGGGGTCGCCCAGGATAACGAGCTTGGCCAGGCCCTCGTCAACAATCTGGCGGGCGGCCTCGATGGTACGCGGGTCCTCACCCTCGGGCAGTACGATGGTGCGTACGTCCGCACGCGCCTTCTCCTTCATCGTGTTGAGGAAGTCACTCATGCTGGTCCTTTCGCTGGCGGTTGGTCGTGTAAAGAGACGCTGCTCATATTATAGGGCACGTGATAGAATAGGTGTCGAATTGGATGTTGAGATGCGAGGTTGCCATGAGCGTTGCGTTTGGTCTTTCGGCAGACTTCGTGCCCGCTGCGTACGATGCGATCGTGGTGGGCGCTGGCTTTGCTGGGGCGGTGTGTGCCCGTTGTCTCGCAGAGGGCGCAAACATGCGCGTTGCCGTAATCGAGCGCAGGTCCTTTGTGGGGGGTAACGCCCATGACCTCACCAACGACGATGGCGTGCTTGTGCATGCGTACGGGCCGCACATCTACCACACCTCCGACGAGCGCGTGCATCAGTTCCTCAGCCGCTTTTGCGACTTCACCTCGTACCGGCACAAGGCACTCGTGAGCGTGGATGGCAGCCTCATGCCCATGCCCTTCAACCGGCAGTCCTTGCGCATCGCCTTTGGCCACGACGAGGGCGAGCGCCTGCATGCAAAGCTCGTCGCCACGTTTGGCGAGCAGAAGCGGGTGTCGGTGAGCAGACTGCTGCACACAGAGGACCCCGACATGGTGCGCATCGCCCGCTATGTGTATGATGACCTCTTCACGCGCTATGCCACAAAGCAGTGGGGCCTGAGTGCGGAGCAAATAGACCAAGACTACCTGGGGCGCGTGGCCGTGGTTGTGGGCGACGATGATGACTATTTTCCAGACGCCACACACCAGGGCCTGCCGCTGCATGGGTACAGCATCCTGTTCTCCCACATGCTTGATCACGACCTGATTTCGGTCTTCTTGGAGTGCGACGCGTGCGACGTGGTGCGCGTGGTTGACGGGAGGCTCGAGGTGTGCGGGAGCCCGTACGGCGGCGAGGTAATCTACACGGGCTCACTCGACGAGCTGTTTGGCGCCGACCTTGGCCCGCTGGCGTATCGCACGCTGGAGATAGAGTTCCAAACGCTCAACGTGGACTGGTACCAGCCCGTGGGCGTGGTGAGTTATGCAGGCGAAGAGCCCTATACGCGCGTGACCGAATACAAGCATCTCACGGGCCAGGACGTGCATGGCAAGACGACCATCGCCTGCGAGATCCCCGGGCCTTACGTGCCGCACACGGGGCAGGTTCCCTACTATGCCGTGCGAGACGACAAGAGCGAGCAGCGCTACCAACAGTACCGCGCACGTGTCGAGAACGTGCTCAATTTGCATGTGGTGGGCAGACTGGCCGAATACCGCTACTATGACATGGACGGCGTTGTGAGCGCGGCGCTAACACTTTCGGATTCGATTATGGAGCACCGGTAGGAAGTCATGGACAAAACAATTACCTTTGGCATCCCTTGCTACAACTCTTCGGAATACATGGATCACTGTATCTCCTCGATCGTGGAGGGCAGTGGCTGCGCCTCCGACGTGCAGGTGGTGATCGTGGACGACGGTTCTACCAAGGATGACACGCTGGTGCGGGCGCAGTCCTGGCATGAGCGTTTCCCGCACATCGTGGACGTGGTGCATCAGGAGAACGGCGGCCATGGCCGTGCCGTTATGAGCGCTATCGAGCACGCCAAAGGCGCCTACTTCAAGGTCGTGGACTCCGACGACTGGGTGGACGGGGAGGCCCTGCTGTCGCTGCTCGACCACCTGCGCGCCTTCGTGGCATACCAGACGCGCGTGGACCTCGTGGTTACGGACTACGTGTTCGAGCATGCCGAGGATGGCAAGCGTCGCACCGTGCAGTACGACTTCGCGCTGCCCAAGGGCAAGATCTGCGGATGGAACCAGATCGGCCACTTCAACATGGCCCAGTACATCCTCATGCACTCCCTGTGCTACCGTACCGAAGTGCTGCGTGAATGCGAGCTCGACCTGCCCGCGCATACGTTTTACGTGGACAACATCTATGCGTACGTGCCGCTGCCGCACTGCAAGACGCTCTACTACCTGGATGTGGAGCTGTACCGCTACTTCATCGGCCGAGAGGATCAGTCGGTAAACCTGGAGGTCCAGATCAGTCGCGTCGACCAGCAGCTCGCGGTGTCGCGCATCATGATGCGTGCCTATCACCTGTACGACGACGTGCCCTCAAAGCGCCTGCGCAGCTACATGCTCGGGCACCTCACGCTCATGATGTCGGTGTGCTCGGTCATCTCCAAGATGTCCACTGCACCCGACGCGCGCAAGAACCTGGACGACCTGTGGCATGAGTTCATGCGCTACGATATTCGCATGTACAACCGGGCCCGCCATGGCATCGTGGGAACCTTCACCAACTTCCGCGGGCCGGTGGGGGAGCGCGTGACCATTGCCATCTACCACGGCGCGCAGAAGCTCATGAAGTTCAACTAGCGAGCGGATTGAGAGATTTCCACGGCTTGGCTAGAAGCCTTTGTCTATCCACTCGTCTGTCTCTGGCCCACAGGTTTTTTGACTTGCCCCAGCCTTATCACAGCTTGGCCAGTGCTTTGGGCCAAGGGTGTATTCCCTGAGCCTCACTCGCATATCCCGAGTGCGTCCAGCTCCCGCATCACCCTGTCCACGGGCAGTCCCACCACGTTGTTGTAGTCGCCTGAGAGGCCACTCACGAAGGCGCCTGCGCCGCCTTGGATGCCATAGGCACCCGCCTTGTCCAAGGGCTCGCCGCTTGCCACATAGGCCTTTATCTGATCGTTTGAGAGGGGCAGGAAGGTGACGGCGGTGGTCTCCACGAAGGAGCGCTCCTGTGGGGTGCCCTGGTCGTCCTGCGTGATGATGCATACGCCCGTGGACACATGGTGCGTGCGGTTCGAGAGCTCTTGGAGCATGCGTCGGGCGTCCTGCTCGTCGCGGGGTTTTCCCAGGACGTCATCTCCCGTCCACACGATGGTGTCGGCTGCCAGCAGCGCCTTGTGGGGTGCATAGATCCCCCTGTCTCGGTATGCCGTACGAGCCTTTCCGATGGCAAGGCGCTCCACCAGGGACGTGGGGCTCTCGTGTGCCAGCCTGGTCTCGTCTATGTCGGCCGGGCATATCTCAAGCACAAGGCCCGCCTGCTCGAGCAGCTCCCTGCGACGCGGAGATGCAGATGCCAGTATCATGTGAGTCCCCTCTCATGTCTTGCAAGGCAAAAAAGTGGCGGGGGTCCCATGACCCCCGCCATAAAGACGCCTGATGCGTATGCGAGCTGGTTACTCGGCCTCGATGGCGGTAACGGGGCAGCTGTCGATGGCCTCCTGGACCTCGTCCTCGAAGTCGGCAGCGTCGTCTACGATGACCTCGGCAACGCCGTCGTCGTTGATGGCGAACACGTCAGCGCACGTGGACTCGCACAGACCGCAACCGATGCAATCCTCATTAACGGTAACCTTCATGATGGTTCCTCTCACTCGTGCGGGGCTCGTGCCCCACCCCCAATAACTCCATTGGGCTCCTCAAGACGGGCCCTTCCCGTCCCTTCCCTTCTTTTGTACACTTTTGCGGCGCTTTGCGCTACCCCTTTTTTTGCGAATGCATCTGCAATACCTGCCTCGTGAATTCCAAAACGCATTGCAAGTTTCAGGCAGGCGAGAACGCTCGCAACGA
>JAUMWN010000021.1 GCA_030529625.1 Coriobacteriales bacterium
ACAAGGGCATCCAGGAGCTTCTGGACGCGGTCGTGGACTACCTGCCCAGCCCGCTCGACGTGGCCTCCATCGACGGCGTGGACCTCAAGGGCAACGAGGACCATCGCAAGGCCGACCCCAAGGAGCCCTTCTCGGCCCTGGCCTTTAAGATCATGACCGACCCGTACGTGGGCAAGCTCACCTACTTCCGCGTGTACTCTGGCCAGGCCGAGGCAGGCAGCCACGTGTACAACTCCGTCAAGGACAAGCGCGAGCGTCTGGGCCGCATCCTGGAGATGAACGCCAACGAGCGCGTTGACCGCGAGAACTGCTTCGCGGGCGACATCGTGGCATGCGTGGGCCTTAAGAACACCACCACGGGCGATACCCTGTGCGACGAGCGTCACCCCATCATTCTGGAGTCCATCGACTTCGCCGATCCCGTTATCGACGTTGCCGTGGAGCCCAAGACCAAGGCCGAGCAGGAGAAGATGTCCGTTGGCCTGTCCAAGCTCGCCGAGGAGGACCCCACGTTCCAGGTCCGCACCGACCACGAGACCGGTCAGACCATCATCGCCGGCATGGGCGAGCTGCACCTGGAGATCATCGTGGACCGTCTGCGCCGTGAGTTCAAGGTGGAGTGCAACGTGGGCAAGCCCCAGGTTGCCTACCGCGAGACTGCGGGCAAGGCCGTCAAGCACGTGCAGGGCAAGTTCGTACGCCAGTCCGGCGGTCGCGGCCAGTACGGTGACGCCGTCATCGACATGGAGCCCATGGAGGCCGGGTTTGGTTACGAGTTCGTGGACGCCACCGTGGGCGGTGTGGTTCCCAAGGAGTACATCCCCTCGGTTGACAAGGGCATCCAGGAGGCGCTCAACTCTGGTGTCATCGCCGGCTATCCCGTGCAGGACATCAAGGTGACGCTGGTGGACGGCTCCTACCACGAGGTCGACTCCTCCGAGGCGGCGTTCAAGGTGGCCGGTTCCATGGCCATCAAGAAGGCCCTGCAAATGTCGGATCCCGTGCTTCTTGAGCCGGTCGAGGCCGTGGAGGTCGAGACGCCCGAGCAGTACATGGGCGACGTCATGGGCAACCTCAGCTCTCGTCGTGGCAAGATCGAGGGCATGGAGGATCGCACCAACACCAAGGTCATCAAGGCCAAGGTGCCTCTGGGCGAGATGTTTGGGTACGCCACCGACCTTCGTTCGCAAACGCAGGGTCGCGCGAGCTACACCATGCAGTTTGACTCTTACGAGGCGGTGCCCAAGGCCGTTCGTGAGGAAATCGTCGCCAAGCACGGCGGCAACGCATAAGTAATGTCCGTAGCCTAGGCGGGGCAAAGGCCCCGCATCATGGAGGTAACAGTGTCAAGCCAAAAGATCAGGATCCGCCTCAAGGGCTACGATCATGAGGTAGTGGACCAGTCCGCCAAGCTTATTGTGGACACCGCCGTCAAGACCGGTGCCCGTGTGAGCGGCCCCATCCCCCTGCCCACCGAGCGTAACCTGTACACCGTCATCCGCTCGCCCCACAAGGACAAGGATTCGCGCGAGCAGTTCGAGATGCGCACCCACAAGCGCCTCATCGACATCCTGGACCCCTCGAGCTCCACGGTCGACAGCCTCATGCGCCTCGACCTTCCCGCGGGCGTCGACATCGACATCAAGCTCTAACGAGCCCATACGGTAACTAAAGGGATACTCCCCCTGCGGCTTTTTCGTAGGGGGAGTATTCTCAACAATGTCGTACAAAGGGGACTGTCCCCCGAGTACGGCTTATGCACGCATTGCGTGCTTGCGGTTGTGCCGAGCTGTACTCGGGGGACTGTCCCCTTTGTACGACCCTGTCTGACGGCCTTCCTCCCAGTGGCATTGGCGGGTTTTATTACACGGCGGAAACCTTACTATGCTACAGTGTAGTCACGTATCTGTGAGGGAGGCACCATGGAGTTCGTCGACGTAGACAATAGGCGCGATGTTGCCAATCGCATTCGCTCGCTGCGCGAGGACAACGAGTTTTCCATCGAGGAGATGGCCGAGTTCACCGGTCGCTCCGCCCAGGAGTACATCGCTCGCGAGTCAGGCGAGATGGACCTCACCTTTACGTTCGTGTACAAGTGCGCCATCAAGCTGGGCGTGGACGTGGTGGAGCTGCTCACGGGCGAGAGCCCGCGTCTGCGCTACTACGAGGTGGTGCGTGCTGGCGAGGGCCTGCCCCTGGAGCGCAACACCGACTTCCACTACCTGCACAAGGCGCCGCACTTTCGCAACCGCCTGGGCGAGACGTTCCTCGTGGACGTGCCCTACCAGCGTCAGAGCCAGCACGAGCCCATTCACCTCTCGTATCACGAGGGCCAGGAGATGGACTACGTGCTCAAGGGCCGCCTGCGCTTTCGCTTTGAGGGCGACCGCTTCGAGGAGGTTGGCCCCGGCGACACCGTGTTCTACGACTCCGGTCGCGGGCACGGCATGATCGCCATCGACGGCGAGGACGCCCAGATTCTCGCGGTGGTCTTTAAGCCCAAGGACGAGATTATCTAGGCATCGTCCCCTTCATGGGCCGGTGCCGTTAAACCAATACGAGCGCGTGGCATGTCCACGTAGGTGGCCGTATGGCTGTTTGCCGTTTGTTGTGTTGATAATCTCCGTACGAAGGATTTCCATAATGCGTTACTTGAGCGAGAACTACCTCTCTGAGAGCCGCGACCGCAAGGGTCAGGTCGCCCACCTGTCGCTGCACTATCCGCAAACCTTTAACTGGGCCTACGACGTGGTGGACGACATAGCGCTTGCCGAGCCCAACCGGCCTGCCATGGTGTGGTGCAACCCGGAGGGGGAGGAGCACCGGTTTAGCTTTGGCGACATAAAGTATTGGTCAGACAAGTGCGCGAACTTCCTGGTTGCCCAGGGCATTCGCAAGGGCGATGCGGTGCTGGTAATCCTTCGCCGCCATTATCAGTTTTGGATAACGGCGGTGGCGCTGCACAAGATTGGCGCGCTGCTGGTGCCAGCCACCTTTATGCTTCGCGAGCACGACCTGCAGTATCGTCTGGAGTCGGCAGGCATCAAGGCGGTGGTGTGCACCGACGCCGGCACGATCGCCGACGTGGTGGACGCCGTGGCGCCTGCGTGCCCCGAACTGCAAAAGAAGATCATCGTGGCCGCAGGCGGCGCCGGCCTTGCCGTGGACGCGCCGGACTTCGACCCCGCCGCACACCAGGCGCTCTCTGGTCCCGAGCACATCTGCGAGCTGACGTGCGAGCGCGAGGGCTGGGTGGACTACAACACCGGCGTGCGCGAGGCCAGCGACTTTTGGGGCCGCATCCCCACCACGGTGGACGAGCCCATGATCATGTACTTCTCCAGCGGCACGTCGGGCAACCCCAAGATGGTGCTGCACGACTACACCTACGCGCTGGCGCACACCATCACCGCCAAGCTGTGGCACAACACGGTGGGCGACGGCGGCCTGCACTTTACCATTGCCGACACGGGCTGGGGCAAGGCTGTGTGGGGCAAGTTCTACGGCGCGTGGACCATGGAGTCGTGCGTGTTCACCTACGACTTCGACCGCTTCCACGCGCACGAGATCCTCTCGCACATCGACGACTACGGCATCACCACGCTGTGTTGCCCGCCCACCATGTACCGCCTGCTCATGCGCCACATGATGCACGAGGAGAAGACCCAGTACCGTCTCACGTCGCTGGTGTACTGCACCACGGCAGGCGAGGCGCTCAATCCCGACCTGTTCGACTTCTGGAAGCGCCAGACCGGCCTCATCATCTATGAGGGCTTTGGACAGACCGAGACGCCGCTCACCATTGCCAACCTCAACGGCTCGGTGCCCAAGCCCGGCTCCATGGGCAGAATCGTGCCGCTGTACGACACGCGCATCCTGCGCGAGGACGGATCTGAGTGCGAGGACGGCGAGACGGGCGAGATATGCATTCGCTACGACCCCGCGCATCGTCCCGAGGGCATTATGGTGGAGTACTATCGCGATCCCGAGAAGACCGCCGAGGCCATCCACGACGGCTGGTACCACACCGGCGACACGGCGTGGCGCGACGAGGACGACTACCTGTGGTACGTGGGTCGCAACGACGACGTGATCAAGAGCTCGGGCTACCGCATTGGCCCGTTCGAGATCGAGAGCGTGCTGCTCGAGCATCCCGCGGTGCGTGAGTGTGCCGTCACCGGCGTGCCCGACCCCGTGCGCGGCAAGGCCGTTAAGGCCACCATCGTGCTGCACTCGGCCTACCAGGGAACCCCCGAGCTCACGCGCGAGCTGCAA
Source organism: Coriobacteriales bacterium (assembly GCA_030529625.1). GTDB lineage: Bacteria > Actinomycetota > Coriobacteriia > Coriobacteriales > Atopobiaceae > RUG440. The sequence goes on from JAUMWN010000021.1 coordinate 4,276, forward strand.
ACCTACGTCAAGCGTGAGACGGCGCCGTACAAGTACCCGCGCATCATCGACTACGTGGACGAGCTGCCCAAGACCGTTAACGGCAAGATTCGCCGCGTGGCCATCCGCAAGGCCGACGAGGCTGCCGCCAACGTCCACGACAAGCGTGACGGCCTGATCTAGGGAACTGTCCAGGGATAACTTGTCCATTTGGCGTGCTGTGACGCGTCTCGCGCCCACAAATTGCATGACTCGTGGTGAGGTTGAGGTCATAGGGATTGCTCCGTTGTGTCATTAATTGACATTTTGGAAGCCTCTTTTTTGCGTTTGCCCAGTTGAGCCGATATTTACCTTCGTAAAATGTCAATTGCATAAAATAGCCAATTGACATTTTGCAAGGGCAAAAAATGGCCCAACTGGGCTTTTGCTGAGCATAGGCTTCCAAAATGTCAATTATTGCCATTGGGGTGGTTACAAAAACGTGCGGGTGGTCTGGGTCCTGTAGGGTGCAAGCGTCCATGCGCGCGCATTTGCAATATTCCGCCCGTCGTTATGGGGTACGATACTGATGAGGAGGTTGGTGATGGGCGCGGTAACGGTTTTTCATGGTGGACCTGTCGAGATACGGGAGCCGCAAATAGTGAAGGGGCGCTATCGCAAGGACTTCGGTGACGGCTTTTACTGCACCGTGATTCATGAACAGGCACAACGCTGGGCACAGCGCCTTCCAAAGTCCGTGGTGAACGAATACGAGGTGCGAATAGAGCCTGGCCTTCGCGTCTTGGAGTTTAAAGAGATGTCCGACGAGTGGCTGGATTTCATTGCGCGGTGCAGAGCAGGAAGCTCGCATGCTTACGACATCGTCATAGGCCCCATGGCCAACGACCAGGTGTGGAACTATGTGGCAGACTATCTCGACGGAATCATCACACGCGAGCAGTATTGGGCTTTGGCTCGCTTCAAGTACCCCACGCACCAAATGGCGTTCTGCTCAGAAGCTGCGCTCGACTGCCTGCGATTCGTCTCGTCCGAGGAGGTCTTATGATGGATGGGCGAGAGAGCGTCCTCGACAACAACGTGTTCTATGCGTGCGGGCTCATCGAGTACATTGGGCGCAAGACGCGCAACGAACGCGGCATGGTGGTGGGATTTCTGGGAAGGGACCGCATAGCGCACATGGTCGAATATGCCGACGTCCTGCACAGCGAGAACATCGATGCCGTATGTGAGCGTTATGTCGATGACGCCCAGATTCCCTACGGTGACTTCGACAACGTCTCCTCTGCGCGGTATGGTACGCCGACCCACTGGGACATGGGCAAGGTCTACAAGCGCCTCGCGCTCGGCATCATGCAAGAGTGTTCCCGTACGCCGGCCGACGCCATCGTGGAGGCGTTCTGCTCGCCCATAGCCCCGCTCATTGACGACTACAACGGGAGCTTCTTCTACGAGGCGCCCGCAAACATCCTTACGGCGCATCTCACAGGCGTCATCGAGTAGGCGCATGCCTCGTATGTTCCGTGGCCCCGTCCATGTTTCGCGCATGTGTCGAGCAGGCGCAAACGCGATGCGCCGCGGTACAAAGGTGGTATAAAACCACCTATGCAAGCGAACGCACACATATCTCTCTTCGCACTGGGGCTGCTGCTTCCCTAGGCGCTTCCGCGAGCAAGCGGTTGCGCCCATAACCCCTATTGCAGCTGTGTTGTGTACGGAACAAAACCCAGAAGCGGAGAAACACCCCCATGAAGCTCTCTTTTTCCACCATTGGTTGCCCGGCATATGCCTGGACCGACATCTACCCCATGGCAAAGGACCTGGGGTTTGACGGCATCGAGATTCGCGGCGTGGCGGGCAAGGCCTTTGCCCCCATGGCCCAGCCCTTCCTGCCCCGCCACCGGGCGCGCACGCGTAGCCAGCTCGAGCGCATTGGCCTGGAGATCTCGTGCTTCTCGAGTGGCTGCGAGCTGGGCACCGAGCAGGGTCGCTTTGAGGCCCTGAGCGAGGTGACGGAGTACATCGAGCTCGCGAGCGAGATGGGAACGCCGTTCGTGCGCGTGCTCCTCTCGCGTGACATCGAGCCGCTGGACGATGTGGACGACGACGCCGTGGTTGCCACGCTGCGCCAGCTTACCGACCTGGCTGCCATCTACGACGTGTGCGTGCTCATCGAGACCGAGTCCAACTATGCCGACACCGCCCGCCTGGCGCGCGTGCTCGATGCCGTGGACTCTCCCTACGTGGGCGCCATCTGGGACATGCAGCATCCGTATCGCCTGTACGGCGAGTCACCCCAAACGTCCATCGCCAACTTGGGCAAGCACCTACGGTATTGTCAGATAAAGGACTCGGTGGTAACCGACGGCCACCTGCAGTACCGCATGATGGGCGAGGGCGACATGCCCCTGCGCGAGATGCTGGACGCGCTGCAGGAGACGGGCTTCGACGGCTACGTCTCGTTTGAGTGGCCCAGGCGCTGGGCGCGTGAGGTTGCCATCGGCGAGCCGGGCATCGTGTTCCCGCAGTTCATTAACTACATGCACGACTACCTGGCTGGCGGCGCAGCGGGCGAGGAGACGGGCGGCGAGCAGGAGGCCTTGGTACCAGAACCGGCGTCCCAAGATGTGCTCACCGGCGAGCTGCAGGTCTCGCGCACGGGCGAGGGCACCTATCCCTGGCCCAAGGAGCACCTCATCGACCTCACGTTCCCGCAGGTGCTGGACCACGTGTGCGAGGTGTATCCCAACCAACCGGCGTTCCGCTTTACCGAGGTGGACTACACACGCACCTACGTGGAGTTTAGGGAGGACGTCAACGAGTTCGCGCGTGCCCTCATCGCCATGGGCGTGATGCCGGGCGACAAGGTGGCCATCTGGGCGACCAACGTGCCCGCGTGGTATCTCACGTTTTGGGCGAGCGTAAAGATTGGCGCGGTGCTGGTTACCGTTAACACGGGCTACAAGATTCACGAGCTGGAGTACCTGCTGCGCCAGAGCGACACGTGCACGCTGGTGATGATAGACGAGTACAAGGGCACGAGCTATCTGGACATCGTGGACGAGCTGGTGCCCGAGATGGGCGAGGCGGGCCGTCCCGGCGCCTGGCACAGCGCCAAGCTGCCGTTCCTGCGCAACGTGGTAACCATCGACGGGCCGCATCCGGGCTGCTACTCCTGGGACGAGGCCCTGGCGCTCAGCCCCCGCGTTAAGCAGGCGGAGGTGGACTGGCGCTGCGCGCAAATCAAGAAGGACGACGTGTGCAACATGCAGTACACGAGCGGCACCACGGGATTCCCCAAGGGCGTGATGCTCACGCACTACAACGTGGTCAACAACGGCAAGGCCATCGGCGACTGCATGGACCTCTCCACGGCCGACCGCATGATGATCCAGGTGCCCATGTTCCACTGCTTTGGCATGGTGCTGGCCATGACGGCGTCCATGACGCACGGCGTTACCATGAGCCCCATCAGTGCCTTCTCACCGCGCAAGAGCCTGGCGTGCATCAACCGCGAGAAGATCACCTGCTTCCACGGCGTACCCACCATGTTCATTGCCATGATGAACACGCACCCCGCGTTCGAGGAGACGGACTTTAGCCACATGCGCACCGGCATTATGGCAGGCAGCCCGTGTCCCATCGAGAAGATGCGCGAGGTTATCGACCGCATGAACATGACCGAAATCTGCATTACCTACGGTCAGACCGAGGCCAGCCCGGCCACCACCATGAGCAAGACCACCGACACGATCGAGCAGCGCGTTACCACGGTGGGGCTGCCCATCTTTGGCGTGGAGACCAAGATTATCGACCCCGAGACGGGCGTCGAGCTGGGCGACAACCAGCCGGGCGAGTTCTGCAGCCGCGGCTACAACACCATGAAGGGCTACTACAAGATGCCCGAGGCCACGGCGGCGGCCATCGACGAGGACGGCTGGCTGCACTCCGGCGACATCCTCCTGCGTCAGAGCGACGGGTACTACCGCGTGACGGGTCGCCTCAAGGACATGATCATCCGCGGCGGCGAGAACGTGTACCCCAAGGAGATCGAGGACTTCCTGTACACCTTCCCCAAGACCAAGGACGTGCAGGTAATCGGCGTGCCCGACCGCGTGTACGGCGAGGCCGTGTGTGCCGAGATAGTCCTGCAGGAGGGCGAGACCGCCACCGAGGAGGAGGTCAAGGAGTTCTGCCGCGCCCGCGTTGCCAAGGAAAAGATCCCGCAGTACGTGGTGTTCGTGGACGGCTATCCCATGAACGAGGCCGGCAAGATCCAAAAGTACAAGATGCGCGAGGAGGCCGTGGAGCTCCTCGGCCTTCAGGACGCGGCCTCCATCGAGACGGCGTAGCGAGTGACACTGCAGGACAGAGGTGACGGGGACGTTTGTCCCGTGTCTGAGCGTCCTTGTCAGCGAGTGATGCCGGGAAACGGGACAAGGGGGACATACCTCGAAGAGGTGTGTCCCCCTTGTCCCGGTGCGCCGGGCAGATGGACCTGAACGTGGGATACCCCCATGGCTTCACTTACCCAGCATACTCAACGGTAACGTGCGGCTCGAACTCCAATAGATCCTCGATGGAGCAGCCCAGGAACCAGGATAGACGCGCCAGCACGCCAGCCTGGGCCTTGTTGATGTTGTTTGTCCGCTGCTCGTATGCTTGGATTGACTTGAGGCCCACGCCTGTGGCGACCGAGAGCTCACGCTGCGAAACGCCCCGGGACGCCCGAATGCGAGCGAGCCTCGTTTCGCCTGGAGGAACCTGTGCAACGATCGCATCCGCCGCGTCGAAGAAGCACGTTATGTCTGCCTCGTGATACGGGTTGTACAGGCTCACGATTTGTGAAAAAGGCAGGCGGGTAAACAGATGCTCGAACGTGTAACCATGTTCCCATTGGTATTGGGCAAGTGCCCAGCCTGCCCAATACTCGGCGGAGGCTCCGAGCGAGCGAATCGCATCGCCGGTATACTGCGCGATGCCAGCCTCTGCGAGCACGTGGTCTGCGAGCTCGATGCCTGACATGCCAGCTACCACCGCAGGATTACCACGCTCGAATTGTTGGGCGTAGCCTGTGGTCACGAACAGTCTGCCAAATCTGTCTCCGTTGAGTCCGCAAGCATTCACGACGTAATCGAAGGCGCAGGAAAGACAGTCCTCAGCGTCGGCAAGGTACATGCTGTTGTATGCGCGGGTCATTCGGTCCCATCTCCTCTCGCAGAATGTCGATGACGTACAGATCGTTCAAGCTGCGTGACGTGCTTGCAGCGAGGTGCTGGTACTCATTTCGGGCCCGTGAATCGCGTGTGACAAAGCGGGGGTAGTACACGCGGGAGCTCACGGATTCGTATCCGGTAAAGCTCAGCTTGCAAAAAGCCTCTTCCGATACAAGGACTACTTGTTCGCCCAGATCGCCCAGCCTCATTGCCTCGTCCAAGATGCCAAGCGGCAGGGTGTTTTCCACAAAGGCACGCGCAAAGCTAAAGTAGGAGTCGTCCGCACGGTAACCAATAACCACGTCGGCGCTCGCAATACTGGGCATGAACCGTGCAACCAGCTGTTCCCGTGCTGCCGCTGCGGTGGGTAGGCGCAGGTCAAACCGTCGGTTTGCCAAAAGGAGGGCTATCCACTCAAGTGTGGTGTGAGTGCCGTCCAACAAATCGAGCACGGTAAGACCTTGTGGATCTAGGGCGTAGCTGTTTACAAAACCATCGCTGCCCTTTTGACAAGCCCATTCACATGCTAGATCCCAATGGGGCGTGGTATAGAAGCCCCTCCCATAGTCGTTATGGGACCGTGCTTTATCGAGGCTGGGTGCATCCACCACAACCTGTGAACCATGATATAGTTTCCAGTTTTCCATAGGACTCCCATCACAATGGTATATATAAAGGATATACCATCACAATGGGATAGTCAACAATCACAGGGACAAACGTCCCCGTCACCTTTGTCCGGATAGTCAACAATCACAGGGACAAACGTCCCCGTCACCTTTGTCTCGTGTCAGTAGCCCTTGGACAGCTCGGTAAAGCCGTCGGGGATGTCGGAGGTGCTCGGTCCAACGAAGAACTCGTCGCCCGACTGCGCGACGCGGTCGTTGTACATGGACGTCTTCACGAGGTCGCCGTCGAGGGTGCGGTAGGAGTCGACCTCGTTGATCACGTCGTCCCACATGTTGATGATCTTCTCATTCGTGCTTTCGCCCGTAGAGCTCGTATAGCCGCTCTCCGAGAAGAACGACGTGCCGTCCGATATGGCGGCGTTCTTGGCGTCCATGGCTACGGCCGCGATCACGGAGGAGATGTATTCCTCTGCGGCATAGTAGTTGGGCGTAAAGTAGGAGTTTGCGACGATCATCGTGTAGTCGTCGTAGTGCTCCTTGAATGCGGATTCGCTCGTGGCTGAGTAGACAATCGAGTACGGTATTCTCCAGTAGCGGAAGGACTGGGCGAGGACGGAGCTCGCTATGGATAGACAGAGGGGACTGTCCCCCAAGTTTGGCCTCGCCAGAGGCTGAACGTGGGGGACTGTCCCCTCTGTCTATCCCCCCAGCCTCAACGCTCACACCCCAACAAGTGGTATCCTGATGTTGCATAATCGCATAACAAACACAGGAGGTGCCGCCATGCGCTCACAGATCACGCGACGTGGGTTCGTCAAGCTTGCGACCGACGTCCTGTGGTCCCTGCCTGTGGTTGCCGGCGGCGTGCTGGCCACGGCGCCGCGCGAGGCGCTGGCCGACGACGTGCCCAAAAGCGAGACCTCGGGCGGCACGGTTGACTCCGGCGCCCCCGGTGCGACCATCATCGTGCTGCAGCCCAGCGAGGTGGGCTTCTATGTGGTGGACATGAGCACGTCCAAGAAGACGCCCATCCCGGGCGCGCATGTGCGCGTTACCTCTCGCTATAACGGAAAGACGGCCGAGGGCGACACCGACGAGCTGGGCATGCTCTCGCTCGACATAACGGAGCTCACCGAGAACCCCAACAACGAGGAGGTGCCCAAGGAGTACTGCTGCAACGCGTCGCTGGAGGTGAGCAAGGAGGGATACCGCAACTTCAAGACCGGCATCCTGCGCCTCCACGGCGCCAAGGGACACTATGTGCCCACCCGCAAGGTCGAGCCGCGCATGCCGTATCCCGAGCTCGTGACCTTCGACGACTGGGATGCGCTCTACACCCAAAACGTCTTTAACATAGGCATAAAGAACACGCTCACCCACACGCTCCACATTCGCATCGTCAACATTGGCGATGACGACGACGGGGTGCTCATGCTTTACGACAAGACGAGCCGTCGCGTGCTGCATCAGATCGAGGACTTCTCGGACGACGGCGTGCTGGAGGGTGCCTTTAGATACGAGTTCTTGCGCATGGACGGCCCCAACGCGCTCACCAAGGACATGGACCTTGCCATACGCTTCGAGTGTCGAGATACGATCTTTGAGTTCCCCCTTGCACTGCAGCTCGAAGAGGCCGTCTTCGACGAGCCCACCGAGGTCAAGGACATCGTTGCCAAGCCGCTCGACACCTTCTACACCGAGGGCGTGGACGTCCCTTTGTCCAACAACCTCCTGCTGCCAAACGACCTGCCGCTCTGTGGCGGCGTCTTCCAGATGTGGCTTCCCGAGTTTCCTGTCTCCATATTCTGCGACCCCTCCGGCTACGTGCAGCTCACCATGAAGTCACCCTCGTTTGGATACAAGAACGACTTTGGCGAATCGGAGGACAACGGCTGGCAGGTCTTCCCGCGCAGTTCCGTTGCGGAGCAGTGCAGCGAGTTGAAGGCGGGTTGGGAGAAGTCGCTTAACGAGACCGCCGCAGCGAGCTCCAAGGCGTCGGGTGTGCTCTCGCACGCAAAGTTCTCGCCCAAGCTCACGGCAACCGTGAACCTGCAGTTTATGGCCATCGCCAAATGGGACATGGAGCAGCAGTACTTCCAGGGCGACGCCGTCTTCCAGGTCCTGCTCAACATGGTCCTCTCGCTCACTGAGCAGTTCTTTGCCGGTCCCATACCCATGTATATCAACTTCACCTTTATTGGGCAGGCCATGGCAAACTATGCCGCGGGATTCACCGTGCCGCTTCCCGAAGGCGACACGCGTCCCAACCTGGTGCATGTTATCTCGGCCATCGACAAGTACCAATGGGACTACACCAACACGGGGGTCTCGTTCAAGTTCCTCATCAAGCCAAACCTCTCCGTTGGGGTGGGCGTTAAGGGCGTCGCCTCGGTCTGCCTGTATGGCGAGTTCTTGCTCACCTACTTTATTGGGGTCACCTACCGGGGAAAGCTGGACAAGAAGACGCATCCCCTGCCGCATCGCATTGCGACCTACTGCATCAAGGCCGAGGTGGTCATTGAGTTCTTCCTGTTCACGCGCAGGTGGACGCTATGGGAGAAGAAGAACGACAACTGGTACAACAACTGGAAGGACGGCCTTACAACCGACAGCGTTGAGGACATGACTGCGCAGAGCATTTCCTCGGAGTCGCTTGAGGAGTTCCTTGCGGGCATGCGGCCCGTCGACGACCGTATGTTGCAGGCCTCGCAGGAGTTCGAGCTCGACCAGGGCATGGGTGGCATGACGGTGCAGAGCGCAGGTGACGCCAACACACCGCCTGTGCCCACGGTAACCGGAGAATACCGCGAGGACGTCATGACCGGGCCAGATGGCGAGCCTCTTCCCTGTGTCGTGTACACGGTGTCCATGACGGGAAGCCCGACCACAGACAAGGGCAAGGACCAGGCCGCAGACCAGGCCAGCGGCAAGCCCGAGCAAAAGGAACAGTCGCAGGATGCGACGAGCGAGGACACGCAGTCATCCGCCCAAGACGCCGACGACGCCGTTGCGGTGGTGTCTGCGGCCACAGACCAAGGCAGGGACAAGACGCCTGCGACGGGCGAGGACGCCAGCGGCGGACAGATCGTGGGCGAGCCGCCCACGAGCGGGGAGCCCGTAAACGAGGCGCCTGGGCAGGCAACCATCGAGGAGGATGAGCCTCAGGACCAGGTGAGCGTGATGTCTGCGGACGAGGCGGATGCCAAGGAGACCATCGTGGCAGAAGCAGACGATAAGGCCACGCAAGGGCAGGCCACGCAAGGCCCCATCTCCTATGCGATTCCGTCGTATGTGCCCCTGTGGAACCACGAGCGGAGCCATGGGCTGCGTGCCATGTCGGAGGGTGACGGCGCCGACGACTCGCCAAGCGTCGACGATGCCCCCGGCGTTGCGGGCATTGGCAGCAAGGGTGGCGTTCGCCCAAGCCTGGACGTGCGCATGTTCGACGAGCCCATCTATGGCAACCCGCGTGTGAAGGTGGTCGAGATGGAGGGCGAGACCATCGCGCTGCGCATTGGAAGCGTGGTGGTAAACGGCGAGCCGCGTACGCGCCTCATCGCCACGGTAATCAAGGGCAAATATCGGCCCACGGGCACAAGCCAGGTGCTGGACTTTCCCCTGACGCAAAACATGCTGGAGGCAGAGTACGTGCGCAATGAGCTGTACGACTACGAGTTTGACGGGGCCGCGTCGGCGTTGGAGACGTGGGATGGCGTTGCCGGCAAGATGTTGTACACGCACTGTCTGCAAACCGTTGTGGTCAGCGGCAAGCGCGGTGATGCCACAGAAATCTCCGACGTGGCCTCCAAGCTGGTCTTCTCGTATATCCAGTTCGAACACAATGGTCAAAAGGGCGGCAACCCGTTCAAAGACAGAATCTATTCGTTCGTGAGCTGGCCTGGATCAAAAATCTATGCTCCCGATGATGAGTTCGCATATCACTGCATCTCGAATGTGCACATTGAGCATACGTCGGACTACAACCACAAGAACACCGAGTACGTCTTCTACCTTGATCGGGCGGGTAACACTGAGGAAGAAGTTCTTGGAGAGGGGGCGAGCGTCCGTCTGGGAGTCATGCTCGTGCCCCACGAGACCGATGCCACTACGTTTGACTGTGTCTATCTCTCGCCCTCAAGAATACGAGAGATGATGGGTCCAGACAACATAGACCCCACAGCGTATGAGTTGGTGTTTTGGCCAACGGTCGAGGACTTTAGATACTGTATGATACGAGGGCTCAACAAAGCTGCATACTTCTCGCTTTACCTTGACGCCAAGGGTAATTCCATCAGAGGAATCTGCTGCCTTGGCATAACGGAGGGTGGCGAAGTGTTGCGCTACTGGAAGGCCGAGAAGTCCGATTACGTCATAATTAACTATCGCACTCCAAAATGCCTGTCGTGCAAGACCGATGGCCAACTCGCCTCCGTACATGTTAAGAACCCGTACGAAAGCAGCAGCGACAACCTGCTGTATACCGACATTGGCCCCGCCAGCTTTGGCGCAGCGTCATTTGGCGTATGGGGCGACTTCGTCTACTGGCCCACGACGCGCAAGACGGATAAGGGCGAGGGCGTACAGGTCGACGAGTATGGCGAGGTGAGCGAGGCGTCTGAGAGCTACGAGTACCGCATCATGTCGGCGCGCCTGTGGAACAACAAGTTCTCCGATCCGTTTATCCTGGCCGAGCTTGACCACAGGGTAGACAACATCGTAAGCGTGAGCGGGACCAGCGCTGCCCTCACCGTGGTGTCGTCGGAGCTCGAGGACGTCGACAACAATGCGGGCACCATGTGGTACACCTCCATCCCGTTCGTGCGTACGGTCACGATTATTGGGGCCGAGTGCGAGATGCCCTTTGTGGTGCCGGGTGGCATCGCGGAGTTCTTTGTAACGATTCGCAACGACGGCAACACCTACGTCAAAGGTTGCGTGGTCCAGATGTACGACGAGGCAGACAAGGACGCCGGTGATGAGTGGGAGCCATGTGGCTACGCGCAGGTGGGCTTCGAGAACGAGTTGGTGGCGTCGATGTACAACCCGCCCGACGCGAACGGCAACCCCACCAATGCCGAGGAGGACGGTGCGCTCGCGCCCGGCAAGATTGGCGTGTACCGCGCGCTTATGATGATTCCCATGGAATGGGAGGGCAGCCACAGGATAACGTTTGTGGGCACCCATGCTTTCTACGACTTTGTGGAAGACTTTGGCACCAGTAGCGAGGACGGTGGGGCGCCGACCCTCACGACGGCGTCCAGCGAGCCGGAAGGCATCGAGAATATCGTGTACTACCAGGTAAAGCCTGGCGACATTCCCATGGACGTGCTCACGGTGAGGACTTCGTACACGGAGCCAATTGTTATGGATGACGCGCCCGTCTCGGTGATTGGGAAGGTTGGAACCTCCGGACCTACTGGCGGCACCGGAGGCGGCAACGACGGTTCAAGCTCTGGCAGCGAGCGCTCGACGTTGCCGGACACGGCCGACACTCGCGACGGTGCGCTGGCAGGCGGCCTTGCCGCAGCAGGTGCGGCTGTGCTTGCCTACGAGCGTCGTCGGGCCAAGAACGAGGGGAAGTAAGGGGGGCGGCATGGCAACTAGGACGCATCGCTTGCTGCTGGCGCTGGTGCTTCTTGTGAGCATGCTGGGTATTGCCATGCCGGCATATGCCGCAGAACCCTCGTTTGACGGGGATGCGGAGGCGCTTGCCAATGCAGAGTGGATGTGCGGCATCAGCGGCGATCGCCTGCTCAGCGATATCGTGCTGCCCGGTTCGGCTGGCGCGGCAACCTCGAGCGTCTTTAACGCGAGCACGGCGACCTCCGGCTTGGCAAACCCGAACCTCGTGACGGCACAGGACCGAACCATCGCCACGCAGCTCACGGACGGCGTGCGCCTGTTCGAGCTGCATCTTTCCGCGCAAGATCCTGGCAGCGGCTGGAGTGGCAGCAAGGACACCCTGTGGGTAGCCGAACAGGAAGAGGTCAACGGCAACAAGGTCCTGTACTACGCCCAGGACGCAAGCGACAACGCTATCTCGTTTAAACGGGCCATCAACTATATGCGCTCCTTCCTCAAGAAACACCCCTACGAGACAGTTGTGGTTGCACTGAGTGAGACAGACGATGCCTCTCAGGTGTTTAGGAAACTGCGCACCGAGCTGGACGACTATAGGAACTACCTGTACTTGGGATCGGAGATGCCAAAGCTCAAGGACGTGCGAGGCAAGGTGGTAGTGTGCACGACCCATCCTGAGCTGCTGGGAGAGGATGGCGGCATGGCGTTTCCCGCGCGGGGGACAACCTCCTCGGTGAGCGTGGGCGGTGTGCAGTTCTCGCCGCTTGCGGCAACGAACGCAGCAGAGGCGCAGGGCCTTGCGTTTGCGGACTCGGTGCCGCTTGCAGGCGATGCGCACGCCATCCACTCGAGCGTGGTCTATGCGGGCATGGCGTCCTCTGCCCAAGGCGAGCCCACGCCAAGGGCGCAGGCCAACGAGGTGAACCCCGTACTGTTTGATGAGGCCGGGAAGTTTGCCACGCGCGGCACGCTGTATGGCTGGGTGCTTGCGGACTTTATGAATCAGGACCAGGCGCGTCGTCTGTGGATGGCTAACTTCCCGGACGGCCTGGAGTACTACACGGTGGAGTTTTGGACGAGGCAGCCGACGGAGCGTGTGGTGCATCAAACGCACGTGCTCAAGCGCGCTTCGGCGTACTCGCCAGCCATCGAGAACGTACCAGGCAAGTATCTGGACGGATGGTTAACCGATGACGGTACGCACCTGTACAAGCTGGACGAGGGAATACCCATAACGCAGGACAACACGAAGCTGTGGGCTTCGTGGACTATGTCGTGGGCAAGTCTGGCGGACTGGCTGTCGCAGCAGGGTGGCAAGACCGCGAGCGTCTCCTTGGAGCGCGACCTCACGGCGACGCCTCTGGATCGTGCGTTAATCGTGCCTGCCGGGGCCGACGTCACTATTGACCTTGCGGGGTACACGCTGGACCGAGGACTTACGACAGCGGGGCGGAGCGAGGAGGGTGGCTCCGTCGTGCAGCTGGAATCGGGTGCGAAACTCACGCTCACCGGTGCAGGAATGCTCACCGGTGGGTATACCACTGGCTTGGGCGGCGGCGTGCTCATGAGCGAGGACTCCACGCTCGTGCTGGATGGCGTTACCATTACGGGCAACGTCGCGCAGGGTGGCGGCGCAGGCGTCTATGTGCCCAACGGTTCGACGCCCCAGAAGAACGCGAACCTTGTGGTTAAGGGTGCCACAGAGGTCACGGGCAACCGAAAGAACTTCTCGGGTTGGCCACGGCAGCAGAGCAACGTGGTCTTGGGTGAGGACGTAACGCTCACGATTGACGACACTCTGGCAAACGAGGCGCGCATAGGCGTGACCACGTTTAAAAAGCCCACATCGGGAAACTACGTCACGTTTACGCAGGGGTTGTCCGGCAAAGGAAGTGCGAGCAACTTTACCAGCGATGACGAGGCATGCCTGGTGGGCCAGGTGGAAGGTGAGGGCGTGCTCACGACCGGCGTTGTGGTGCGGTTTAACACCATGGGCGGAAACTCCATGGCCGACCAGCTGGTTGCAGAGGGTACGCACGTGCCCGTGCCCAAAAACCCGTGGAAGTATGACAAGAGACGCGTGGGCGTCGACGAGCTCAACGGCGAATGTGCGTTTAGGGGATGGTACAAGGACGAGACGTGCTCGCAGCCTTGGGACTTCGACCAAGACATTGTGACAACCGATATGCTGCAGAGTGGTCTCACACTCTATGCCAAGTGGGGCGTGCGCTATACCTTTAACAGCGACGATGGCTCGGAACCGGTGAGCAACGATTCTAACCACCCAATGCAATACGACGCTGCCTTGGGCTACTACTACATTGACCTCGATTATGGAGAGCAGCTCAGCTTTGACGATTCGTCCGTTACTATGCCGTCCTCCACAAAGACGGGCTGGGAGCTTGGTGGTTGGACGTACTATACCGAACCGGCCGACCAGGTGGGGATGCTCTTCGACTTCAATACGCCTGCTACGATGAGCCTCGCGTTTACGGGGCGCTGGCGCAAGCCACGTGGCCCGCAGTACACGGTTTGGTTCAGCCCGCACAACCGCACCTCTGAGCTGCCCTTCATAACGGTGTACAGCGGCGATAAGATTAATCAGAATCAGGTGCCCACTGTCGTCGAGCCTGGGAACGAAGGCCAGGGGACCATCACCAGGCTTGAGGGATGCGAGCTTGAGGGGTGGTACAAGGACTCCAACTGCACGCGAGCGTGGGACTTCGCTACCAATACGGTAACCGCCGACACGGTACTCCATGCAAAGTGGCGGGCGAAGACATACAAGGTCAAGTTCATGAGCACGGATGGTGAGAACGAGCTGGCACCCGAGCAGAACGTCCCCTACGGCGAATGTGCCACGAAGCCAAACGATCCTACCGCGGTCGAGGGATACCGGTTTGCCGGTTGGCAGGACCCGCGGGACAGGCCGGGCTATCCCTACCTGTTTACGCGGCCCATCACGCAAGACCTCACGCTCAAGGCCATATGGAAGGTCCTCTCATACACGGTCTCCTTTGATGCCGAGGGCGGCACGCTGGCACCCTACACCAATTCGCAGAAGATAGAGCATGGTCACCAGGCCACTAAACCAGGCGACCCCACACGAGAGGGCTACACGTTCCAGGGATGGTACGTTACCAATCCAAGTGCGACATACAACTTCAGCACGCCAGTGACAGCAGACTTCGTCCTGCATGCCGCCTGGCAAAAGCAGTGCACGATAACGTTCGACGCGGCTGGTGGCACTATGGCGGGCGAGCAGAGCCGCACCGTTGCGTATGGTGCACCGATTGGTACGCTGCCTACACCCGCGAAGGGAACGGACCTGTTCTGCGGTTGGTTCCACAATGGAATGCTCGTCGACGCCTCGACAACGGTGACGAGCAACATGACGCTCGTGGCGCAATGGCGCGCCAATGAGCCACAAACGTTCACGGTCGTCTTCGACTCCAAGGGGGGTAGCGCCGTACCGTCGCAAACGGTCGCAGTGGACGGACTTGTGACGAAGCCGACGGATCCAACCTACGGTGAGCGCACGTTCCAAGGCTGGCGTGCCAAGGGACAGGAGAGTCTGTTCGACTTCACCCAGGCCGTTCCCGACGGTTTGATAGTCAATGGCGTCCTCACGCTCGAGGCCGTATGGTTGCCCGCCCAACGTACTGTCTCCTTTGATGCTGGGGACGCCGGATCCAATGCCACAGGTATGCCCATCGCACAAACCATGGCATATGGCTCGACGGTCTTGGAGCCAACCGACCCGGTATGGCAGGGATACGTGTTCAAACATTGGGTGAAAGACGGGGAGTCCACGCCATACGACTTTACCACACCGGTTACGGAGGACTTTACGTTGTGCGCGGTGTGGGCAAAGCTCTGCACCGTCACCTTTGACTCGGCGGGCGGAAGCGACGTGCAGTCGCAGGTCGTCGTTGAGGGGGACGTGGCAATCAGGCCGGAGAACCCCATTCACAACGACCACCACACCTTTGGCGGTTGGTTCGAGAATGACGCAACTGAGCCCTTCACCTTTACGACGCCCATCACAGACGACCTCACGCTGCATGCCCACTGGACCGTGAGCACGTACACGGTGACGTTCAACACGGGTGAGGGAGGCAGCGCGGTTGCCGGGCAGACGGTGGAGTGCGGCGCCTGTGCCACCGAGCCCGAGAATCCCACGCGGGAGGGGCGTGATTTTCTCTACTGGCATCAGCAGGGCAGCGATGTGGCCTACGACTTCAACACGCCAGTTACGGGCGACCTCACGCTGGTGGCCGCGTGGAACGAGCATCCCACCTATAACGTGTTCTTTGACTCAGCGGGCGGCAGTGCAGTGGAGTCGCAGAGCGTGGCGTGGGGTGGTCTGGTGGAGCGGCCGTTCGATCCCACGAAGGAGGGTATGCGGTTTGCCGGCTGGTACGTGGGCGACACGCAGACGGCATACGACTTTGCCACGCCAGTTGTGGGCGACCTCACGTTGGTGGCCCACTGGACCGACGTTGCCGAGCTGCCAATGCATACGGTGACGTTCCAGGTGAACAAGGAGGGATGGACCGAAGAGGGCACCTGGAAAGACGGCACGACGGCGGACAAGACGCAGCCCGTGCAGGAGGGGAGCTGCGTCAGTGAGCCCAGTCCCAATCCCACGCGCGACAATTACACGCTCGACGGCTGGTACGAACTCATATCCAAAAGGGAAGCTCTCAGGCTGCTCGCTAATCCCAAGATCAAGGACGTCCTGTGGATTGACGGCGATGAGACGCTCGTGTCCTACAATTTCCGCAATCCGGTTACCAGCAACATCACGCTGCGTGCGCGTTGGCGGGGAGTCCCGCACACGGTCACCTTCGACACCTGCGGTGGCAGCGAGTTGAGTCCCGTGACGTGCAGACACGGAGAGCGTCTTGGCAGTGTGTCAGCCCCCATAAAAGACGGATGCTACTTCGTGGGATGGTCGCGTGTTGCGGGCGACTTTACCAGCATCGAGGACACGCACTTCCTGCTCGTCAATGAGGACATGACTCTCCATGCGAACTGGAGCGAGTTTATCCCCATGCATGTGGACGTGGACCCCAATAACGGCGAGGCCACGACAAGGCAGGACGTGGCGTTCTTCTCTCAAGCGCAAAGGCCAACAAGCGATCCGGTGCGCGAGGGCCATGAGTTTGACGGCTGGTTTGAGGTTCTGTCCCAAGGCTACGTCTCGCCTGAGTCGGCAAAGAGGTTCTGGGGGTCGGATCCCGATTACGAGAGCAAGATCCACATCGACACCATTGACGGAACCGAACGGGTACTGAGGCGATACAACTTTGCCATGCCCGTCACGCACAACATACAGCTGCGTGCGCAGTGGATCGCGAACGCGCTTACCGTTACGTTTGTGAGCGGCAATGAGGTCGTGGATGAGCAGGAGGTTGCGTGGGGCTCGCAGGCAACGCCGACGCAGGACCCCTATAGGAACGGGTACGTGTTCGTTGGCTGGTATGCGGACGAGGCGCTCACGAAGGCGTACGACTTTACGGAGCCGGTTACTCAGAACCTCACTCTGTATGCGAAGTTCAAGGAGGCGGGCGAGGGTGACGTTCCGGGCACGCCGGGTGCGGACCCAACCCCGACCGATCCCGTCCAAGAGACGTATGGCATACGCACAAGCATCGCCATTGGTTTGGGGGCTCCCGTGGTCTCTCAGCGCGAGGGTAGCTTTGACGCCGTTATGCGCGCGATGTTTGCGCAGGAGGTTGCCAAGCAGGACGTGTTCGTTACGCTCGCCTCGAACGCGGTGCAGGAGCAAGACCTTGCAGATGACGAGCGGTCCCTCGCAACGGCCAAGCTGGGCGAGCTGGGTGCCCAGGTGGGGGTGTGGTTCGACCTGTCGATTGCCAAGCGTGCGGGAAGCGAGCAGGCCAACCCCGTGGCCGTGCACACCACCGACGAGCCGCTCAAGCTAACGGTTGCGGTGCCCCAGGCCCTGCGTGCCGGTGACGGGGTGACGCGGACGTTCTACGTGCTGCGCGTGCATGGTGGCACGGTGGACGTGCTGGCCAAGGGCACGGGGAACGCCCTAGACATTGAGAGTGATTGCTACTCCCCGTATCTGCTGGCCTATGCGGATGCCGCGCAGTCGGGACAGGCGGAAAAGTCGGGACAGACGGGTCAGACGGGAAAGCCCGGCCAGACGGCTGCCACGGGAACGACGTCGGGTGGCTCGAGTGTGGTGAGCACCACGTCCACGCAGGCAACCGCACGCACGGGCGACACCACTCCCGGCATCGCGCTTCTCGCAACGCTTGCCGCAGCACTCCTCGGTCTTGGATGTGCGTTGCGGGCATCGCGCGTACGTTAGGCAATGCGCTCCAGCTCGTCGCCGTACTTCTCAAAAACCGCCCGCTCAAGGGCTTGGAACGTGGGTATGTAGGTATCCAGCACCCGCTGAATAAGGCGCCGCAGCTCGTCGCCACTGTATACGTGGGCGATGGTGTTGCGGTCGCGCAGCATGCAGAGCCACGTCTCCTCGTCTATAAAGCCAAAGTAGCGGCATGAGGCCTTGAGGATCTCGCGCGGCGAACCCGTTGCGGCACTGGCTACTCCCTCGTAGCGCAGCAGGTCTTTGAGCAGCTTCCACCCCAGATCGAATTGCAGCGAGAACTTGTCCACAATGCCGCTTTGCACGAACTCGTTTTGCAGGTCCTGGACGGGGGCCTGGGAGAGGACGGAGAGGGCCGATACGTAGGCATCATATCTTCTCATACAGCACCGTTCCGTCGCGATGGATGTCTTCGAGCAGCGCCTTGGAGACCGGCTCGTCTAGATTGACGAGGTCGATTTGGGTGAGAGACCAGAGGTGCTCCTCAACGTCCTCCTCGAATGCGAAGAAGTCCGGGCATCCCTCGACCGCGATGTCGATGTCGCTGTTGGCCAAGGCATCTCCGCGTGCCCGGGACCCAAAGAGCGTGACGCGCCGCACGTTGTGCAACCGCGCGAAATCAACAAGCTGTTGGTATACCGAATCGATTGGAATCATGGTACGCTCCTCATGAAACAGTGTATCGTACTTGTCGCACGAGGAGAGGAGTGCGTATGGCGGAGTTCGAGCTAACACCCATTACGGTGCTCGTGGGACATGCGGGCGTGGGAAAGACCAACGTTGCGCTGGGGCTTGCGCTGGAGCAGGCCGCTGCGGGACACGAGGTGACGCTGGCTGACCTCGACGTGGTAAACCCATACTTCCGCTCGAGTGACTATCCGCAGTTGCTCGCAAGTGCTGGCGTGCGCCTTATCGCGCCGGTGCTCGCGCGCACCACGCTCGACACGCCCAGCCTGTCGGGCGAGCTTGACGCGGTTATTGGCGCGGTGAGACGTGACCCGCAGCAGCGGCTCATCCTGGACGTGGGTGGCGACGATGACGGTGCCACCACGGTGGGTCGCTGGTCTGGCATGCTGCGCGAGGTCGGTGCACAGGTGCTGTATGCCGTGTCGGCGTTCCGTGCGCTCACGCAAACGCCTCAGGAGGCGGCGTCCATGCTGCCCAGCATAGAGGAGCATGCGCACCTGCAGGCGACCGGTATTCTCAACACCTCCAACCTGGGTGACGCGACGACTGCAGAGCACGTGGACCGGGGACGCGCCTTTGCCGCCGAGGTGGCGCGCCTGTGTGACCTGCCGCTCGTCGCCACCATCGTGCCCGAGGCGGCACACTATGTGCCCCGCGCCACCGAACCCGTCGTGGTGATGCCCCGCCACGTCCGCACCCCCTGGGACTCCTAACCTGCACTCGGGGGACAGTCCCCTGTGTTTAGGGGACAGTCCCCCGAGTGCAGGTGGGGCTAATCGCAGAGGTGGGCGCGCACGGTGTCGAGCGTGCGCGGCTCGATGCCGCACGAGCGTAGGTAGTCACGCACACTTCCGTGGGTTTGCACGATCGTGTCGTATACGGTTCCAATGGCATCCAGGCGCGTTTGCAGAATGAACGACGCGAACTCGGATGCCGACTCGGCCACGCCCGTTGCTATGGCGGCGTCCACGTCCTCGCGCGGGGCAAAGGAATAGCAGTAGTCGGCGAGTATCTGCTCGCGCGGCACGTTTGCCAGGCCCAGCAGGAGCATGGCCAGCATGCCCGTGCGGTCCATTCCGGCGGCGCAGTGAAAGAGCACGCACTCGCTGGGCGACGCCGTGGCAAAGAACCCAAAGATGTCGCGCATCACCTGCTGCGCGGTGAGCATGTGGAGGTAGCTGGACACGAGATAGTTGTCCATGCCCGCGGTGGGGATTATCGTGGGGGCGGAGATGTCGTACTCGTAGAGGGGGATGTTTCTCCAGGTTACCCAGGGCTGGTTGGAGAGGCGGCAAGTGAGCTTGGGAGACTCCCCAACGCTGCGCAGGTCGAGCACGCGCGTCACGCCATAGGCGCGAAAGTACTCAAGGTCGTCGCGCGACAGTATGCGCGTGCCCCCGCACCGCAAGAACCTGTGCGTGCGGGTCGTGCCGCGCGGCGTATCGTATTCGCCCAGGTCTCGGACGTTTGTGCAGGACCGAAGGGGTATCTCGACCATGTCGGTGCCTCCTTATGCGTTGGCTCCATCGTACCATCGCGCGGGACAAAGGTGACGGGGACGTTTGTCCCGTGTTGCGGTGCGTGGCAGGGGATTGTTGTCCACGGATTTGAAGGGGAGCACGCAATTAGTGTAAAGTCGTCAACGCTCGCACGACAGAATCCTGCGGTTATATGACATCGAATCAATTGACTTTGCACTAGGTATTTTAGCTAGTGCAAAGTCGAAAGGTTCAATATCATATAACCGCAGGATTCGGGAAGAACTGGTCCGACGACTTTGCACTAATTCGAGTGCGCCGATGCGTGGTGGGGATGATTTGCGGTGGGAGCGATGGATGATCTGCCGGAGATTGCGCAGATTGGGCAAAAGCCGCATGAATCTGTCGCGTTTTTCAAGCTTGAGCGCGGCTTTTGTAAACATTGCCTTACACACAACAACAAGCCCTATAATGACGTAATTGCCTATGACCCTAGAGGAGAGAGGGAGGGAATATGGCACGAATAATCGTCGACGACGTGTTTTGCAAGGGCTGTGGCCTGTGCGTCGCCGCGTGCCCAAAGGGCGTGCTCGCGCTCGATGAGGAGCGCATTACGCCCAAGGGGTATCATCCCGCAAAACTGGTTGATCCGGACGGGTGCATTGGGTGCGCCTCGTGCTACACCACCTGTCCCGACGTCGCAATTACGGTGGTGAAGTAGATGGCAAACAATACCGCAGCGCAAGAGCGCGTGCTCATGAAGGGCAACGAGGTGCTGGCCGAGGCGGCCATGCGCGCCGGATGCCGCTTCTTCTTTGGCTACCCCATCACGCCACAAACCGAGCTCGCGGCCTACATGGCCAAGAAACTCCCCACCATTGGCGGCACGTTCCTGCAGGCCGAGAGCGAGATCGCGGCCATCAACATGGTATACGGCGCGGCAGCCGCCGGCGCACGCGTTATGACCAGCTCCAGCTCGCCTGGCGTCTCGCTCAAGGGCGAGGGCGTCTCATACATGGCCGGCGCCGATCTGCCCGGCGTTATCGTTAACGTGCAGCGCGGAGGCCCGGGCCTTGGCGGCATCCAGCCCAGCCAGTCCGACTACTTTCAGGCCACGCGCGCGCTAGGCCACGGCGACTTCTTTATGCCGGTGCTCGCGCCGTCCACGGTGCAGGAGATGGCCGACCTTATTTACGACGCCTTCGACCTGGCCGACACCTATCGCACGCCCGCGATGATCCTGGCCGACGGTATGATTGGCCAGATGATGGAGCCCGTGCTGCTGCCGCCCGAGCGCGATCCCGAGTCGCTGCCCGCAAAGCCGTGGGCAACCTCCGGCACACGCATGGAGCGCGAGCACAACGTGGTCAACTCGCTGTACCTCAGCCCCGAGAAGCTCAACGACACCAACCACGAGCGCTTCGAGCGCTACGCCAAGATCCGCGCCAACGAGCAGCGCGCCGAGCTCATGCTGTGCGACGATGCCGAGCTGGTGGTCGTGGCCTTTGGCGCCGCCAGCCGCATTGCCCGCACCGCCGTGCGCGACGCCCGCGAGGCTGGGATCAAGTGTGGTCTGCTGCGTCCCATCACGCTGTGGCCGTTCCCCGAGCAGGCCATCGGCCAGCTCATCGACGGTTGCACCCGCTCGTTCCTTAGCGTGGAGCTCAACATGGGCCAGATGGTGGAGGACGTTCGCCTGGCCGCGGCCGGCCGCGTGCCCGTGTCGTTCTACGGCCAAACCGGTGGCGTGCTTCCCACGCCCGAGGAGGTTCTGGAGGCCATCAAGCAAGCCGCCGCGAACATGGAGAGGGGTGAGTAGCATGGCAAAGGCCAACGTTGCACCCATTACCCTGCCCGACTACCAGGCCGAGCGCATCGGTTCGCAAATCGCCGAGGGCGAGACCATCAAGGTCGCCCGCCCGCGTGTGCTCACCGACGTCGTGACCAACTACTGCCCCGGCTGCACGCATGGCATCGTCAACCGCCTGGTTGCCGAGTGCATCAACGAGCTGGGCATCGAGGGCAAGACCGTGGGCATCGCGCCTGTGGGCTGCTCCGTCATGATGTACGACTTCTTTAACTGCGACATGATCGAGGCCGCGCATGGCCGTGCGCCTGCGGTGGCCACCGGCGTCAAGCGCGTGCATCCCGAGAACGTCGTCTTTGCCTACCAGGGCGACGGCGACCTGGCCTCCATCGGCACGGCCGAGACGGTCCATGCCGCCACGCGTGGCGAGAAGATCACCGTGATCTTTATCAACAACGCCATCTACGGCATGACGGGCGGTCAGATGGCCCCCACGTCGCTGCCCAACCAGGTTACGCAAACCAGCCCGTATGGCCGCGACGTGAGCAAGGTGGGCTATCCCGTGCGCATTGCCGAGATGGTCTCCACGCTGGACGGCGTGGCATACGTGGAGCGCGTCACCTGCGACTCTCGTCAGCACATCATGCAGGCCAAGAAGGCCATCAAGAAGGCGTTCCAAAACCAGATCGACGGCATTGGCTACTCGCTCGTGGAGGTCGTGGCCACCTGCCCCACCAACTGGGGCATGACGCCGCTGGACGCCTTCCAGTGGCTGCGCGACAACATGCTGCCGTACTATCCGCTGGGCGTGTACAAGGACGTGGTGGCCGACGGCTTTGCCAACGCCGCCGAGGCCGCGCTCGAGCGCGCCAAGGACTGCCCCATCGCGCAACAGGGAAAGGAGGCGTAGGTCCATGGCAGAGTTCAATCACGAGCTTTTGTGCGTGCTCTCCGGCTTTGGCGGCCAGGGCCTGCTCTTTGCCGGCAAGATCATCGCCAACTGCGGCCTGCTCGACGGCCGCCAGGTGTCGTGGATGCCCAGCTACGGTCCCGAGATGCGCGGCGGCACCGCCAACTGCAGCGTGTCGCTGTCCGACGATGCCATCGGCTCGCCGTTCATCACCCGTCCCACGGCCGTCATCGCCATGAACCAGCCCTCCGTCGAGAAGTTCGCTGGCAGCGTGCAGCCGGGTGGCACCGTGGTGATCGACACCACCCTGGCCATGAACGGTGCCGAGGGCATCGAGCTCGCCGAGGGTGTCTCGGTGCATGCCCTTGCGGCCACGCACTTGGCCGAGGAGGCGGGCCTCAAGGGCCTGGCCAACATCGTGTGCCTGGGCAAGCTGTGGTCGGTCGCGCCGTTCTGCGACCGTCAGACCATCGAGGCGGCCATCGCCAAGTGCGTCCCGCCCAAGCGCCAGCACCTGCTGGAGCCCAACCTGCGTGCCTTCCAGCTTGGCGTGGACGCGTAACGTAAGCTGAACTGAGGGGACAGTCCCCCGAGTGCAGGCCTCGAGGAGCCGCACTTGGGGGACTTTCTTTTTGCGACCTGCACTCGGGGGACCGTCCCCCCAGGGCCGGTCTCAAGGGGACCGTCCCCTCAGGGCTGGTTTTGTGTATGGCGAAGTGCGGTCATGGGTATAAGACAAACTTACAAAGCGACTGCTGGGGGGATCATATGCCGCATCAAGCACGCAGGAGGAGTGGGTCAGGGTACTACCATGTCGTGTCAAAGGGGATAAACGGGCAAGACATCTTTGAGTGTGATGCGGATAGGCGCATGTACCGGTCGCTTCTTGGCAAGGCCAGAGAAGTGACTGGTGTCTTGATCCTTGCCTACTGTCTGATGAGCAATCACGTGCACCTCGTGCTGGATGACCCCCAGCAGCACGTGAGCGACTTTGTTAAGTACGTGCACGAACGCTACGGTGCCGCGTATTGCAGGCAATACGATCGGGTGGGTGGCATCTTTGTCAAGAAATTCTGGAGCGAGCCCATAGAGACGGACAGCCACCTGCTCTGTGCCGTGCGGTATGTGCACGCGAATCCAGCCAATGCAGGCATTTGCAAGGCGGCGGCCTATGAGTGGAGTAGCGCAAAGGACTACCTTGGGCGCAAAGGGTTCTGTGATACGAACATGGTGCTCGACATGTGTGGCGGCGTGGAGGGATTCGTACGCTTTAGTCAGCCCTGCAACGCAACGTTTCTCCCCTTCCCGGGAAGCAAGCTCTTGAACCACTTGAGCGATGAAGAGGCGCGGTCCATTGCCACGGACATTCTTGGCCATAACCCAAGCCTGCTCGCCTCAAAACAAAAAGAGGAACGCAATCGAGGCATCTCCCTTCTTCGGGAGCGCGGGTTTCCCGTCAAGCTCATCGTGCGCCTTACGGGCATCGGCAAGTACATAGTCTCGCATGCCACATAAAAACCAGCCCCAGGGGGACGGTCCCCCAAAACCCCGCCCCAGGGGGACGGTCCCCCTGGGGCTGGTTTCCCTCAGCACGGCCCGCACCAATAACGCGAAGAGTTTGTGGAGACGCCCGGGGCGGTGTACACTACAAAAGCTGCTGAAATTGGGGAGTGCTGTCTCCACGTAGGCAGCGACGTAGGATGTGGTCCGCTGGGGAGAGGTGCAGGGTGCACCTAGAGTTGCCGTCCCATGACCACCGAGGGTAAGGACTATACGTATGGTCAGCACGATTCTTGGCCGCAAGATCGGGATGACGCAGGTGTGGGATGACGACGACAACGTCGTGCCCGTAACCGTCATTCAGGCAGGCCCCTGCACGGTGTCGCAGGTAAAGACCAAAGAGACTGACGGCTACGACGCCGTTCAGATCGGCTTTGGCGACATCAAGGCGAAGAAGGTCAACAAGCCCATGGCAGGCCACTTCGCAAAGGCTGGCGTCGAGCCCGTGCGGTATCTCCGCGAGGTTCGCGTTGAGGACGGCTCCGAGTACAAGCCTGGCGATCAGGTGACCGTAGCCGACTTTGCCGAGGTCAAGGCCGTCGACGTGACGGGCACCTCCAAGGGCAAGGGCTTCCAGGGCACCATCAAGCGCTGGAACTTCTCGCGCGGCCCCATGACCCACGGCTCCCGCAACCAGCGCAAGCCCGGTTCCATCGGTCAGTGCGCCTACCCCGCGCGCGTTCGCAAGGGCCTGCACATGGCCGGTCACATGGGTGACGAGCGCGTCACGGTAAAGAACCTCAAGCTCGTGCGCGTGGACACCGACCAGAACCTCCTGCTCGTTAAGGGCGCGGTGCCTGGTTGCAAGAACGCACTCGTCCAGGTCCGCATGGCCTAAGGGAGGTTAGCATGTCCAACATCGAAGTAAAGAACATCCAGGGCCAGGCTGTATCGCAGGCCGAGCTCTCCTCCCAGGTGTTTGGCATCGAGCCAAACGTTCCCGTTATGCATCAGGTCGTCGTCGCGTACGAGGCCAGCATGCGTCAGGGCACCCACGCTGTTAAGAACCGCCACGCGGTCTCCGGCGGCGGCCGCAAGCCGTATCGCCAAAAGGGCACCGGTCGTGCTCGTCAGGGCTCCATCCGTGCCGCGCAGTGGACGGGCGGCGGCGTCGTGTTTGGTCCCGTGCCCCGCAGCCACGCCAAGAAGGCCAACAACAAGGTGAAGAAGCTCGCCATGCGCTCGGCGCTCTCCGCCAAGCTCGCCGACAACGAGCTCGTCGTGCTCGACGCGCTCAAGTTTGACGAGCCCTCCACCAAGCAGGCCGTGGCCGCGCTCAAGGCCCTGGACCTCTATGGCAAGCGCGTCACCCTCGTGGTGGACGACGAGGCCGTGGTGGAGTACCTCTCGTTCCGCAACATCCCCAAGGTGGAGGTCATTGCGGTTTCCGAGGCTAACACCCGCAACTTGCTCGACAACGCCGTGCTGGTTATGACCTGCGACGTTGCCAAGACCCTTGAGGAGGCGCTCGCATAATGAACTCTCCCTACGAAGTAATCATTCGCCCGGTCGTCACCGAGCGCTCCTTCGACCTCATGGAGGAGGGCAAGTACACCTTTGAGGTGGCTCGCACCGCTCCCAAGGAGGAGATTCGCCTGGCCGTCGAGAAGCTCTTTGGCGTGCATGTGGTAAAGGTCAACACGATCAACGTCAAGCCCAAGAACCGCCGCGTGCGCTACGTCAAGGGCAAGACCCGCAGCTGGAAGAAGGCCATCGTTACCGTCGCCCCCGGCGAGACGATCGAGATCTTCGCGAATGACGGCGTGACCGAGTAAGTAAAGGCGCGTGCGTCCATATGGATGCACGCAAACTTGCCGCGCACATAGATACGCGCGGTACCGTGGTACATCCGGCGTCATCCCGCCAAGGCGCAAGCCTTAATCCCTTAGGCGAGATGGCCAACGGAAAGAAAGGGAAACGTAATGGCAGTTAAGCACCTCAAGCCTACGAGCGCAGGGCGCCGCTTCCAGACGATCTCGGACTTTGCCGAGATCACGACGGACAAGCCCGAGAAGTCGCTTCTCGAGCCCCTGCCCAAGAAGGCTGGTCGAAACAACAACGGCCGCATCACCACGCGCCACCAGGGCGGCGGCCACAAGCGTCGTTATCGCCGCATCGACTTTAAGCGCACGCACGACGACGTGCCCGCCAAGGTCGCAAGCATCGAGTACGACCCCAACCGCTCGGCACGCATCGCACTGCTGCACTATGTTGACGGCCACAAAGCCTACATCCTGGCCCCTGCGGGTCTCAGCGTGGGCGACACCGTGCTCTCCGGCACCAAGGACGTGGACATCAAGCCCGGCAACGCCATGCCGCTCTCCGAGATCCCCGTGGGCACGCTCGTGCACGCCGTGGAGTTCCAGCCCGGCAAGGGCGCGGCCATGGCCCGCTCGGCCGGCACCTCGGTGCAGCTCATGGGCAAGGACAACGGCTACGCCGTGCTGCGCATGCCCTCCTCCGAGCTTCGCCGCGTGCTGCTCACCTGCCGCGCCACCGTTGGCGTCGTGGGCAACGCCGACCACGCCAACATCGTGGTGGGCAAGGCTGGCCGCAAGCGCTGGATGGGCGTACGCCCCACCGTTCGCGGTACGGTAATGAACCCCGTCGACCACCCGCACGGCGGTGGCGAGGGCAAGAACCACACCTCTGGTCGTCCCTCCGTCACACCTTGGGGCAAGCCCACCAAGGGTTACAAGACGCGTGACCCCAAGAAGGGCAGCAACCGTCTGATCATCCGTCGTCGCAAGACGAAGACGAAGTAGTCGAAACACGAGTAGTAGGAGAAAGCAAGTATGAGCAGAAGTCTCAAGAAGGGCCCGTTTGTGGAGACTCGCCTCCTCATGCGTGTTGCCGCGCAAAACGAGGCTGGCACCAAGGACGTCATCAAGACGTGGTCGCGTGCTTCCACCATCTTCCCCGAGATGGTTGGTCACACGATCGCCGTGCACGACGGCCGCAAGCACGTCCCCGTGTACATCACGGAGTCGATGGTCGGTCATAAGTTGGGCGAGTTCGCCCCCACGCGCACGTTCCGTGGCCACAAGGTCAAATAGGGGGTAGGAGCTACATGGCACAGAACACCAACACCAACGAGGCACGCGCCTGCGCCAAGTTCGTGCGCGTCGCCCCCCGCAAGGCCCGCCTGGTGGTGGACCAGATTCGTAACCAGTCCGTGGACAAGGCGCTCGAGCTGCTGCAGTTCAACAACCGCGCCGCAGCCGTTCCCGTGGCCAAGGTCCTGCGCTCCGCAGTGGCCAACGCCGAGAACAACCACGGCATCCGTGGCGAGCTGTACGTTAAGCGCGCCTACGTGGACGAGGGTCCCACCATCAAGCGCTTCCGTCCTCGCGCCAAGGGCTCCGCTTCGCGCATCAACAAGCGCACGAGCCACATCACCGTTGTCGTCGCTCCTCGAAAGGAGGCGTAAGGGGAATGGGTCAGAAAGTACACCCCACAGGCTTCCGTCTGGGAACCACCGAGTCTTGGCGTTCCCGCTGGTATGCCGATAAGGACTACGCCAAGACGCTTGGCAACGACCTTGCCATCCGCAAGTTCCTCACCAAGCGCCTCGCTCGTGCGGCACTGTCCCGCGTGGACATCGAGCGCGCCGGCGACAAGGTGCAAATCACCATCTACACCGCCCGCCCGGGCATCGTGATCGGCAAGAAGGGCGCCGAGATCGACAACCTGCGCAAGGACCTGGAGAAGGTCGCCGGCGTGTCCCAGGGCATGGTCAAGGTGGACGTCATCGAGATCAAGCGTCCCGAGCTCGACGCCAACCTGGTCGCCCAGTCCATCGCCGAGCAGCTCGAGGGCCGCGTGGCCTTCCGTCGCGCCATGCGCAAGGCCGTCCAGTCCGCCCGCAAGGCCGGCGCCAAGGGCATCCGTATTCAGTGCTCGGGTCGTCTCAACGGCGCCGAGATGGGTCGTCGCGAGTGGTACCGCGAGGGCCGCGTGCCGCTGCACACCCTGCGCGCCGTGATCGGCTACGGCGAGGCTACCGCCCACACCACCATGGGTGCCTGCGGCGTTAAGGTTTGGATCTACCTCGGCGAGAAGATGAAGGGTCAGCCCGCGCCCAACCCGGCGCTCGAGGGTGGCGCTCAGCGTCCTCGTCGTCGCAACGATAGGAGGGGACGCTAATGCTCGCACCTAAGCGCGTTCTTCACCGCAAGGTTCAGCGCGGTTCGATGAAGGGCAAGTCCAAGGGTAACACCACCCTGCACTTTGGCTCCTGGGGCATCCAGGCCCAGGAGGCCCACTGGATCACCAACCGCCAGATCGAGGCCTGCCGTGTTGCCATGACCCGTCGCATGAGGCGTGGCGGCAAGGTATGGATCACCATCTTCCCCGACAAGCCCATCACCAAGAAGCCGGCCGAGACCCGCATGGGTTCTGGTAAGGGCAACCCCGAGGAGTGGGTAGCCGTAGTAAAGCCCGGCCGCATCATGTTCGAGATCGACGGCGTTCCCGAGGACGTGGCCAAGGAAGCCCTGCGTCTCGCACAGCACAAGTTGCCGATCAAGACCAAGATCGTCAGCCGTGCCGACCAGGCACAGGAGGTGTAGGCACGTATGAAGTACAAGGAAATCCAGGCACTCAGCGACGCTGAGCTCGCAGCCAAGCTCGAGGAGGGTCGCGCCGAACTCTTTAATCTGCGCTTCCAGATGGCCACCAGCCAGCTCGACAACTCGGCTCGCGTGAAGCTCGTCAAGCGCGACATTGCCCGCGTACAAACCGAGATTCGCGCCCGCGAGATCGCGGCCGACGCCAAGAACTAGACGGCAGGGGAGATACCAAATGGCAGAAACCGCAATCAGGAATGCGCGTAAGGTCCGCACGGGCGTTGTGGTCTCGCTTTCGGGCGACAAGACCGTTACCGTAAAGATCAACTACCGCAAGCACCACCCCAAGTACGGCAAGATGATGACCATCTCCAAGAAGCTCCACGTTCACGACGAGAAGAACGAGTGTGGCCTGGGCGACACCGTTCGCGTTATGGAGACGCGTCCGCTCTCCAAGACGAAGCGTTGGCGCTTGGTTGAGATCGTCGAGCGCGCCAAGTAGCGGCAGGAGGTAGAGCAAATGATTCAGATGGAGACCATGCTCAACGTCGCTGACAACAGTGGCGCGAGGCGCGTGAAGTGCATCAAGGTCATTGGTGGCTCCAAGAGGCGCTACGCAGGCATTGGTGACGTTGTTATCTGCGCAGTTCAGGAGGCCACTCCCAACAGCGCAGTCAAGAAGGGCGACATCGTTCGTTGCGTCATCGTGCGCACGAAGAAGGAGACCCGACGCAAGGACGGCAGCTACATCCGCTTCGACCAGAACGCCTGCGTCGTCGTGGACAAAGAGGGCGAGCCCCGCGGCACCCGTATCTTTGGGCCCGTGGCACGCGAGCTGCGCGACCGCAAGTACATGAAGATCGTCTCGCTCGC
>JAUMWN010000084.1 GCA_030529625.1 Coriobacteriales bacterium
CGGCGATGGTGCCCTCGTTGGTGTCGCGGCCAGCGCGCTTGACGGCCTTGGCAAGACCCATCGTGCGGAGCACGTCGACGGCCTTCTCGATGTCGCCCTCGGCCTCGACGAGCGCCTTCTTGCACTCCATCATGGGCGAGTCGGTCATGTTGCGCAGTTCCTTGACCATAGCTGCGGTAATCTTAGCCATGAATACAGCCTCCCTCAAAACGTATGCGAATGCATGTCTACTGTTTGTGTAACTTGCCTACCTACTCGGCAGGGGTCTCGATGGCAGGGGTAACCTCGCCGGACTCCATCTCCTCGGCCGAGATCTGCTCCTTGCCGGAGCCGGCCAGGACGGCGTCGGCGACGAGCTCGCACATGAGCGCCACCGAGCGGATGGCGTCGTCGTTTGCGGGAATGCCGTACTCGATGACGTCGGGGTCCGAGTTGGTGTCCAGAAGGCCGATCACCGGAATGTGCAGGCGGTTGGCCTCCTTGACCGCAATCTCCTCGCGCTTGGTGTCTACCACGAAGATGGCCTGGGGCAGCGTCTTCATCTCGCGCACGCCGCCAAGGTTGCGCTGGAGCTTCTCGAGCTCCTTGGTGAGCACGGCCTGCTCCTTCTTGCCGCGCTCGGCCATGCGGCCGTCCTCCACCATGGTCTCCAGCTCCTCCATGCGATCGATACGCGAGCGCATGGTCACGAAGTTGGTAAGCATGCCGCCCAGCCAGCGCTGGTTGATGTAGGGCATGCCGGCACGCTCAGCCTGGGTCTGGATGGGCTCCTGGGCCTGCTTCTTGGTGCCCACGAACAGGACCGTGCCACCCTTGGCAGCGGTCTCGCGCAGCACGGTGTACGCCCTGTCGGCGTTGATGATGGTCTGCTTGAGGTCCAGAATGTAGATGCCGTTGCGCTCACCAAAGATGTACGGACGCATCTTTGGGTTCCAGCGACGCGTCTGGTGGCCGTAGTGGCACCCTGCGTCGAGCAGCGTCTGGATGTTGATCTTTACCGCCATGACAAAACCTCCTGTGGTTGTCCCTCCGCGTGATGTCATTCCCCCCAATCCACCAGCCGCCCATCCCAGACGGCAGGCACCACGGACGAGGAGTAGTCACGCGTGTGTGATATGACGTGCGGACGCACGACAAGAAGGTATACTATCACAGAGCGGCTTGTGCGGGCAAGCACATGGCACACATCGCGAATACGCCACGCCGCACACATACACACTCCAAACCGCAGCGCGTCCTGCGCTGCGGCCAGCAAGAGGAAGCGGGTCGCACCTATGCCCACCACACGCACCGTCACGTTCGTCCTAGCCACAACGCTCGCGCTGGCACCGCTTGCCGCATGCGCCCAATCAGAGCCGGAACCCCAATCCCAACAGGCAGCAGCCGATGAGGCTGCAGCCGTCACGGACCTGATCTCGGGTACCTGGAACGTGAGCCCCGCAGAACTCAACGACCACGACGCGCTCGACGCGCAGGACCTAGCGCGCTTCGAGCAGGCCACCAACACCTTCGCGCCGCGCACGTTCGCACCCCGCCTGCTCATGGCCACACGTGGCGACAAGGACAAGGACTACGCGTATTTGTGTACCACCAGGTCCGACGCTACCGACCTCGACTCGTGGGCCATCGCCTGCGTGCACGAGCCTGCACAGGGCGAGGCCAGCATCACGCTCTTCCACAAGATCGACCTCACCCATGTGCAGGTGCTCCCCCACGTCCTGCAGGACCTCACCCTGGGGGACTGGAGCCTGGTCGATCCACACGGCAAGACGTGCATGAGCGACGACGAGGCAATCGCAGACGCCTCGGCAGACGACAACGCGATCCCGAGCGTGTCCCATAACCCCGTCGCGGTGCTCGGCATCCGCGAGAAGCCCACCGATCAGAGTCTCTATCTCACGTGGGGAACGTCGGACAATGACAAGGGCGCCTCAAAGGCCTGGTATGTGCGCGTGGTGGAGCGCGAGCCGTCCCACCAGACGACCGTCATCGACACCAAGGCGCTCGACCTTCTGGCCTACCTGCAGGAGTAACGGCAGTTTGCACTCAGGAGACTGCCCCCGAGTGCAGCTACCCGCGCGGATGGGCCTGCCGCGTCGCGGCCTTGAGCCGCTCGATTGAGAGGTGCGTGTAAATTTGCGTCGTGGCGAGGCTCTCGTGGCCCAGCAGCTCCTGGACGGTCTTGAGGTCGGCACCACCATTGAGCATCTCGGTGGCAAACGTGTGACGCATGGCGTGCGGCGTGACGTCTGTGCCCAGTCCGGCTAGAAGCACCAGACGCTCGAAGCGTGCGCGTAGGGTCTGGGCGTTCATGTCGTTGCCGCGCGAGGACACGAACAGTGCCTTGGGCTGCCCGGCTGCCTTGCGACGCGCCGCAAGTGCAGGTCTGGCCTGATTCACGTAAGTGTCAACAGTCCTCAGCGCCTGGTCGTACATGGGCACGATTCGCTCCTTGGAACCCTTGCCAAACAGGCGCACCTGTCCCTGCGCGTAGTCGATGTCGGCCGGAACGAGCCGTGCCGCCTCCGAGATACGCGCCCCCGTGGCATACATCAGCTCGATCATGGCCCGGTCGCGCATTCCCTCCGGACCGTCTGCCTCGCAGGCGTCCAACAGCCTGCCCACGTCCTCATCCGTGATGGTGGCGGGCAGGGTCTTGGCCATCTTGCGACCCGGAAGCTCGGCCGCGTGGTTCGCGCCCACCTCGCCCTCCCGTTCCAGCCAGGCAAAGAAGGTACGCAGTGCGCTCATGCGGCGGTTGATGGTCTTCTCGGCATACCCCGACGAGACCAGGTACGCGACGTAGGACCGGAGCCTGCGGTGAGTTATGTCTATGGCCGGCGTTCCCTCGCGCGCACACCAGTCCAGGTACGTGTTGAGGTCTGTGCCATACGCACGCACCGTGTGGGCCGAGAGGCGCCGCACGCAGGAGAGGTGCTCCAAGAACCCCTGCACGAGAGGCTCAGCCCGCTCAACATCGCGTAGGCCCTCATGCCCCGCCATGCGTGCCTTCCTCGCCATCCGTGACGCCACTTGCCAAGAAGAGCTCGGGTCGTGCGCCAAGATACGCATCGAGGTCGGCAAGGGCGCGAGTTACATATGCCTGGTAGCGGGCACGCTTCTTGAGGCGCGGCCCATCAATGGGCGGGACGAGCCCAAAGTTTACATGCATGGGTTGGTATGGCCTGGTGTCCGGATTTGTGGCGTATGCCACCAACGACCCCAACGCCCCCGTTGCGGGAAGGCTTACGGTGTCGTAGCCACCCAGTTCGGCCGCCGTGTTGGCGGCAGCCAGCAGACCCGAGGCGATTGCCTCCACATACCCCTCGGTCCCCGTAATCTGACCCGCAAGGCGCACCTGCGTGCCCGGCACGGCAAAAGTGTGGTCCAGCACGCGCGGTGCGTCCACAAACGTGTTTCGATGCATGACGCCATAGCGAAGGAAGTCGGCATTCTCAAGGCCGGGAATCATGCAGAACACCCGCTTCTGCTCTCCCCACGTGAGGTTGGTCTGGAATCCCACGAGGTTGTATGCGGTGCGCTGGGCATTCTCCGCGCGCAACTGCACCACAGCCCATGGCCTGCGCTGCGTTCGCGGATCCGTTATGCCAACGGGCTTCATGGTGCCAAACCGCAGGGTGTCCACACCCTTGCGCGCCAGCTCCTCCACCGGCTGGCAGGCGTTGAACAGGTCCTTGGTCTCGAAGTCCCTCGCGATCACGCGCTTGGCCGCAACGAGCTCCTGCCAGAAGGCTTGGTACTCCTGGGCATCGAGCGGGCAGTTGAGGTAGTCCCCCGTACCGTCCTCCTCGTAGCGCGACTGCGCGAAGGCTATCGAGCAATCGATGCTCTGTGCGTCCACCACCGGTGCCGCCGCGTCGAAGAACGAGAGCCGGTCGCCGCCCACAAGCTCCATGAGCGCGTTGGCCAACGGTGCCGAGCACAGTGGTCCGGCCGCTATCACGACCGGACCATCGGGTATGTCGCGCACCTCCTCCCGACGAAGCTCGACGAGTGGGTGTGCCTCTATCTCTTGGGTTACCAGACGTGAGAACTGCGCGCGATCGACGGCCAGGGCACCCCCGGCGGGTACCGCGCAGCGCATGGCGATGGGGAGCAGGCGCGAACCCATGCGTCTTAGCTCCTCCTTGAGCAACCCCGCCGCGCTGTCCGCGCGCGTGGATTTGAGCGAGTTGGAGCATACCAGCTCGGCAAGGCCGTCGGTGTGGTGGGCTGGCGCGTCTCCAGCAGGACGCTGCTCGTACAGAACCACCGGGATGTGCCTGTCGGCGAGCGAGAGCGCGCACTCGCAACCCGCAAGCCCGCCGCCAACGACCGTTACCGCGTCTGACATCAAACCACCGTTCCCCTCTACCAAGCCACTATGTGGCAACGTCCAACCCATAATACGCATTTGTTGCGTCCCGTGAAAGTAGCCAACACGTTGCACTCAGGGAACTGTTCTCTGAGTGCAACCCATTTGGAGACAGAGGCTACGTGAACACCGCATCCCTATCGCCCGTACTCCTGGTAGCCGCGTGCTGTGAGGGAGTAGCGGCCATCGGGCAGATGCTCCACGATGCCCTGGGCCTCGTAGTCGGTGAGGGTGCGCAGCAACGTGAGTACCGTCTGCTCCAGACGTGGCGCGAGCTCTTCGGGTCGCATGGGGTTTGCGGAAAGGGCCGATATCACCTCGTTTGCGGCACGGGACTCATGCGGAGCTATAATCCTGAGCACGCCGTAGTCAAGCGAGAGCCGCGCCTCCAGGTCTGGTTCGCTCGCTATGGGCAGCGCACCGTCCCTGATGAGCCGGTTCGTGCCCTGGGAGGTTGGTGAGAAGATCGATCCTGGGACGGCATAGATGGTACGGCCCATCTCCAAGGCCGCGTCAACGGTCCCCATCGTCCCCGACCGCTCCCCGGCCTCAGCTACGAGCAGGACCGGCGACAGCGCCGCGATGATAACGTTCCTCTTGGGAAACGTGTACTTGGCAGGCGGTGTCCCCCATGGCTCTATGCCCACGATGGCACCACCCCTTGCAACCGCATCCCGAAAGACGTCCTCCGAGGACGCGGGATAGATGCGATCCGCGCCGCTGCCGCACACCACCACGGCCTTTCCACCGGCGTCGAGCGCCGCCCTGCTCGCGGCGTAGTCGCAGCCCATGGCACCACCAGAGACCACGGTTATGCCGCACTCCCCCGCAATCCTGCCGGCTATTTGTGCCGCGGCGATGCCATACGGGGTCGCCTTGCGGGCGCCGATAATCGACACCATGGGTTCCTGCAAGACGTCGGGGTCCCCCAACACGTACAGCACGTCGGCGCGCACCCCCTCCTCCTCGCGGAGCACCTGGGGATAGCGCTCGTCATTTGGTCTGAGTTCGTGCCTTTGTGCCATTGCTCTCACCTCACAACGTGGCGCGGCTGCGATATGCGCACGCCTCCATCACATGGTCCCTGCCCACTCGTTCCAACTCGTCTATGTTTGCGATGGTCCTGGCCACCTGAGCGATGCGCACGATGCTTCGCCCTCCCAGCCCCAGCCTTCTGGCAGTCGACTCAAGCGTTGACTTCGCGCCGTCATCCAAGCCGAGGTCGGGCACGCCGCGAGCGCGACTGGGCACGGAACTCCCATTGCGCTCGCACCACCACGAGCCAAACTCCCTCGCCCGCATTACCTGATCTGCCATCTCCTTGGAACCGATGCCCCGCTCTCCCGCTATAATGCGAGCCGACGAGGGCCTGGCCACGTCCACGCGCACGTCTATGCGGTCCATGAGCGGCCCTCCTATCCTGGACTGATATGCCTGAATGCGAGTGGCGCTGCATGCACACTCATGGTCGGGATCGCCCAGGTACCCGCAGGGACACGGGTTGGCCGCTGCGACGAGCATGAAGTCACTGGGAAAGGTATAGGTTCCGTCAACGCGCACGATGTGCACCTCCCTGTCCTCGATGGGCTGCCTCAGCGCTTGCAGGGTGCTTGGGGCAAACTCGGGAAGCTCGTCCAGGAACAGCACGCCGCAATGGGCAAGTGACACCTCCCCTGGCCGCACGGGACGTCCACCCCCCACGAGCCCACCCTGCGAAATGGCATGGTGTGGCGCCCTAAACGGACGGGCCCCACGTTGCAGCCCAAACAGCTCCTGTCCGGCGACCGAATGCACGAGCAGGGCCTCGGCACGCTCCGTCTCCAAGAGCGGCGGCAAGATCGTGGGCATGCGCTTGGCCATCATGGACTTGCCCGAGCCGGGCGGACCAACCATCAGCATGCCGTGCCTGCCCGCAGCCGAGATCACAAAGGCGCGCTTGGCAAGGTCCTGGTCTATCACGTCCGAGAAGTCCTGGCCAGGCTTCTCCCCATCGTCGTGCGTATCGTGCGACAACGGAATCGAGGCGGCGGCGCGCAGGTTGGCAACGCCCTGCCTGAGCTGCGCCAGCGTATCGATAACGTAGGTGTCCACATTGGGGGCAGGCACCGTTCCCGTTGGGCCCACAAAGCTAAGACCCTGCTCCCGGGCTAGCATGGCATAGGCCACTAAGCCCCGCACCGAACTCACCTCACCTCGAAGGCCCAGCTCACCCACGAACAGGCATCCATCCAGATCCTTGGTGGGAATCTGGCCCGTACAGGCCAGAATGGCAACCGCTATGGGAAGGTCGAACCCCGTTCCCGTCTTGCGCACCTCGGAGGGCGCGAGGTTAACGGTCACGCTTGCCCGGGGGTTCTCAAAACCGCATGCCCGCATCGCACAGCGCACCCTATGGCGCGCCTCGAGTACTGCGGCATCCGGCATGCCCACTATGGTGATGCCCGGGATACCTTGCGACACGCTGACCTCCACGGTAACCGGCTCGGCCACGACGCCGCGCAGGACTGCCGTCCTGGCGGCAAACATGGTGCGCGGCATGGCTATCGATCCCACGAATACGCGGCAAACAGATGGCGCAGCAGCACGTCCTGTTCCCCCACGAGCTTGATGGCAATGACGTCAAACCGCACCGACGCGAGCTCCGACTGTTCCGCGTAGCACATGAGGGCAAGCTTCTCGTAACGGGAACGCTTGCGGCTGTCTACGGCTATCTCGGGGGCCAGCTCGGGATTGTCGTACAGGCCGCAGGTGCGCGTCTTCACCTCCACGAGCACCAGCTCGTCCCCGTCCGCCGCAACGATGTCTGCCTCCCCAAAGACGCATCGCCAGTTGCGATGCAGCAGCTCGTACCCGCGAGCCTCCAGATAGCTAGCCGCAAGGTCTTCCCCATACAGGCCAATCTCCCGCTGGGTACACGCGTCTATGGGCTTTTCCAGACAGGTGTCCATAACCCTGAGTTGGACGTCCACCATGCCATCGGACAGGGGTCCCATCCCCGACAGTCCTTGCACTGCAACCATAGCTACTCCCTCCATACGGATTTGGGAGCTACAGGTTGTCAAACGCAGCGCACAGCAAATGCACACTCAGCGCGCACAAAATGCCCAGTGCGTCAGGCGCAGGAAGTCCCTCATGCTCCATATGTGCAGCTTGTGCGTGATAACCGTTTATGACGATATATCTAATCTTAAAACTGCGACGCTAGAAGAGGCGCGGCGTCTCCACAAAGTTGCCACAAAAGCTCACCCGATGGATCTCGCTTAGCCCATGGGCGCGGATGGCCTCCACGTGATCGGCGGAGGCATACCCCTTGCATGCCGCAAAGTGATACTGGGGATAGACGGCATCGTAACCAACCATGAGGGCGTCTCGCATGACCTTTGCCACGATGGAGGCGGCGGCGATGCACGCGATGGTGGCATCGCCCTTTACCACGTTGGTCTCGCGCGGATGCACACGCACGGGGTTGCCATCTATGAGCACACTGTCCGGCTCGACGCCGGTGTTGGCAATCGCCTCCTTCATGGCCAGGCGCAATGCCGCCGCCATGCCCACGGAGTCGATTTGTTCGGGGGGAACGTGCGCGATGCCCGTTGCAATGGCAATCTCCTCGATCTGGGCGGCGAGCTGCTCCCTGCGCGCAGGGGAAAGCTGCTTCGAGTCGTTGATGCCCCACACCACGGGACGGTAGGGCAAGGCCACCGCGGCAACCGTGAGCGGACCCGCTACCGCTCCCCTGCCAACCTCGTCCACGCCCACCACGATGCCATCACCCCCCAGCTCGCGCTGCGCCTCGTACATGCCAAGCACTCGGTCACGCTCGGCCTGGTCCCTGTCCAGCCTCCGGTGTGCCCGGGCGAGGGCGTCGCGCACCTGCCTGCGCGGGTCGTCAGCGTAACGCCGCTCCAGTTCGGGCAGCTCCTCCTGGCTCGCACTCGCAATGAGCGCCGCAATCTCCTTGGCACGCATGTTGCCCGCGTCCGGCATGGCTCCTCCTCGAGTTAGCTCACAACAAAAATGACGGTGCAAGGAGAGACTCCCTACACCGCCATCCAAGCACGTTAACCCAACGTACCCTACATGCGCTTCTCGCGAAGGCGAGCAGCCTTACCCACGCGGTCACGCAGGTAGTACAGCTTCGCACGGCGAACCTGGCCGTGGCGAACTACTTCGAGCTTTGCGATCTTGGGGCTGTGCAGGGGGAAGGTACGCTCAACGCCAACGCCAAAGCTCAGCTTGCGAACCGTAAAGGTCTCGCGGGCACCGGCGCCGCTCATGCGAATCACGTCGCCCTGGAATACCTGCTCGCGCTCACGCTCACCCTCGCGAATGCGATAGTGCACGCGCACGTTGTCGCCCACGATTACCCTGGGAATGTCATCCCGGATCTGCGCCTTCTCGATGGCGGCAATGTAGTCAACTGCCATGTCTACCTCGTCTCTAGAGGTGCCGTCGCTTTGCGAAATCGACACATAGGTTTACACACGAAGAGAAATTATACAAAGCGAACGTCAAAAGTGCAAGCGTCCACATTACTCGCACAGACGCAGCTGGCAAGCGTGTCCTTTAGGGAAGAGGTACCTTTGGGACACGTCCGGCAACCCTTACTCCACGTCATGCTCTGCCCAGTGTCCCAAAGGTACCTCTTCCCTGACGAACACACGATAAGGCCGCCCTGGCACCCCGTCACACGCAAAAGCCCACCACGACGCCCGCGGGAACCTCAGGCGAACCTATGGACTCGGGGTAGCCGGAATCACGCACCTGGTAGAAGTAGCCCTTGCTTCCGGTGTCGCCCATGCCCTCCCAGTCGAAGGGGTATGGCGAGCGGTACCACCACGGCATGGTCCCGGTGCTCTGCTCCAGCGAGAGGAAGCCGTTGGGATCACTGGAGTCACTCACTCCCGCCTGCTCAAACACCTCGTACTGCGAACCCTCCAGACCAAGCAGTCCGTCCACGTCCTGCAGCCCGCGCTTCTGCTTATATTCCTCCACGTCCCAGCGAATCTCTCCGCACACCTCACACGGTGAGAACACCCACAGTTCGTCGGCGGTGTTGGTAACACTGTCCTCGCTACTGGTAAGGCCCACGTTGTTGGTGAGCTTGTTAACGGGAATGAGCGCCTTGGCTAGGTCGTCGTCGAGCATAGCCTTTGCATCTGTGGCAAGCCAGGAACGCAGGTCGCTCTTCTCCCAGCCGCCCTCTATGCCCCCACCCTCGTTCATGGGGCGTTTGTCCCAGGCGCCCACGGTCATAAACGTGAGTCCGGCCTTGCCATTATCGTCTGCCCTATCGTCATGCCGGATGCCCGCCAGACGCACGTCCAGCGCACGCGTGTCGTTGAGCACGATCTGCTTGGTGTCCTGCGAAAGCGCCCCATTCTCGTCCACAAGGCCGTAGTGCTGTGCGACCGAGCGTCCCTCCTCGTCGTCTGGCGCGGCCGATATCTCCGCCGAGATGCGAGAGAGCTCGTCCCACGTATAGTCGTTGAGCTTCTTTGGCTCTATCTTGTCCGGCTCCTGCTTCGCGGCCTCCTGCGGCTGTGGTTGGGGCTCGGGCTGTTGGGCGCCGGGCGCGGAGCAGGCACACAAGGCGAGTGCGATAGAGCACAGCAGTGCGGCAAGACGTTTACCCATACGAGCGATCCTTTCAGATGCGTGCGAGCGGCACGTTGCAGACAGTTCCCACCAAGCCAGTATAATCCACACAGGCGTGTGGCACACTCGTGGGAAAAGGGGCCAAACCCCTTTTCCCACGTTGAGGAGTGCTCGACACAGAGAAGGGGCGGACTCCCATGGAGTCCGCCCCGATTGTGGTGCAAGGTTGCGAAGCTACGTACTCACCTAGGCGAGCTTGGCAGCGCCACCGTTGCTCTTGATCTTAGCCTGGGCAGCCGCAAGACGTGCGATGGGCACGCGGAACGGCGAGCAGGACACGTAGTCAAGACCGAGGTCGTAGTAGGTCTGGATGGAGTCGGGATCGCCGCCGGTCTCGCCGCACACGCCGCACTGAATGGCGGGATTGGTGGCCTTGCCGCCCTTCACGCCCATCTCGACGAGGCGAGCAACACCACGGTCGACGGTCGCGAACGGATTGAGCTTGATGAGCTTCTCCTCAAGGTAGGTGTCCATGAAGGAGGACTCGACGTCGTCACGCGAGAAGCCGAGGCAGGTCTGGGTAAGGTCGTTGGTGCCGAAGGAGAAGAAGTCGGCGTACTTGGCAATGTGGTCGGCGGTGATGGCAGCGCGAGGCAGCTCGATCATGGTGCCGATGGGGATGTCAAGCTTGATGCCATACTCCTCGGAGACTGCCTTGATGTCGTCCTCGCACATCCAGCGGAGGTGCTTGAGCTCCTCGGAGAACGCCACGAGCGGAATCATGATCTCGGGCTTGGCGTCGATGCCCTCCTTGATGAGCTCGGCGGCAGCCTCGCAGATGGCGCGGAACTGCATGTGGTTGAGCTCAGGATACAGGAAGCC
Organism: Coriobacteriales bacterium; assembly: GCA_030529625.1. Lineage (GTDB taxonomy): Bacteria > Actinomycetota > Coriobacteriia > Coriobacteriales > Atopobiaceae > RUG440. Next base: position 10,856 of record JAUMWN010000084.1, read on the forward strand.
CAGGCGACAGCCACGGGTACCCAGCATGGGGTTGGCCTCCTGGAAGGAGTCGATGCGCTTGAGAAGCTCGCGCTTGGCCGCGACGGCCTTCTCCAGCTCAACGTTGAGCTCGTCAAGGTCGGCGCCGGCGACGGTGCCCTTGGCGGCCTCGAGGGCGGAGTTGGCGGCCTCGAGCTTGGCGATCTCCACCTCAAGCTCGCGCGGGGAGTCCAGGAACTCGTGCAGAGGAGGATCGAGCAGACGCACGATCACGGGCAGGCCGGCCATGGCCTTGAACATGCCAAGGAAGTCGCCCTTCTGGGCCTCGCCGAGCTTCTTGAGGACCTCGGCCTTTACGGCAGCGTCGTCGGACAGGATGAAGTCCTGGATGAGCTGCTTGCGGTCGCCCAGGAACATGTGCTCGGTGCGGCACAGGCCAATGCCCACGGCGCCGTTGTCGCGGGAGAGCTGAGCGTCCTCGGGGTTGTCGGCGTTGGCACGAACGCCCATCACACGGCCGCGCTCCTCGTTGAAGCGAACCTCGTCGGCCCACTCGAGGATGGTCTGCAGGTCGCCGCCGAGCTCGGGGCGAACGAGCTTGGCCTCGCCGGCGTACACGTTGCCGGTGGTGCCGTCGATGGAGATGATGTCGCCCTCGTGCAGCACGATGTCGGTGCCAGCGATGGCGCAGGTCTTCTCAGCAGCGTTGATCTGAAGCGCCTCGGCGCCGCAGACGCAGGGAGCGCCCATGCCACGGGCGATAACGGCAGCGTGGCTGGTCTTGCCACCGTGCGAGGTGAGGATGCCCTCGGCGGCAACCATGCCGTGGAGGTCGTCGGGCGTGGTCTCCCAGCGAATGAGGATGCAGGGCTTGCCGGCAGCGGCAAAGGCCTCGGCGTCGGCGGAGCTAAACACGGCAGCGCCCACGGCTGCGCCAGGACTGGCGTTGAGGCCCTTGGCGATAATCTCGCGGCCCTTGATGTCGGCGGCATCGAACTGCGGGTGCAGGAGCTGGTCGAGCTGCTCGGGCGCCACGCGCATGACGGCCTCTTCCTTGGTGATGCGACCCTCCTCGACCATCTGGATGGCGACCTTGAGGGCGGACAGCGCGGTGCGCTTGCCCACGCGGGTCTGCAGCATGTAGAGCTTGCCCTGCTCGATGGTGAACTCGAGGTCCATCATGTCGGCGTAGTGGTCCTCGAGGATCTCGAACACGTGGAAGAGCTGCTTGCCGGCCTCCTCCAGACCAGGCTCAGTGGGGAGCTTGGCGATGGGCTCGGTGTTGCGGATGCCTGCCACGACGTCCTCGCCCTGGGCGTTGACCAGGTAGTCACCATAGCGCTCGTTGGTGCCGTCGGCGGGGTTGCGGGTAAAGGCGACGCCGGTGGCGGAGGTGTTGCCCTTGTTGCCAAAGGCCATCACCTGGACGTTGACCGCGGTGCCCAGGGAGTCGTCGATCTTGTTCTGCTTGCGGTACAGGATGGCGCGCTCGGTGTTCCAGGAGCCAAACACGGCCTGCTCGGCAAGGCGCAGCTGCAGGATGGGGTCGTGCGGGAAGACGGCCTTGCCGTCAACGGCCACCTCGGGGTACTCGGCAACGTCCACGTTGTCGGCAAAGATCTGCTTGAACGTGGCAACGAGGTCCTTGAGGTCGTCGGCGTCGAGCTCGGTGTCGAGCTTTACGCCCTTCT
>JAUMWN010000022.1 GCA_030529625.1 Coriobacteriales bacterium
GCTTCTTGCCCATGCGCTCCTCGAGGTCCTTGCGGTACTCGTCGATCTCGTCGAGAACACCCTCGGGCCAGACGTTGCCAGCGCCCGAGTACTCAACGCAGGTCTGGCAAGTAATGGTAAAGCCCGCGGGCACCGGAAGGCCCAGGGCCGCCATCTCGGCAAGGTTTGCGCCCTTGCCACCCGTGATCCACTTAGCCTCGTCGACGGTGGCACCGGCAACCTCACTTACGTTCTTGCCGTCCTGGTCGAAACCGAAGCGATACACGTGCTTCTCTGCCATGTACAACTCCTTCTTTGCGTTCCTTGGCGCTCATGCGCCCTAAATATCTAGACTTTACCAAATTGCCAACAATTATTGTTCGTGAAGTGGCGTTCGCAGTATATGCGCACAAAAAAATGAGGTTACTGTCCGGGCCCGCTGCACGCCTTGTCTGGAACCCATGCGCAGACACACGCAGAAGAGACCGAACGGAGGGGATTCCCTACGTTCGGCCTCAACCAAGAGACGAATCAATACGTGTGCGTCGCCCTTACACAGGGCACTTCCTTACTGGTCTTCCAGACGGTCGCGCAGCGCGCCAACCTTGTTGGAGGGCTCTGCACCGGTAAGCGTGGACAGCACGGTTACCGCAGGTCCCAGCAGGTCGATGGAAGGAATGCCACGGCGCACGAGCTCGTGACGCACATCGCGACGAAGGCGCTCGTCCACGAAGGTGTGGAACACGGCCATGGGCCTGCCCTCCTCCTCCTGCTCCTCCAGGAACTCCGTGACCTTCTCGACGCTCGTTGCATCGGCAAGACGCGCGATGTCCAGGGCATCGACCTCATACTGGGCCGCCGCAGCGACAACTACGCTGTATGCGGTGTCTCCACGAGCGTCTGAGACTACGAGCACGATCGGCTTTACGTCCTCGACGACCTCATCGGTGCTCAGATCGAGACTTGGCATGGTATCTCCTCTCGTTCACGCGCACGACCACCTTGGGTCGCCGCATAGAATATCTTGCGCTTTCGCACGTCCTGCGAGTATTAGTTTGCCCCTTTGCGCAGAGTTGTGCAAGGTGAGTCGTTACGCGAACGGCTGATTGGCCTAATAGGTTCGGCGAGAGCGCTCCCTCAACGCTTTCTCCACAAAAATCGGAGGCTCAAAACGGCAATTTGTACTCCGGGGACAGTCCCCCCTATACGGGGGACTGTCCCCGGAGTACAGCTTACTTGCTGCCCTTTGCCAGCGCGCCGATGTTGGCCACGTCCTTGAAGGCACCCTCAAACCGGTTGAGCAGCTTGAGGCGGTTCTCGCGCAACGTGAGGTCTTGGTCCATTACCAGCACGTCCTCGAAGAACTGGTCAATGGGCTCGCGCAGCTTGGCAAGAGATGCGATGGCGTCGTCCATGTTTGCGGACTCGATTGCCTCCTGCACCGCGGCGCTGCCCGCGTCGACTGCCTCGAGCAACGCCCGCTCAGCGTCTCCCAGCAGCGTGGCATCCACGCTCGTTCCCAGCGAGGCGTCGGCCAGGTGGCTTGCGCGCGCATACGCAGTGGCAAGGTCGTCAAAGAGCTCGCGCGAGTCGCGACGGGCGGTGTCGAGTGCCTTGACGCGCGACAGATAGGCCACAGGGTCGCACACGCCAATCGCTGAGACGGCCTTTATGGTGTCGGGCTCGGCGCCCTCCTCGCGGGCAATCGCAGCCAGTCGGCCACTAAAGTATGCGCGCACCTCTGCCGCGACCGCAACCACGTCGAACTCCAGCCCCTGTGCCACGTATGCTGCAAGCGAGACGTCGATGAGCTCGCGTAGCGAGACCTGCGGCAGGGTGCGTAGCATGGCGATGACGCCGATGGCCGAGCGACGCACGGCAAACGGATCGGAGGATCCGGTGGGCGGCTCGTTGATGGCAAACATGCCGCAGATGGTGTCCAGCTTGTCGGCGATGGCCACGGACTTGCCCACCACGGTGGAGGGCAGCTCGTCTCCCGCAAAGCGCGGGCGGTAGTGCTGCGATATAGCCTGCGCGACGAGGTCGTCCTCACCCTGTGCGGCAGCGTAGTAGCCACCCATCACGCCCTGCTGGCTGGTGAACTCAACCACCGCCTGGCTCACGAGGTCTGCCTTGGCGAGGTGTGCGGCACGCTCCGACGCCACAACGACCTCCTCACCCAAGCCCGCCTGGCCCGCAACCGACGATGCGATAACCTCCATGCGCTCGGTCTTTTGCAGCACGGTGCCCAGCCTCTTTTGGAACACCACGTTGGCAAGGCGCTCACGAAACGCCGAGAGGCCCACCTTTAGGTCCTCGTCGTAGAAGAACTTGGCGTCGTCGAGCCTGGGACGCACCACGCGCTCGTTGCCCGCGCACACCGTGTCGTTTACGGCAGGGTCGGCGTTGGAGACGATGACGAACTCGCGCGTGAGGGAGCCGTCCGCGGCATATACGGGGAAGTAGCGCTGGTGCTTGAGCATGGCCTCCACGATGATCTCCTGCGGCACGGCCAAGAACTCCTCATCGAAGGTGCCCACCACGACGCTTGGCCACTCGCAGAGGTTCACCACTTCGTCGAAGGTGCCCTTGGGGGTGTCCACGTGCGCACCGCCGCGCTCTTCCTCCAAGCGTGCGATCCCCTCGCGAATAACCTGGGCGCGACGTAACTCCCCCAGCACGAACGATTGCTCGAGCACGTCCTCGTAGGTGGCCGGCTCGGCGACGACGTGGGCCCCAGGAGCCAGGACGCGGTGTCCGCGCGTGGTGTTGCCACTGGTCACGTCGGCATAGCGCACGGGGACGACCTCCTCGCCCAGAAGCGCGCAGATCCAGCGGATGGGGCGCACGAACGTGGCGTGCTCGCTTCCCCACCGCTGGCTGCGGTAGTTGGGCCACTGGATGGAGGCGATGGTGCGCTCGCACAGCTCCGAGAGCAGCTCGATTGCCGGCACCGAGGCAATCGAGCGCTCGGCGAACACGTACTCGTTGCCGTCGGGCTCGACGCGACGCACCAGCGCCTCGGGCGTGGTGCCGTTCTTGCGGGCAAAGCCCTGCGCGGCCCGCGTGGGGTTGCCCCCAGCGTCAAAGGCAATCTGCGCCTTGGGACCGCGTACGACCTCGTTGATCTCCTCGGTCGCCGTGGCGCACTCGGCCACCAGCACCGCCAGGCGCCTGGGCGTGGAGAGCGTGCGCACCTCCCCGTGCGAGAGCCCCGAGGCATCCAGCCCCTTGGCGACGAGCTTGCCCAGCTGGTCCTGGGCCTTCATGAGCGGTGCAGAGGGCATCTCCTCGCACCCAATCTCCAGCAGAAAGTCTCGCTTGTTGGCCATGGCTATGCCACCTCCCCGCTCTTGGCGCCATCACGTGCGGCGACCAGCTCCAAATACGCCTCGCAGCAGGCCTTGGCAACGTCGCGAACGCGCAGGATGTAGTTTGCGCGCTCGGTGGCCGAGATTGCGCCACGCGCATCCAGAATGTTGAACGCGTGGCTGCACTTCATCACGCAGTCGTAGGCCGGCAGCGGAAGCTTGGCCTCAAGGCAGCTGTGGCACTCCGCCTCGTACTCGTCGAACTTGCGGCGCATGACGTCCACGTTGGCGACCTCGAAGTTGTAGCACGAGAACTCGTACTCGTTCTCGTGAAATACATCACCGTAGGTCATGGGCGTGCCGTCGGGAAGGTAGGACCACACCAAGTCGTACACGGAGTCCACGCCCTGGATGTACATGGCGATGCGCTCCAGGCCGTAAGTGATCTCCACGGGCACAGGATCCACCTCCAGGCCGCCAACCTGCTGGAAGTAGGTGTACTGCGTGACCTCCATACCATCCAGCCACACTTCCCAGCCAAGTCCCCAGGCACCCAGAGTGGGGCTCTCCCAGTCGTCCTCAACAAAGCGGACGTCGTGCTTGGCTGGATCGAGCCCGATCGCCTCCAGCGAGCCCAAGTACAGGTCCTGGGAGTCGGCCGGGCAAGGCTTGAGAATAACCTGGAACTGGTAGTAGTGCTGCATGCGGTTGGGGTTCTCGCCGTAGCGGCCGTCAGCCGGCCTGCGGCAGGGCTGCACATAGCACGTGCGCCATGCGGCGGGCCCCAGGCTACGTAGCGTGGTGGCCGTGTGGAACGTGCCCGCGCCCACCTCGGAGTCGTAGGGCTGCATCACCGTGCATCCCTGGTCGGCCCAATAGCGTTCCAGGGCCAGAATCATGTCCTGGAACGTGAGTGACGTGTTTGCCATATCACCTATCTCCTTCGTTTGCCTATGCATCTGGCTGCCAGCTAGAAGCCTTTGATATTAGACAGCGGCCAAAAGGTAAAGAGTGCCCGTGCCACGACGCTCGACGTGGGCACGGCGCCAAAGTAGCGCGAGTCGAGCGAGTTGGTGCGATTGTCCCCCATCACCCACACGCAGCCCTCCGGCACCGTAATTGGGTACGTGACGGGCTCCGTGCCCGGAAGCGTCTGGTTAAGCGGCAAAGAGGGGCGGTTGGAGGTATAGGGCTCGTCGAGCACCTGCCCGTCCACGACCACCTTCCCATCCACCAGGTCAACCGTCTGTCCTGCCGTGGCAATAACGCGCTTTATGAGCACGGTACCCTCACCGTTGGGGTTGTCGAACATAATCACCTCGCCCTGCTCGGGGTCCCTAAAGTGGTACGAGATCTTCTCGCCCCAAATGCGGTCGTCGAGCTGGATGGTGTCGAGCATGGATCCCGTGGGAACAATAAAGGGCTCGCCCACGAATACGTGTATGAGTATTGCGATGCCAACGGCAACGGCAATGGTTATCGACCACTCGATCACCGTGCGCCGCCTGTCGTTGGGCTCGCCCTGCTCGCCCTCGTTGATAATGGCGTCCTCAGGCATCTGCCTCGCCCTCCTCGTGTTGAGTCCGTTGCGCCCTGTATGCAAGGTCCCACTCGTCGCTCGTAAGGTTGGCGCCGCCCAGCAGGTCGGGTCGCCAAGCGGCGGTCCTGGCTATGGCGCTCTGCCTGCGCCACGCGGCAATGCGCGCATGGTCTCCCGAGAGCAGCACCGCAGGGACCTCCCGGCCCTCGAAGCTTGCAGGCCGCGTGTACTGCGCGTACTCCAAAAGGCCGCCCTCAAAGGACTCGTCCACGTTGCTCATCGCGTCGCCCAGTGCCCCGGGAATGAGCCGCACGACGGCGTCCATCACGCACAGGGCCGCAAGCTCCCCACCCGTGAGCACGAAGTCCCCCATGGACAGCACTTCGTCTGCAAGCTCGTACACGCGCTCGTCCATGCCCTCGTACCTGCCGCACACGAACAGGACGCGCTCCTTTTGCGCGAGCCGCTGTGCGTCCGCCTGGGCAAAGGTCTTGCCGCAGGGCGAGAAGAACACCACGTGCGCGCGCCGCTGGTCGCGCCCCACGATGTCGCGCACCGCCTCGAAGATGGGGCCAGGCTTCATGAGCATGCCCTGGCCGCCGCCAAACGGGGCGTCATCCACCGTGCGGTGCCGGTCGTGCGTCCAGTCGCGCAGGTCATGCGCCTCGAACGAGAAGAGTCCCGCCGTGCGCGCGCGACCCATGATAGACGTGCTCATGTACGGCTCGAAGAGCTCGGGAAAGACTGAGAGCGTCTCCAGGACCATCATGCCTCCACGTCCGTTTCCACCAATCCGCCAGGAAGACTCACGTCTATGGGACTTGCGTCGGGCGCGACGTGGGAGACCACATGGGCCACCACGGGCACGAGCACCTCGCCATAGCGCCCCGTCACCACCCACACGTCGTTGGCAGGACCGCGCATCACCTCCGCGATGGTGCCCAGCTCGCCCAGTCGCTCGTCGCACACGCTGCGACCCAAGAGCGACTCGACGTCGTGTAGGCACAGGTCCTCGGGCAGGTCCGCCACGCGCGCGAGCACGGTGCGACCCACCAGCCCGGACGCCGCCTGGATCGTCGTCACGCCGGCAAGCGACACCAGCTGTCCGTTCGCGGAGTCCGAGCAGCGCAGCACCTCGAACTCCCGTGGGCCCTTCAGGCGCGGGGGCACCACGACCACGCGCAGCCCCTCGCGCAACAGAAGCGGGAGGCCGCGTGCGGGAACCACGACGACCTCCCCCTTGCGTCCATGTGTCTTCTCGACGTGTGCTATGGACCGATACGCTTCCGCCAAGGTCTTATCCCAGAATCTCTACCTCGACGGAGGTGCCCACTCGCTGGCCCAGCGCACGAGCGAGCGTGCGGATGGCCTTGATGGTGCGCCCGCGACGTCCGATTATCCTGCCGGCGTCGGACTGCGCGCAGGAGACCTCGATGAGGGAGCCCTCCTCGCCGTCTATCACGTCCAGCGAAACGGCGTCCTCGTCATCCACCAGGCCACAGACGATATACTCAACCAGGTCGGCCACCTTGTCGGACGGCATCTCCTCGAGCATATCCTCGGTCTCCATGACTTCGTCCGTCACGGCTACTCCGCGGCCTCGGCAGCCTTGGCGGCCGCCTTCTTGGAAAGCTTCTCGCGCTTCTCGGGCATGGGCTTCTCGCCACGGGCGATGGCGATGAGGTGAGAAACGGAGTTGGTGGGCTGGGCGCCCTTGGCGATCCAAGCGTCAACGCGCTCGAGGTCGATGTCAATCATCTTGGGATCGGAGACGGGGTTGTAGCGACCCACGAGCTCGATGTAGCGACCGTCGCGCGGCATGCGGCTGTCTGCAACGACGACGCGGTAGAACGGACGCTTCTTGGCACCATGACGTGCCAGACGAATCTTAACTGCCAATTAAAACTCCTCCAAACATGCGACGCGGATGGATGTAGATGCGGCTGCGTCGCCAAGCCATACATGCAGTACAACATCATAAGCCTTCTGTGACGTAGCGCAAGGTGCAGTTTTTGTGAATCAATCCAAGAAAACGTGCTTATTTAATCAAATAAGCACGTTTGCGAGCGCACGCGTGGCAGTTGTTGTGTAGCATAACTCTAAGTGTAAAGAACGGCACCTCAGGGAAGGGATGCCCAATGAACGTTCTCATAGTGGAGGATGAGCGAAACCTTGCTGATGCAATATGCAAAATCCTCAAGGACGAAGGCTTTAGGGCCGACGTTACGTACGACGGAACGACTGGCCTGTCGTTGGGAAAGACCGGCATGTACGATGCCATCGTGCTCGACGTGATGCTGCCAGGCATGGACGGCTTGGATGTCGTGCGTGAGCTGCGCCGAAACGGCATCTCCACGCCAATACTCATGCTCACGGCACGCACCTCTACCGCCGACAAGGTGAGTGGCCTCGACGCTGGCGCGGACGACTACATGACCAAGCCGTTCGAGACCATCGAGCTCCTTGCGCGCATTCGCGCGGTCACACGCCGCACGGGCGACGTGATTATTGAGGAAGCCACCTTTGGCGACCTGCACCTCGACCTCACCACGCACGACCTCTCCTGCGCTGATCGCTCGGTGCATCTGTCGGGCAAGGAGTTCGAGGTCATGAAGATGCTCATGAGCTCCAACGCGCGCGTCGTCTCCAAGCAGGACCTGCTCACCCGCGTATGGGGCGCTGCCGAGGCATCGGAGAACTCCGTGGAGGCCTACATCTCGTTCCTGCGCAAGAAGATCAACCACATCCACTCAAAGGTGCAGATTACCACGCTGCGCATGCTGGGCTATCGCCTTGAGGTAATCGAGTAACACATTCCATTAACGCAACGCCTCATGAGGCCTTCGGGACAGACGTTGCCCGAAGGCCTTCTTGTTATTGGGTGGGCGAGCGAGCGGCCGTGTGTGGCTCCAAGCCTCACATGGGTAGTATTATGGTGACGGCACGCCCAAAACCCGAAAGCGAGAAGACCATGCTCAAAAGCCTCCGCAGAAAGTTCGTGGCAATCATCATGACGTTGGTTGGCATCGTATTGATCTCGGTCTTGGGTGGCAGCTACGTCTCCTCGTGGCAAGCACAACGGGAGCTGGTGTATGAGGCCCTCGAGCGAAACCTCGTGGGAAGCGTGTACGACTTCCCACGCATGGGCACGCACATGATGGGCGATCGCGAGGACCAGGGCCGTGCGAACGTACTCATCCTTGCCATAGACCTGGATTCTGAGGGCATGGTGCTCGCCACCAACAACGCGCCCATAATAGTGGACTCCTCCGCGCTGGCTGACCTGCTGGGCTCCATACTCAAGAGTGACGCGGACACCATGTGGAACGAGTCCAACCACGTCGCCTGGATGCGCCAGCAGCGCTCGAGCGGGTCGTGGCGCGTGGTTATTGCCGACACCTCGGCAGTGGACGTGTCGCTGAGCACCCTTGCGGCACGCGACGTAGCCATTATCGTGTTGGCCATGGCTGTGTTGCTGGTTATCTCCATCTTCCTCTCCACGTGGGTGCTCAAGCCCGTGGAGGCCGCGTGGGATCAGCAGCGGCAGTTTATTGCCGATGCGTCACACGAACTCAAGACACCCCTGGCGGTGATTATTGCCAATACGCAGATTCTGGAGGCCGACAAGGGCATACCAAGCGAGAGCATGCGCTGGATCCAGAGCACCGCCGACGAGTCCGCTCACATGAAGAGCCTGGTGGAGGAGCTCCTTGAGCTCGCCCGCACCGACGAGACCACGGCAGGCGCCAAGGACGTGATGCGCAGCGAGTCGGTGGACTTCTCCGCCATGGTGGAGAACGCCGCCTTGGAGTTTGACGCCATCGCCTTCGAGCGCGGCAGCCTTATAGAGCAGGACATCGACCAGGACGTGTGCGTGCAGGGCGACCCGGAATGGCTCGCCCGTCTTTGCAAGATACTCATAGACAATGCCTGCAAGTACTCCGCGCCCGGCAGCCCCGTTCGCGTCGAGCTGCACAAGGAGCCCAAGCGCTGCGCGCTCAGCGTAAACAACCACGGCAACGTAATAGACCCCGCCGACCTCCCCCACGTGTTCGACCGGTTCTACCGAACCGACAAGGCTCGCAGCCGTGACGCACACACGGGAGGCTTTGGGCTTGGTCTGGCAATCGCCAAGGGCATATGCACCTCCCACGGCGGCACCATCTCGGCAACGAGCGACGAGGCCACGGGCACGACCTTTACGGCCACGTTGCCAACCCAATCGTGAACGGTAGCGCGAACATGGCACAGGACTCTCCCCTCTCGTGGCATGGACGCGCCGTTGGCCTTATGGACCTGGACGCATTCTTCGCCTCGGTGGAGCAGCTCGATCATCCGCAATGGCGCGGTAAGCCGGTTATCGTGGGAGGGTCGCCCAAGCGCCATGGCGTGGTGTCCACGGCAAGCTACGAGGCGCGCGCGTTTGGCGTGCACTCGGCAATGCCCTCAATGGTGGCCCAGCGCCTGTGCCCGCACGCCATTTGGACGAGGGGAGACCACAGGCGCTATCGCGAGCTCAGCAATGCCGTGATGGACATCATCGTAAACGAGACGCCGCTCGTGGAGCAGGTCTCCATAGACGAGGCATTCTTTGACGTGACCCCAGGCACCTACTCAAACGAGAGTCCCATCACCATCTGCCGACGCATCCAGGAGCGGGTGAGCGAGCTGGGCATTACCTGCTCCATTGGGCTGGGAACCAACAAGACCGTGGCCAAGATCGCATCCGAGCGCGAGAAGCCCCGTGGTCTCACCGTGGTGCTGCCCGGCACCGAGGCGTCCTTCTTGGCACCGCTTCCCGTGCGTGCCCTCTCGGGCATTGGCAGCGCAAGCGAGCGTACCCTGTTGGAGCTCCACATTCGCACGCTCGGCGAGCTGGCACGCCAGGACCCAAGCCAGATGGAGGCCATCTTTGGCGTAGCCGGTCCCCACATGGTGCAGCGCGCCCAAGGTCGCGAGGACAGCCGCGTACGCGCCATAGACGAGGAGCGCGAGGTGAAGTCCGTCTCGCACGAGCGGACGTTTGCCGTGGACCTCACCAGCGCCCAGGACGTGCGCGCCGCCATAGGGCATGTGAGCGAGCTGGTGGGAATGCGCCTGAGGAGGAAGGGACTCGAGGGGTCGCAGGTCACGCTCAAGATAAAGCTTGCCACCATGCGCCTGCACACCGCGCAGCGACAGCTTGAGCAGTCCACCCACGACGAGCGGGTGTTTGGCCCCGTCGCCTGCGAGCTGCTGGACGAGCTGTGGGTCCCTGGCACGCCCATACGCCTCGTGGGCGTGGCGATGAGCGGGTTTGGCAGACGTCCCACGCAGCTTTCGCTGTTCGAGGATACCCAGGAACAAGGAGAAAAGACAGACGCCCTCCTTGAGGCAACCGACAAGCTGCGGCAACGCTTTGGCAGCGACGCGCTCATGTACGGGAGGGACCTGCGCCTAAAAAACCGTATGACGCGGGAGTAGCCGCGGCGCTTCTATCCGCACTGGGGACTGTCCCCTGCGTTCAGGGGACTGTCCCCCCCCCAGTGCGGGTTTGCGAGCTTACTGCTGCAGGAAGTCAACCCGCGGCGCGTCACCCCACAGGCGCTCGAGGCGGTAGTACTCGCGCGACTCGGGAAGGAACGCGTGGATTACCACCGAGCCGTAGTCCAGCAGCACCCAGCTCGCCCCGGCCCGGCCCTCGTGCGAGAGCGGGTCGAGGCCCGCGTTCTTCTTGATGCGCTCCTCCACCTCTTCCACCACGGCCGAGAGCATGCGCGGGTTTGCCGCCGAGCAGATCACGAAGTAGTCACATACGTCTGAGAGTCCGGTAAGGTCCAGCGCAACGATGTCCTCCGCCTTCTTGTCGTCTGCGGCGGTAACGGCCATGCGCGCGAGTTCCGACGGTGTTGTGGGCATGCCACACTTCCTTTCGTCTAGCGGCCTCGACGGGCGCGGTTCGCGCGCTCGAGTGCCAGCGTGTTATAGATGTCTATGGTCCTGGGGAGCAGGTAGCGCCCACCCTCGAGCACATACACGATACCCCCGACAAACGCCTCCCAAAACACGTCCGCAAGTGGGACCTTGCCCACCAGGTCGCGTGTGGCCTGTATGCCCGGGCTCGCCTTCCTCAGCGGCTCGATGCCATCGGCAACGAACAGGACCATGTCCAGGTCGCCCATGTTCCTGCAGGCGGAGGTATGGCAGTCGATGGCATGCCACACCTCGTTGGGAAACTCGGGATAGCGCTTGGGGAGCTCGCGGGCCGCGACCATGCCGTGGAGCAGCGGCTCCATGGACTCGAGGGGCACCCCGCAATCGATGCTCAACACCCGTGCCCGCTCGATGAGCTCAGCCGGCGGAACCACCTTGTCCCAGTCGTGCAGCAGACCCGCAATCCGGGCGAGGTAAGGATCAACACCATACATGCACGCCAGGTGCTCGCACATGCGCGCCACCGAGAGGGTGTGCGCGAGGCGACGGGGCTTGGGACTGAGCTGCTTGCGCACGTCCGCCTCTATGGCCTTGATCGATGCCCGCTGCCACTTCTTGTAGGGAACCTTGGACTTCCCTCGTGGCTTCCATTGCTCAGTCTGTCCGTTGCTCGCCACGGCGCCTCCCCTCCGTCTGCCCGTCTGCGTCGACGATTACCGTTGAGCCATATCGACGCGGCAGCACCCCATAGAGCTTGTGCTTGTGAATATAACCCGTTACCGTGTCGGGCGTGAGGTAACGCAGGCTTTGCATCGCGGCCACACGCTCGCGCAGGTAACTGGACGAGATGGCGAGCGCAGGCACCTCCAAATACGTTACGTCAAACTCGAACGGTGACTCTGCGATGGCGTGCTTGGCATGCGCGAGGTCGTACCCAGGCCGAGTCGCCCCCACCAGATGGGCAAGCTCCGCGATCTTGTGCGCGTCACGCCACGTCACCACCTCTGCGATGGCGTCGGCGCCGGTGATAAAGTAGAACTCGACGTTTGAGGGATAGATGCTTGCCAGGCACTCAAGCGTGTCGGCGGTATAGGTAATGCCCTCACGGTCCACCTCAAACCGGCTTGCCAGGAAGTGCGGGTTGTCGGACGTAGCGAGCAGCGTCATCGCATAGCGATCCTCGCCCGCCGTCACGCGCTTGCCCTGCTTGAAGGCGGGCCGTCCCGCCGGCATAAACACCACGACGTCCAAGTCCAGGTCGTCGAACGCCTGCTCGGCAGCGACCAGATGGCCGTTGTGTATGGGGTCGAACGTGCCGCCCATAATGCCCATGCGATAGGTTCGTCGGGGATCCTGTCCCAGCAGCGGAAGGTCGCCACGCTCCACGACGCTTGCCGCGACGTCGTAGGCCATCTCATCAGTCATAGTCGCCATCCTTGTACGAATCGGCCAAGACGAGCAGCTCGTCTCGATGTATTGCCGGCTGTCCCAGCTTGTGGGGGAAGAACCTTCCCACCACGTCCAGCTTAAGGCCTCGAACGCGCGCCATGTCCTCCTGTGAGAAGCGCGCAACCCCGCGGCCGATCTCGGTTCCATGGCGGTCCACGACGCTCACCACGTCGCCCTCCTCGTAGGCCCCCTCGGTGGAGCAAATGCCCACGGGCAGCAGCGAGGCCCCGTCAACGAGCAGCGCCCGCACCGCCCCATCGTCCACCACGACCGTTCCCTTGGGAATCTCGGCAAGGCCAATCCACAGCTTGCGGCCAGTGCCGCGCACGGGACCCTCGGGGTTGGCAAAGCGCGTTCCCACGCTCTTGCCATGCACCACGTCCACCAGGACGTTGGGCCTTCTGCCCTGGCACACGACCATGGGGATTCCGGCGGCAAGCATGGCCTTGGCCGCACGCACCTTGGAGGCCATGCCGCCCGTCCCCACGTCCGAACCGGAACCACCCGCCATGTGCGCCACGTCGTCCACGTGCCGCACCTCATCAATGAGCTGGGCTTGGCTGTTAACGCTGGGGTCGTCCGTATACAGGCCGGCGACGTCGGAGAGAACCACGTAGATGGAGGCGCCCAGCAGGCCGCACACGATGGCGCCCAGCATGTCGTTGTCACCGAAGGCGAACTCCGACACGCTCACCGTGTCGTTCTCGTTTACCACGGGAACGACACCGAGCTCAAGCAGGCGGTCGAAGGTGTTGCGCACGTTAAGGTACCCCTCGCGGTCCACGACGTCGCGCCGGGTGAGCAGCACCTGCCCACACATGAGCTCTCGGGCCGCAAGCTCCTGCGCGTATGCCTCGGTAAGCGCGGCCTGACCCGCAGCGGCACACGCCTGCAGCGTGGGGATGTCCGCAGGGCGACTGTCCAGTCCAAGACGCTCCCTGCCTGCCGCGGCGGCACCCGAAGTAACGATTACCACGGGGCGACCCTCGGCGCGCAGCGTGGCCACCTGGGCACAGAGCGCGGAGATAAACGCCTGGTCCACCTTCCCCTGGGAGTCGGTGAGCGTGGACGAGCCAATCTTTACCACGACCAAACCGGGAAACTGCTCAGGCGTTGCCAACTTCGTCCTCCTCAACCGCATCGTCGTACTCGGCCTGGGCCGTAGTGCCCTCAAACGTAAAGGCGTAGCCCAGTATGCGCACCTCGTCGCCATAGGCACACCCGGCACGCGTTAGGATGTCCTCCAGCTTGAGACGGGAGAACCGGCGCTGCAGGTAGTCCACCGCCTCGTCGTTGTCCCAGTCGGTTTGCACGACCATGCGCTCAATGTTGGTCCCCGACACACGCCAGACGCCCGGCTCCTCGCAGGCCACCTCAATGCGCTTGTCTCGACTGGCACGGCGCTGCTCCCACACCTGGGACAGGTCGGCCTGCGCGGGTCGCGAGTCGTCCACCAACTCCGTGCGCAGCGTTGCCACCCGTTCTGCTGTCTGGGCCACGAGACGGTCTATACCTTGTCCCGTGAGCGCCGAGATGGCGAAGAAGGGACGTCCCTGGGATTCGGCAACGGCGCGCAGCGCCTCTGTCGCCTCCTGCGTGCCAGGCATGTCGCACTTGTTGGCAACCACAATCTGCGGACGGTCCGCGAGCTCTGCGGCATACGCACGCAGTTCGTCGTTGATCTTGTGGTAGTCGTCAACGGGGTCTCGGCCCTCAAAGCCACCGGTCACGTCCACCAGGTGCAGGATGAGGGCGGTGCGCTCAATGTGGCGCAGGAACTGGTGCCCCAGTCCCCTACCCTCGCTTGCGCCCTCAATGAGTCCGGGAACGTCGGCTGCCACGAACGACTGGCCGTCGGGAGTCCTCACCACGCCCAGGTTGGGGATGAGTGTGGTAAAGGGGTAGTCGGCAATCTTTGGCCGAGCGGCGGAGATGCGCGCGATGAGCGAGCTCTTGCCCACCGAGGGCATGCCCACCAGCGCCACGTCGGCCATCAGCTTCATCTCCAGCTCGATCCAGTGCTCCGTGGCAGGCTCGCCCTTCTCGGCAAACGCAGGCGCCCGACGTACTGGCGTCACGAAGTGGATGTTGCCACGACCACCCTTGCCGCCCGGCGCCACGACCACCGACTCGCCCGGTTGCGTGAGGTCGGCTATCTCGTACATGGGAGTTTGCGTGGCAGGGTCCAGCTCTCGTACCACGGTGCCCAGCGGAACGCGCAGCACCAGGTCCTCACCGTCCCTACCGTGCTTTCGCGCCCCCTGGCCGTGCGTTCCGCGCTGTGCACGAAAGTGGTGCTTGTATCGGTAGTCAATGAGGGACGAGAGCTGGGGGTCGGTAACGACCACGACGCTGCCGCCATTGCCACCGTCGCCCCCGTCTGGGCCTCCCTTGGGTACGTGTGCCTCACGTCTAAACGACATGCAGCCCGCCCCGCCGTCACCGCCCCGCACGTTTATGTGGGACAAGTCGGTAAAAGTTGCCACGCGAACGCCTCCACTACCGTAACTCATTCCAAAAGGGCCCCGTCACGTAGACGAGGCCCCCAACAAAGCGCTTACCGCACATGCGCGCTATGCGCTGGTGCGCACATGCACAAAATGCTTGGTTCCCTTGGTGAACTCCACAACGCCGTCGGCCAAGGCAAAGAGCGTGTCGTCCTTGCCACGCCCCACGTTCTCACCCGGCGTGATGTGCGTACCACGCTGGCGAACGATAATCTGGCCAGTCTTGATTGCCTGACCGCCGTAAATCTTGGTGCCGAGTCGCTGGCCGCGCGAATCACGACCGTTTCGGGATGAACCCAAACCCTTTTTGTGAGCCATAGTCTCACCTGCCTATCTACTCTTGAGCAAACGCTCGATCCAGTTACTCCGCATCCTCGGTCGAAGCCGCTACCGGGGCCTCCTCAACGGGAAGCGCGCAAATCTTGAGCTTGGTGAGGTTTTGGCGATGACCCTTGGTGCGGTGATAGCGCTTGCGCTTCTTGAACTTGAAGACGATTACCTTCTTGCCCTTAAACTGATCGAGAACCTCGGCCTCAACCTTCTTGCCCTCGAGCGCGGCAGAATCGACAGTGCTGGTGGCTCCGTCATTCAGCATCAGGACGTCAAGGCTAACCTTGTCGCCAGGCTGCGCATCGAGCTTTTCGACGTCAATGACGTCGCCCTGGGCAACCTTGTACTGCTTGCCACCGGTGGAAACGATTGCGTACATGTGTGACTCCTCATTGCTTGTTTTGATGCAACGGCTATGAATTATACCGCCAAGTTCGTGCGCGTCAATGAAAATCCGCAGCATAATGGAGAGAATACGAACGAGCCGTCAGCCCCACATAGACCCCATGGGGTCCAGGCGGCTCCCATCCTCCTGTTCGTGCCACTGGCCCACCCGACACACACGCAACGGTACACAGCCCACCGCAGCCTGCACGAGGACGGCAGGCCGCAACGCCCCGGCCTCGGTGGTCCTCGTTTGGATGGACAGCGCCACCCCCTCGCTGGTATCGGTCGCATGGCAGGACATGAGCGTGGGCGAGACCTGTATGCGCCTGAGCTTTGGTCCGCGCATGTACTCGATGACGTCTTGTGCCACCACGCGCTCCACACCCTGTGCGAAGACGTCCGCGTCAACACCGTCTGCCTGCACCACCGCGTCCCAACGAGACACGTTTACCCAAGCCTCCAACGCCGGGACCTTGCGCGGCAGTAGCTTACACGCGTTGGGCTGCAGGGCCGAAGGCGTCGCCTCGCGCAGCTGGGCGAGCGCTTGTGTGACATCGACGGGGTGTGGCAGCATGAGGTCGTAGTACTCCCCCGCCGACGATGCGCCCACCGGCAGGGCCTGCGAGAACTGGATGCGCATGCGACGGGCAAATCCGTTGCCCACCTCAAAGGGCAGACCCGACCTGCGCACGCAGCGCATGATGGTGTTCATAACCTCCAGGTGGCCCAAATACGCCAGACGACCGTCCTTCACGTAGCGAACGCGCATCCTGCATGGCTCCCCCATACGCACCCTCCCTACGCACGCCTTGCGGCAAGGTCGTTGCAGACGCCCAACGCAGTGCACACGCCGCAGCCCGCGCAGGTGTCGCGCGTGCAGTCGCTCGTCGTCTTGCCCTGCATGGCCCGTCTCCACTCGCGCTGCAAATACCCCTTGGACAAACCCGGCGAGGTGTGATCCCAGGGAAGGCGCGCGTCGAGCGGGAACGACTCGCAGGCAACGTCCTCCAAGTCGATGCCCACCGCCTGTGCGGCCTGCTGCCACCGCTCAAAGCTAAACTGGTCGGTCCAGGCGTCGAATCGGCACCCACGGCGCCAGGCCTCCAGCACCAGGTCGAAGCCGCGCCTACCCATCTTGGAAAGCACGCCCTCGACAAGCGAGGTCTCAGCGTCGTGATAGGAGATGCGCACGGCACGATCGGTGGCCGCATGTAGCATGAGCCTTTGACGCCTGCGCACCTCCTCCAGCGGCAGTTGTCCGGCCCACTGGAACGGCGTGTGGCTCTTGGGCACAAACACCGCGACCGAGATGGACACCGACACCTTGCTCCTTGGGCCCAGTCGCTCCCGTCCGAGCAGGACCACGCGGGTCGC
Organism: Coriobacteriales bacterium; assembly: GCA_030529625.1. GTDB lineage: Bacteria > Actinomycetota > Coriobacteriia > Coriobacteriales > Atopobiaceae > RUG440. Next base: position 16,791 of record JAUMWN010000022.1, read on the forward strand.
CGTCTGGGAGATACCCTCTACGTCGTCGTCGCCCTCGGTGGGAAGGCCCATCATAAAGTAGAGCTTCATGCGGCGATACCCGCACGAGAAGGCATTGAGCACCGCCCGGTTTAGGTCCTCGTCGGTCACGTTCTTGTTTATAACGTCGCGCAGACGCTGGGTGCCCGCCTCGGGTGCAAACGTGAGGCCGGCCTTGCGCGAGGAACCCACGATCTTGGCCATCTCCACGCCAAAACTATCCAGACGCTGCGAGGGTATGCTCACACGCACGCCCTGGGCGTCAAGTCGCTCCCCCAGCTCCCGCAGAATGCCAGCGCACTGGGAGTGGTCGGTGGTGGAAAGCGACGACAGCGAGCACTCGTCAAACCCGCTCTCCTTGAGCCCGCGCTCTACCGCGTCCACGACCTGGCCTTGGGGACGCTCGCGTACCGGTCGGTACGTCATGCCCGCCTGGCAGAACCTACATGCACGTGCACAGCCGCGAAGCACCTCTATGGCAAATCGGTCCTGGACGACGCCCATGTAGGGCACGATGCGCTGGGCGACGGGCTCGGTGGCCGCCAAGGAGCCCACGCAGTGCTTGTGCACGACTTCCGGAGCGCCACTTCCCGGCTTGGGGACGGCATATCCCCAGCGCGTGGACGTCTCGTCGCACACCACCTCGTACAATGAGGGCACATACACCCCCTCGATGCGTGCCAGGCGGGTCAGTATCTCCTGGCGAGCGAGGCCCCGCGCACGCGCGTCGCGCACACAGGCAGCCATCTCCACAAGCGCACCCTCGCCGTCGCCCAAAAGGACCGCGTCGAACATGGGTGCCACGGGTTCGCAGTTCCACACGCTCGGGCCACCGGCGACCACGATCGGTTCGTCCTGGTCGCGCTCGCTCGCCCGAATGGTTATGTGGGCCAAGTCCAAGGTCTCCACGACGTTGGTGCACACGAGCTCGTGCGCGAGTGCGATGCCCACGAGATCGAACGACGCGACCGGACTGCTCGACTCCAGCGAGAGCAGCGGAATGCCACGCTCCCTCATGAGCCCACTCATGTCGACCCAAGGCAGATAGGCGCGCTCACACGACATGCCCTCCTGGGCGTTCACCTCGTTGTACAGGATGGAAAGCCCCAAGTTGGGCTGCCCCACCTCGTACACGTCGGCGTAGAGCAGGCACACGTGGAAGGGGCCGTCCTGTCGCTCCTGCGCACCCCACTCGTGGTTGAGGTATCTGCTGGGATGCTCGACCATGCCCAGCAGCGGCTCAAGCTCGCAAAACCTGTCTACTCGCTCCAGCCTCATGAGTCTTGCGCCTGGTCGCCGTAGGCGGGTGGCAGCGCCTCCATAAAGTGCGTCGAGATCATCCTGCCCGTAACGAGTGTGCCCCCATAGGCAAATCCGGCACGGATCACCAAGCCCAACGCGGGAAACCAGCGTATGAGCAGTCGAGCCGCACCGCGATAGACCAAACCGGCGGCAATGATAACCGCAACTTCGGGTATGCGACGTGCCGAGAGGCCCTGACCATAGGTTGCCGCAATGTCAAAGCCCAGGTTAATCTGGTTCATGGTTATAAGCGGCATGCCGGCGCCTGGGATGAAGTCGGCAACGCCCATGAGTGCGTTGTGCGCCGCACACTTGCTCACCAGCCTGGCCGTCGCCACCGCACGGCAGAAATCGAAATTGGCCGCGCACGAGACGCGCTTGTCGGTGCAGTTGATGAGGGCGTGGGCAAGGCGCTCGTACAACGGGCCGCTCTCGCTCGCCACGACCTCGTCCACGTACTGCCCGACCTTTGCCGGCAGGTAGGTTTCGGGAATGTCGAGACTGGTCTCTGCAACGCAGATTACGTGCTGGCGTGCACAGGCAAACCTGCGAATCGCTCCGGCCACGAGCGCCTCGCTGCTACCTGCAACCACGATGCCCACATCGTAGCCGCCCACCACTGGACGCTCCACAAGCTCGTGGACGTCCACGACCGCGTCGCGCTCGGGCATGAGCGCGTCGCGCACGGCAATCGCGAGCCAGCGAGGGCACGTAGGATCCACGAGCACACTCAGGTGGATGCTCTCGCCCATGCTCTCCTCGGACTCGCGCCCCATGCTCACCACTCCACGAATCTGGTCCATGGGCCTCTTCTTTGCCATCACCACTCCTTGTGTTCGACCGTTTGTATCACTCTACCCCAAATCGTGACGCACGCAACGCTAAACTTCCAGCGCGTCCGCATGCCACCCGCAGCCTACGCGGGCTTTGAGCGATGCAGCCACACGGACTGCACCAGTCCCGCCGACACGAGCTGTGCCAGCATGGACGACGAGCCAAAGCTGATGAACGGCAGGGGTATGCCCGTGATGGGCATGATGCCAATGCACATGCCCACGTTTTGCATGAGCTGGAACGCCCACATAGATGCTATACCCACGCACACGAGCTTGGCAAAGGGGGACTCCACGCGCAGCGCGAGGCCAACCGTTGCCAGAATCATCCAACCAAACAGCACCAGCAGTACCACGGAGCCGAGGAACCCAAACTCCTCTGCCAACAGCGCAAACACGAAGTCGGTGTGCGCCTCGGGCAAAAAGCCGCCGCCGGCCTGCGTGGCGTTGCCAATCCCCTTGCCCAGAAAACCGCCAGACCCCACCGCAATCTTTGCCTGCTGCAGGTTGTACCCGTTTCCGGACGGGTCGACCGAGGGATCCACGAACACGATAAGCCTGTTGAGCTGGTACTGCTTGAGTATGTGCGGCATCCCCTCCGTCATGGACGAGGCCACCACGGCGAAGGCACCCACGACGATGATGCCCACGGTTACGAGAACCCAGCTTCCCTTGGCGCCGCCGCACACGATAATGGAGGCCCCCAGCACCAGCACGATGAGTCCCGTTCCCAGGTCGGGCTGCGTGAGGATGAGCACGAACGGGATGCACAGGATACCGCACAGCCGCAAGTAGTCCTGTATGGTCTCGATCTTGCCGTTAAAGGAGGCGGTGAGCGAGGCCATGAGCAGCACCGTAACGGGTTTTGCGAGCTCGGAGGGCTGGAACCTAAACCCCGTGAGGGGAATCTGCACCCAGCCGGTCATGCCCATGGCATTGTAGCCCAGACCCGGGATGGAGGGCATGAGCATGAGCACGATGTCCAAGACGAGCAGGAACATGGACTTGTCGGCAAACACACTGTAGTCGTAGCGCCAGACGACGATGGCAAACACCAGGCCGAGGAAGATGCCAACCAGATGACGTGGGAACGACGCCTCGGGAATGGTGAGCGAGGCCGACCACATAACCACTGTCCCAAAGACCACCAGCAGGACGTTGGGAATGAGCTCCATCATGTACACGCGACTCCAAATGCCGTCACGCGGGATTTTTGAGGAGTACATTCCCGAAGCGTCGACGCCAAATCGCGCCAGCACCGTCTCCAAGAGCGTCTTGGGCTCGTTTTCGCGTATTCCCTGATCAGTTGGCATCACGGCACCTCCCTCGCGCTAGCCGCCCACATCCACAGGCGAAATGTACAGCTTTATCTCGTTGGGCGCGTCGTATATGGCGCCCAGCAGGTCGCGCACCACATAGAGCGCCGAGCTCGATGCCCAAGTCGCCTCCTCTATGGTTGCCGCCACCACGTACTTGGGGTCGTCGGCCGGCGCATAGGCCAGGTACCACGCCGTGGGGTTGTGGCCGTTGCGCTCCGCGGTACCGGACTTGGCGGCAACCTCAACCGGCAGGCTCTCGAACTCCGTGGCAATGTAGACGCTCTCTTCGTACACGGCGCCAATCATGCCATCGTGCACCAGGTCACAGTGATCCTGGGGCTCGTCTATGGTTCGTATCACCTGCGGCTCGTAGTCCACCACCGATCCCTGTCCCGTGCTCGACTGCACGCTGCGCATCACATGCGGCCGCCAGATGTCCCCGCCCGTGGCGATGCCCGTGTAGGCACAGGCCATCTGTATGGGCGTCACCAGCAGGTCGCCCTGACCGATGGCCAGGTTGGCGAAGTCGCCACCTTTCCACTCGCGGTCGGCGTCTGCGGCGTCGGTGTAATAGTTCCACTTCCATTCGGCGTCGGGTACACGGCCGTCGGCCTCGCCGGGCAGGTCGATGCCGGTCTTCGTGCCCAAGCCCCACTCGCGCAGCTTGGCCTGCATGGCCTCCGGATCGCTCGACTCGTAGAACCCCTTGCCAATCTCGTAGAACACCACGTCGCAGGAGTACGAGATGCCGTTCTTGAGGTCCATCTCGTGATGGCCGCTGTGCTCCCAGCAATACATGCCGGATGACTCACCAAACCCGGTCCACCAGCCCGCGCAGTAGTACGAGGAGTTCTTGGTGGCTATGCCGTTGTCCAGGGCGGCAAAGGCCATGATGGGCTTGATGGTCGAAGCGGACGGATACAGGCCCGAGATGGCGCGGTTCACCAGGGGGTTGTCGCTCTTCTCGGACTGCAGCATCTGCCAGTCGTCGTTGGAAATGCCCCCAGCAAACACGTTGGGTGAGTAGGTTGGCGCGCTTGCCATGGCCAGGACCTCACCGTTGGTCGCGTCCAGCACCATGGCCGATCCGGCGACGCAGTTGCACTGGAGCGAGCTGCTGATGGTTTTCATGACGCGCTCGAGCGAGTCCTCGGCGGCCTGCTGGAGCTCCACGTCCAGCGTGAGGATGAGGTCGGATCCTGCCTGTGGCTCCACCGACGTGGCGTACTCGAGCACCGCACCGTTGGCGTCCACGTACACGTTCTGCTCGCCGCGTATGCCCTGCAGCACGTTCTCGTACTGGAGCTCGAGACCGGCCTGCCCCACCGTGTCGCCGGCCTCGTACACGATGGCGTTTTGGTCCTGGTTCTTTTCGCTCTCCTTGAGAATCTCCGTCGTGACGGGGCCCGTGTACCCAACCACATGTGCCGCAAGGCATCCGTACGGGTACGACCGCACCGAGCGCTCCTCCACCGTCACGCCCTCGAACAGGTAGGGATGCTCGCCCACGAAGGCCACCACGCGTCTGGAGACGTCGGCAGCCACCAGGCGATCCGACTGGGCGCCTGAGCTCTGGTCCTGGATCCTGCGCCGCACCGCGGCTGCGGGCATGCCAATGAGGTTGGCGAGCAGCTGCACCTTTATGGCCTCGTTGGCCACCTCGGGCTTTGCCACCACCGTAAGGCTTGGCCTGTTGCCCACGATCTCGTTGCCATAGCGGTCCAGAATGCGGCCACGCGAGGCGGGAATCGATATGGTGCGCGTCCTGTTGGACTCGGCCTGCTCGGCATAGTCGCCTGCGGCGATAAGCTGCATGGACCATAGCCGGGCCAAAAGCCCGCCAACCACTGCGGTGCATACCAGGCCAAGTCCCAGTATGCGATTGCGTACGGTATGCTCGGCCGACGCGTCGTTGCCTCCGGCCGCACGCGGCGCAGCGCCGCCAATGTCCAGCGTAAAGCGCTTGTCGTCTCGATTGTAGAACACGTACAGACCAACAAGGGCGGCTATGAGTATGGCCAGCAGCAGGATGATGAGGGTTGTGAGGGTCATGGGATCACCTAGATGCCCCGCACGTCGTAATGGCTCCCACGTTTGCCCAGCGAACCCTTCGTGCCCGAGCCTATGCCATTGCCCTTCGCGCTTCGCTGTACGAGGTAGTACGCCACGAGCAGAAAGAACAGGAAGGAGAGCGCGAAGGAGGGAAGCGTGCGCAGGAACAGGAGGTCAAACAGATTGGGGCTCTCGCCCACGAGCAACATGGCGATGTTGTAGGCAAGGGTCGTCGTCAGCGACCCTATGCCGTAGGTCGAAAGGGTTGCGACCAGACCGTCGGCAAAGCGGTTCCTCGTCTCCCTGCCCAACCCATAGGCGAATATGGTGAGAAGCGCCGACATCAGCCCAAACGGACCCGTGGAGACCAGGTCGAAGACGAGCCCGGAGCAAAACCCTGCGATCACGCCCGCACGGCCGCCCACGTACATTGCATAGACGCCACAGAACAGCATCGCGAAGTTCGCCCGACCGCCGCCAAGGCCAATGTTGGGGGCGATGGCAACTTGCAGCACGAAGCAGCAGACGGCCAGCACCGCAGTGGACCGACGATGCTTGTTCACGTCCTTAACCTGCATTGCTCACCGTCCCTGCGCTCGTCGACCCCTGGTCGGTTCCCTGTGCGTTGCCTATGGTGCCGGTTCCGCCTATGTCGCGCGTACCCTGCGCGTCCTGCTGGCCCTGCACACCCGTACGCGCGCCCTCATCGGTGCTCTCGTCGCTCGCCTGCGTATTGCCCTCGTCGGTGGTAGACTCGTCGTCCTCGCTGGGCTCGCCGCCATCGTTCTCGGGAACGAGCCGCTTGGCGCTGTGGCCGGAGGCCGCGTTGACGTCTGTCGCGTCGGCGTCGGCGATGTCCTCGTCGCTCGCCTGCTGTTCCTCCGTAAGGGACGTGATGACGAGCACCTCCTCCAGGTTGGCGATTCGAGTGTTGGGCTCCACCTCGATCTCGTAGTACCCCTCGCCGGGGTTGCTCTGGACCGACGCAACCTTGCCCAATGGCAGCCCCTTGGGAAACACGCCGCCAAGCCCGCTGGTAACCACAACGTCGCCCACCTTCACGTCCTGGTCGGTGCGAATAAGTTTGAGCCTGAGCTTTCCGTCCACAGAGCCCTGCAGCATGCCCTGAGCCCGGGACTTTTGCAGCATCGCCGACACCGAGGATGCCTCGTCGTTGAGCAGGCGCACCGTGGCCGTCGTCGCCGAGCACGAGATGATCTGGCCAACGGCTCCGGTCTGTGACGTCACGGGCATGCCCACCGCAAGGCCCGAGCTGGTGCCGTGATCTATCACGACTGAGGACGTCCAAGAATCAGTGGTGCCCGATATAACGCGTGCCGCCATCGACTGGAGGGAGTAGTTATCGCGCAGCTCCAGCAGCTCCTGCAGCCTTTGGGCGGACTTCTCGGACTCCTCCAGCTCGACGTTTCTGGCGGTGAGTCGCTCGTTCTCCTGCTGCAGCTGCGTGAGCGTCTGCCCGTCTGCCGTAAGGTTCCTGAACACGTTGCCTAGGCCCATAAAGGGTGAGGTGACGGCTGAACCCACGAGCTGGAGCGGTGCGGTTACCATTTGGACGCCGTTGCGAAGCTGGCCAAAGAACCCGCCTCCGCCATCGCGCGCGCTTATGGTAAACACGAGCAGGGAGATCGCAACCAGAATCGCCGCCAGGGCACCGGCCCCGGCCCCCGCCTCGGGCTTCCTGAGTTTTGCGCTGGCGGCACGGCCTCTCTTGCCATGCATCGACGGCATCTTTTGCATGCGGCCCGTCCTTTAGAGGCCGGCGCTCTGCACAAAGCCCCCAGAGAGCGCGTTTGCCTCCAGAACGCGAGCGCAGCCGTTTACCACGTTCTCCAGTGCGGTAGGACTCACGTTAACGGGAACGCCCGTCTCGTCGCGGAGTCGCTGGTCCAGCCCGCGCAGGTACGCCCCGCCGCCCGTAAGCAGGATGCCGTAGTACATGAGGTCGCTCGCCAGGTCGGGGGGCGTGGCGTCCAGGGCGTCCTTCACCGCCTTGGTCACCTCGTCGAGCGGCTTGTCCAGCGCTCGGCGAATCTCCTCGCTCTCTATGCGCACGGTCTTGGGCATGCCGCTCATCACGTCACGGCCGTTTACCTCAACGTCCAGCTCCTCGATGAGTGGTGCCGCAGAGCCCACCTTTATCTTGATGTCCTCGGCGGTCCGCTCGCCAATCGAGAGCTTGTACACGTCGCGCACGTGTTCCAAGATCGTTTGGTCGAACTCGTCACCGGCCGTCCTTATGGACTTGGACACCACGATGCCGCCCATCGCAATAACGGCCACCTCGGTGGTGCCGCCGCCAATGTCCACGACCATCGATCCGGTTGGGTCCTCAATGGGCAGGTCAGCGCCGATGGCCGCCGCCATGGGCTCCTCGATGAGAAACGCCTGGCGTGCGCCTGCCTGGATGGTTGCCTCGAACACCGCGCGCTTCTCCACCGAGGTAACGCCAGAGGGCACGCACACCACCACCCGCGGACGTGGGGTCCACGGGTACTGACGCGTCCTGGCCTTCTCAATAAAGTAGCGCAGCATGACCTCGGTAACGTCGAAGTCTGCGATGACGCCGTCCTTGAGGGGACGCTCGGCGATGATGGAGCCGGGCGTCCTGCCAATCATGCGCTTTGCGTCGGCACCAACGGCCAGCACGCGGTCCTCGGACTTGTCGATGGCCACGACCGACGGCTCGTTGAGGACGATGCCCCTGCCGCGAGCGGAGACAAGCGTGTTTGCGGTGCCAAGGTCAATGGCCAAGTCACCGCCATACTCGCCAAACAATGAGTCAAAGAACGCCATTTCTTCCAATCCTTAGTAAAAGTGTGTCTGCGGAAGAGAAACGTGGGTGCGCCGCACTACTCAGTGGAGACCGTGCCCTCCTCGGTGGAGGAGCCCTCGTCACCAGAGTTGTCCTCGCTCTGCTGCGAGTCGCTGGACTGTGAGTCACCCTGTTGGGAGTCGCTTGGCTTGGACTCCGAATTGGCAGCGTCCTTGTTCTGCTCGTTGTTCGCCTCGGGAGCCGGAGCCGGCGTGGTGCTCAGCGTGGCCTGCTCGTTGCCCAGGGAGGTGAACACGGGATTGATGTCGCTTATCTTCCAGCCAATGCCGTCACGCACCAGCGAGAAGGTGTAGCTCTGCTCCCCGCCATCAGCAAGCTTTGCCGTGACCATGACCTCGGAGTTGCTCATTGCGCGGTTGACGCCCGTGATGTTTACCGTAGCGCCCCCAGGGATAATCTGAGCAAGGTATACGCGCGCGTCGTCGTTGAGGCTGCGAGCAAGGTACTTGTCGACGTCACCCTGGTTGGTCTTCTCGGTAAATGCCGACTGCACCACACTCTCCTGCGTCGGCCAGCCAAAGCCGCTAAAGTAGGCAAAGCCCGCGGCGCCCGCGATCAGCAGGACAAGGATGACGACGATGACGAACACCTTGCCGCCGTTGCTCTTGCGCCTGCGCCGGTCGTCGTTTACCAGCTCCTCCTCCGACACCGAGAAGAATCCCGTGTCCTCGGGGCTGGGCATGAGGTCGGCCGATGTCGAGCCGGTGGGATCGAGCGGATCGACGGGATAGCCATAGCCTGCCGCAGCAAGCAGGTCGTCGGTCTCGGAGGGCTGCTGGGGACTGGTGAGCGTGGCCACGGCGTTGCGGGCGGCGTCGTAGGCCGCCTGGACCTCCGGGGTGAGCTCGAACGTACCGTCGGCGGTAGCGTGGTCGAAGGCATCCACTGCCTCCGGCATGCGGTTGGCCGCCACGTAGGCCAGTCCCAAGTCACAGTTGATCGCGTTGGTGTCGGCGCTGGTGTTGGCAAAGTCCAGCGCGGTGCGGTACGACTCGATGGCGTCCAGGGGACGGCCCAGATCCATAAAGCAGCCGCCCAGCTTGCGCAGCGAACCGCTGGGGTCCGGATTGGCCTCGTCGATGGCCGCGTTGCGGTAGGCGATGCCGGCGTTACGCACGTCACCCAGCGCTCGATAGGCCCCGGCAAGGGCTGTGTAGGCTTTATACGGGGTTGCGTAGGTGGAGTCCTCGGGCACCCGGTTGAGCGCCTCGACGGCCTCTTCGAGTCTGCCCGCGGCCATCAGCGCGCGGCCCCTGTTTGTGCTGAGCGCACCCACCATGCCGTACGACTCGTCCTCGAGCGCCTCGGCATAGGCCGCGGCGGCATCATCGAATCGGCCGAGCTTCATGAGGCAGTTGCCCAGCAGGTGGTCAACCCTGCCCGCATGCTCGCCGGTGGACTTGGCCTGAGAGAAAGCAGCTGCGGCGTTTGCCCAGTCGCCCGCCTGGTACGCAGCATATCCCGTTTCGAAAGTTTGCTGATTCACGATTGCTCCTCTGTGTCGTTTGAGCCGCTTTTGCTAGGCACGCTCAATCGTAACCGATTCTAGTACGTCTCCTGCCCTCAAGGACGAAATGTTTTCTTTTCCTTGAATGGTCTGGCCAAATACGGTGTAACCGGAGTCCAAGCCATGCTGTGGGCCAAGGCAGAGATAGAACTGAGACCCGGCCGAATTGGGGTCTTGGGAGCGCGCCATGGCAAGCGCACCGTCGACGTGGCTGTTGTTGGGATTGGTGGTGAACTCCTCGCGAATGCGATATCCCGGTCCACCCGTTCCCGGCATCCCGGCTGGCCCGCGCACGCCGGCGGCCACGTCGGCCGAGCTCATCTCGCGCGTGTTGGGGTCGCCGCCCTGGATCACGAACCCAGGAACGTAGCGATGGAACTTAGTCCCGTCATAAAAGCCCGCAAGCGCCAGCTCGCAGAAGTTGGCCACATGTATGGGTGCCCCAGAGCCGTCCAGACGAACGCGGATGGTGCCACGCGAGGTGTTGAGAACCGCAACCTCGTCTCCGCGGACTTCGTATTTGGGTGTGTGCAGCGGCTCGCCAAACAATGCCATGATGCCCTCCAACAAATCGTATACGGGATAGATTCTATCAGGTACGCAAGCCGTTCACAGTCATCCCACACGCAAAACTTCTCGCGAAACCGGTTTATCCGACCCTTATCCGATGTCCGTCCTACATTTCGTAGGCGTTGGAAAACAGGTCGTGCCACTCCGAGAAGTCCCGGCCCGCCGATGCACGCTGCAACGCGATGCGGGCGGCGATGCTCGCTGCGTCCACGTTGCCCTCGCTGCTGGCCGCCGTCCATGCCCCCTCGAGTATGTCCAGCTCGCCGCGCAGGTATGTGGAGAGCACGAGCAGCTTGTCTCGCCGCTCGTCCAGCTTCGTGTCCGGCAGGACAAGTCGCGTTGCCAGCGTACTGGTTTGTATGAGCTCGTCACGCAGCTTCGCCACGGCCATCGACCTGCCAGCAACGCTTGCCATGTCGCCCTTGGAGGAGAGCGAGGACAGGGAGTCGTAGAGCACCTCCGCCTCCAGGGACATCTCGCCCATGCGCTGGTAGAAGCCGTCCAAAAAGCCATTCACGTCCCCGAGGTATCCCTGCCACACCTCGTCCTCGATGCGGTCTTGGGAAGACAGGTGCGTGACCGTACCCGGGAAGCCCTCCATAGACGTGTCGGCATCGGTCGTGGCATGGATCGTGTAGGCCTCGGGGTCCCACGGACGCGTGATAAAGAGCGTGGCACCACCTACCAGCACAAGCGCCGCGCAGGCGGCCAGCAGCAGCAGGCGCAGCCTCCTGGGACGTTCCTCTATGGTGTGCAGGTCATCTGGCGTCTCGGAGGGGTCGGGAGGGATGGCGCTCACCAGCGTGCTCATGTCGTCGGACTGTGGCGGCGCCTCCTCGAAGACCTCCTCAAACACTCCGCCCACCGGCATGCCGCAGGTAGGGCAGGTATCCTCCCCCACCGGTATGGCGGCACCGCAGCTCTCGCACCAGGTAACCTCACCTGGTGCGTGTGCTGCCGTGGCCTCAAGCGTTGCGTGGCATGCGGGGCATACGCCGGCGCCATCACGCACCAGCGTGCCGCAGTTTGGACACCTCACGATTCCTCCTCAGGCAAAGCCTTGCGTACCCGACGGCGCGCGCTACATGAGGCTGTCCAAGACGTACGGGAGGATACCACCCGAAGCCATAAACGCCTGCTCCATGGGGGTGTCCACGCGCACCTTGCACTCGAACACGACGTCTACGTTCTCGCCGTGGGCGCATACACGGGCCTTGCCGTTGTCCATGATGGAGATGTCGTATGCCTCCGTGCCGTCGAGCCCGAGCGAGGCCGCATTCTGGCCAGGCAGGAACTCGAGTGGAAGCACGCCCATCTGCACCAGATTGGAGCGGTGGATGCGCTCGAAGCTCTCCGCAATCATGGCGCGCACGCCCAGCAGGGCCGGGCCCTTTCCCGCCCAGTCGCGGCTCGAGCCGGACCCATAGAGTTTGCCGGCCACGCCCACCAGCGCGACGTCCGCGTCCTTGTAGGCCATCGCCGCGTCAAAGATGCTCGTGATGCGGTCGTTGAGCAGGTCGCGCGTCCATCCCCCGTTGCGTCCGTCGGCGAGCTGGTTTTGGAGGCGTATGTTGGCAAAGGTGCCGCGCATCATCACCTCGTGATTGCCGCGCCGGCTGCCATAGGTGTTGAAGTCCTCGTCCTGCACGCCGTGCTCACGCAGGTAGGCCGCTGCCGGAGAGTCCGGCGCGATGGAGCCTGCGGGCGAGATGTGGTCGGTCGTGACGAAGTCGCCCAGAAGCACGAGCGAGCGAGCGCCGGTAACGCCAAGCTCGTCCTGCGCCGAAGCCTGCTCGAAGTACGGCGGACGACGGACATAGGTGGAGTCTGGATCCCACGCAAACGTGTTGGATGCCTCGTAGGGAATCTCCTGCCAGGCAGACGACCCCTCGCACAGCCCCGCCGCACCCTTATTGAACAGGTCCTTGTCAAGCACGCGCGCAAGCACGCGCTCCACTTCCTCCGACGTGGGCAGGATGTCGCTGAGCATAACCTGCGTGCCGTTCTCGGCGATGCCCACCGGCTCGTTGGCCAGGTCCACGTCCACGGTTCCCGTGAGCGCGTAGGCGACCACGAGCGCCGGCTGCATGAGGAAGTTTTGCGCCACGTCCGGCGAGATGCGCCCGTCGAAGTTGCGGTTGCCCGACAGTACGCTGGCAAGCTCCATGCTGTTGGCAAGCTTGTGCAGAGAGGCATGAATCTCACCCGAGTTGCCAATGCAGGTCATGCATCCAAACCCGCACGTAAAGAAGCCCAGCTCGAACAGCGGGTCGGTGAGACCAGCGCGCTGGAGCAGTAACTCCGTGGCGCGGCTTCCCGGAGCCAGGATCCGCTTTACCCACGGCTTTGCCCTCAGGCCGCGCTCCACGGCCTTGCGCGCCGTGATGCCGGCGGCAACCATCATGGCCGGATCGGTGGCCGTGGTGCAGCTGGTTATGGCCGCGATGGCGATGGCGCCATGACCCAGGGTGTAGTGCGCGCCCGCGATGCCCACGTCAAAGGTCTCGTCGAGGTTGGTCTTGCCGTGCTCGACCGCGACTGAGCGGAAGCGCGCGGGCAGGCCGTCGGGGGTCACGTAGTTGTGCGGGCGGGACGGACCGGCAAGGCACGTGCACACGGTGCCCAGGTCCAGCGTTATCGTGCGGGCGTAGACCCGCTCGCCGCTTGCGTCCCACATGCCCTGCGACTCCAGATATGCGCGCATAAACGCAATCTCGCCTGCATCGCGGCCGGTGAGGGTTAGGTAGTCGCACACGACGTCGTCAACGGGGAACAGCGTGGTGGTCGCGCCGTACTCGGGGGTCATGTTTGCCACGGCGGCACGCTGCGTCGCGGTGAGGCTTGCCACACCCGACCCGGTTACCTCCACGAGCGTGCCCACCACGCCCTCCTCACGCAGCAGCCTACATACGGTGAGCGCGACGTCCATGCCGGACACGCCGTCGCCCAGCTTGCCGGTAAGGCGCAGCTCCACGACCGGGGGCACCAGCATGGAGATGGGCTGGCCAAGGGCCGCGGCCTCCGCCTCGATGCCGCCCACGCCCCAGCCCAGCACGCCAAGGCCGTTTGCGGTCGTGGTGTGCGAGTCGGTTCCCACGAGCGTGTCGTAGCAGGCCACATCCGTCTGACCGGTAGCCATGGCGTCGCGGGTAACTACGCTGCAAAAGCGCTCGATGTTGAGCTGGTGGCAAATGCCACCTCCGGGAGGAACGATGGTCACGTTGTCAAACGACTTCGAGGCCCATTTGAGGAAGGCGAACCGCTCGCGGTTCCTGCGAGCCTCAAGCAGCTCGTTCTTGGAGGCCGCGTCGCCGCAGCCGGCGCAGTCGGCAATCACGGAATGGTCCACCACCAGCGTGCAGGGAATGCGCGGGTTCACCTTGCGCGGGTCTCCCCCACGCTCCACCATCGCGTCGCGCATGGCAGCAAAGTCCACGAATACCGGGACGCCGGTAAAGTCCTGGAAGAGCACGCGTGCGGGCATGAACTCGATCTCCTCGCCCTGCTGTCCGCTCGTGCCGGCCTCCACAATGCGGCTGGCAGCCGCCACGGCAGCCTCGTCGCTGGCGGCGTTGCGCACCACGTTCTCCAACAGGACCTGCAGGGCTCGGGGCAGCTGGTCGCATCCGGGAATGCCCGACACGTTGTACACCAGACGGCTTATCCCGCCCGCCTCCAGCAGCTGCGGTGTGCGTGCATCCCGTACGGCATTCTCAAACTCTTTGCTCGTGCTCATGAATGGGCCTCCAGCTTCTCTACCAGGTTGGCAACAAAATCCGTATCGCTTCTATGCTTGTTGAAGCGAACGTACAAGGCCAGGAATATGGCCAGTGCGCACGCTCCCATAACGACCAAGAATATGCCCATGTTACCGGTCATGGGCGCCAGCTTAAAGAACTGCTGGAATACCACGCTACCCACCAGCAGCATGGCGACGACCGACGCGATCAGCGCGCCGCGAAGCGGCGTGAGTGGGCGCGAGATGAGCACGATGAGCGCAAGGCCCACGATGCCCGTGAGGTACATGCTCAGCGTTGAGGCCTGGGCAAAGCTCAGGTCGGCGACGCGCTCCACCACCTGGACGCCTATGAGCGCAAACACGATGGCTGCCGAGGCCGGTAGTGACCGTCGCAGCACGTTTTCCAAGAAGTTGCCCTGCACGCGGTCGTGGTTGGGCTCGAGCGCGAGCACGAACGACGGCCAGCCAATGATGGACGAGGAGATGAGCGTCATTTGGATGGGGATAAAGGGGTACGGCGGCAGCACGATGCACACCAGCGCGAGCACTGCCGAGAAGACCGTCTTTACCAAGAAGAGCGACGCGGAGCGCTGCAGGTTGTTGATGGATCGCCTGCCCTCGTCCACGACCTCGGGCATGTGCGAGAAGTCGTTGTCGGCAAGCACGATCTCGGCAACGTTGCGCGCCGCAGCCGAGCCGGAGGCCATGGCAACCGAGCAGTCGGCCTCCTTGAGCGCGAGTACGTCATTCACGCCGTCACCGGTCATGGCGACCACATGGCCGTCCTTGTGCAGCGCCTGCACCAGGCTGCGCTTTTGCTGCGGGGTGACACGGCCAAACACCACGTTCTCGCGCGCCGCCACCAGCAGGTCCTCGTCGGTGTGCAGCGTGGAGGCGTCCACGTAGCGATCGGCGCCCTCTATGCCCACGTGCTCGGCAATGGCCGAGACCGTGCGAGGATCGTCGCCCGATATCACGCGAACCCGCACGCCCTGCCGCTTGAAGAAGTCGATGGTCTCGGGCGCCGACTCGCGCACCTCGTCGCTGATTCCCACATACCCCAGCACGCGTACGTTGCCCTCGAGCTCGCCCTTGGGGCCAAACCCGTCCACCTCCGCGATGCACAGCACGCGCTCGGTTGGAGAGAAGGAGCGCACCTCCTTCTCGTATTTGGGGAACTCGTCGCCAAGCACGAACTGGGCGGCGCCGACCACGATGGCACGGCCGGACTGGGTGACGCAGCCAGAGTACTTGCGCGCAGACGAGAACGGAATCTCTCGCGCGATGGGCTCGGCCTCGAATCCCACCTCGTCGGAGTAGCGCAGCATGGCCTGCGCGGTCTCATTGGCATCGGCTCCGTTCGCACTCATAACCGTGGTCGCGCACAGCAGCATGTCTCGGCACTTCTTGTCGTCCAGGGGCACGTCGCCACTCGCACGCATGCCGGTTACCTCCATGCGGCCGCTGGTTATGGTACCCGTCTTGTCGAGGCACAGGGTGTCCACGCGCGCCAGCGTCTCCACGCAATACGACTGCTGCACGAGCACCCGCTTGCCGCCCAGACGCGTCGTGGCGATGGCCAAGACGCTGGAGGTGAGCAGCACCAGTCCCTGTGGGATCATGCCCACCACCGCGGCGACGGTGGACAGGATGGCATCATTGGTTGAGGTGCCATCCATAAAGGCGGTGCGCACGAACAGCCCCAGGCCCAGGGGCACCAAGGCGAGCGTGGCGTACTTAATAATCATCTTGAGCGTGGTGAGAATCTCGGACGAGATCGCCTTCACGTAATGTGCCTCGGCGTTGATCTTTGCCGCATATCCCTCGAGTCCCACGCGGCACACCCGCGCCGTGACCGCACCTGCGACCACGAAGCTCCCCGAGTACAGCTCGTCTCCGGGCTTCTTCTCTATTTGGTTGCTCTCGCCGGTGAGCAGGCTCTCGTCCATGAGCGGGCCGCCCTTTACCACGATGGCGTCGGCAGGCACCTGGTCTCCGTGGGAGAGCAGGAAGAGGTCGTCCAGGACCACCTCGCTCACGGCCACCTCCTGCTCCTTGCCATCGCGTATAACGCGCACCTTGTTGGCGGTAATGATGGACAGCTTGTCCACCATCTGCTTGGCACGCAGCTCCTGAACCACGCCAACGACCAGGTTTATGAGCACGACGATCATAAACGTCATGTTCCGGTACTGGCCGGTAATGGCCACCAGCACCGCCAGGGCGATGTTTACAAAGTTGAACAGCGTAAACGCGTGCTCCCTAAAGATCTGACCGACGGTCTTCGTCTTTACGTCGGTATCGGCGTTCGTCTTGCCCGCGGCTACACGCTCGGCCACCTCCGACGAGGTCAGCCCCTGCAGAGGCTCGTCGGCAGAAAGACCCTTCTTCATACCATTCCTTGTCTCTATTGCCACATGCGCTTGTCTAGCCCTCTTATTCTAGAGAACAAGCGCCACCAATGGGAGTCTCGTTATTGGGAATGCAACGAATGACCCAAATGACACGTCACGCCGGTGGACGCACTCTGCAAAACGTGCTAGACTATGCCAGTCTTGCCCCTATAGCTCAGTGGATTAGAGCGTTCGCCTCCGGAGCGAAAGGTCGAGGGTTCGAATCCCCCTGGGGGCACCAGAGAATGCGCAGGTCAGACGTTTGTCTGGCCTGCTTTTTCATTTGGCGCCAAATGGGCGGCCAGTCTCTGCTGGGAATGCGAGTGGTGCCACGGCGGTCGGGTACATTCTGCTGGAATCTCGAGTCGTGCCACAAAATCTGCTGGGAATGCGAGTCCTGCCTGGCACAACTCGCAAT
>JAUMWN010000155.1 GCA_030529625.1 Coriobacteriales bacterium
GCTGTTTTGTGGCTGTGGGAGTGCTGGGGATCGCTATCTAAGTGTCAAAGACCCGCGGCCTCGTGCAACGCCAGCAGCTGGACGAAGCGTAGGACTGTCCGTTTGGGAAGAGGTACCTTTGGGACACGCCCAGTTACCTTTGCGCTACGGAATACCCCAGCCCAGTGTCCCAAGGGTACCTCTTCCCAAACGGACATTTGCGAGTATCCTATAATGGTTAGGCATGTACGTAACGAGAAAGGAATGACCGTGAACATCACCACCGCGATTGACGGTGCCAAGGCCAAGTTGGACGTTGAGGGACGGATTGCCGTAGACACCGCCGGCGAGCTCAACGAGGCAATTGTCAGCCTGCCCGAGAGCGTGTGCGACATAGAGGTGGACCTGTCCAACACCACCTACGTCTCCTCTGCCGGACTGCGCGTGTTTGTGAGCGGAAACAAGCTCGCCAAGTCGCGCGGGGGCTCCTTTTGCGTCTCTCATCCCATCGGGGAGGTCATGGATGTGCTTACCATGACGGGCATTACGGACCTCATCAACGTCATTGACTAGGGAGTCGCGCATGGCGACGGCGCCGAGTATGTCTGCGGCCCTGCACTGGCGAGGCAAAGCCCGTGACTTGGGCCGCGCGTATCGTGGCGGCGTGCTCGCCTTGCTCATTCTTGGCTGCGTCTTTATCGTGGCCACGCAGTTTGCGTGCATTGAGTGGGGGAGCGTGCACATCTTGGGCGCGCTGGTGCCCATTGCGATGGTGGCGTTGCTTGCGGGGCCGCTTATTGGCGCCGCCGCCGGAGGACTGGTTGGCCTGCTCCTGTTCCTGGAGGCCCTGTTCATCCCGCAGAGCGTGTATGAGACGTTCTTTGCGGCCCCATGGAACTCGGTCGTGCTCTTTGCTCTGGCCGGGTTCGTCTTTGGCATGCTCTTTGCCGTCGTGGATGCTTGGGAGTCCAACAGGGACGAGCCCTGCTCGCGATCTCGGCACATCCTCAACATTGCCCTGTGCTGCATCGTTTTGTCGGCCGTGCTTTCCATCCTGTTTGTGGCGGGCTCGCGCCTGTACCTGTTTGCGAACGAGCTGGAGCCAGGCGTGGCCGAAGCGCTGTTCGCGACGGTTTCCAACGTGCCAAACGTGGCGATTCAGGTTGTTGCCAACACCATCATCACGACCACGTGCGTCGTGTTGGGCGACCTGTGGTTCGCAGAGCACGACAAGAACCTGAGCGAGTACCGGCTGGGTGAGCAGTTTCGCATGTGGCTCATCGCGCTCATGATCGCGGCGTACATGGTGGTGGCGTCGGTGAGCTACGTGGGCATTTCGGTGGAAGGCGTGCAGGGCGCCCAGGCAAAGATGGCGGCTGCCGCACAGAGCCTGGAGGGACAGCTCGAGGAGCGGGACGAACTGCTGGAAGACGTTATAGCGGAGGCGGAGGTCCAGCAGTCCAAGGTTGAGAAGCTGCACAACCGCACGGTTGATGACTTGGCGGAGCACACCAGCCTGGGTGACAACGTCCTAGTCATTCTTGCCCAGGACAACGACGTGCTCTCGTCCACCAATCCCGACTTCGTGGACAGGGACTACCAAAACGTCGTGCAGGAGGAGTTTGCGGGGGGTGCCGGCAAACAGGGGTATGTGTGGGTCAATGCCCCGAGTGCAGACCCCGCCTCCCGTGTCCTCAGCTATGCCCTCATGGACGAGGTGCCCTATGAGCGCGGAGAGCAGCGGGGCACCTACCAACTGATGGTTGCTTTGCCGGCCAGCGAGATCTTCCACTATCGCAGAATCACCATGCACGCACTGCTGCTGGTGTTTCTCCTGCTGCTCTTGGCGGTGTTCTGGCTCGTCTCACTGTTACTGCGCAAGCTCGTGCTTGCCGGGTTCTCACAAACCAACGAATCGCTGGAGCGCATTACAGGCGGCGATCTGGACGAGGTGGTGGACGCGCACTCGTCGGTGGAGTTCGTACAGCTCTCGGCTGGCATCAACAGCACCGTGGGCGCGCTCAAGGACTCCATGCAGCGCATCCAGGAGGGAATCGACCGCGAGTTGCACACAGCGCGCGCCATCCAGCAGTCGGCGCTTCCCCAAACGTTTCCGCCCTATCCCAACATTGGGGCGTTCGACATCCATGCGTTTATGAGGCCAGCGCGTGAGGTGGGCGGCGACTTCTACGACTTCTTCCTGCTCGACGACCACACCCTGGCGCTGCTCATTGCCGACGTAAGCGGCAAGGGGGTTCCCGCCGCGCTGTTTATGATGGAGGCCAAGAGCGAGATCGTTGGCTACCTACGCACTGGCATCTCGGTGAGCGACGCCATAGAGAGCGCCAACGCCAACCTGTGCGAGGGGAATGAGACGGGCATGTTCGTGACGGTGTGGGCGGCCACCCTGGACTTCGCGACCGGGCGTCTCACCTACGTGAATGCGGGCCACAACCCACCGCTGCTGCGCCGGGACGGCTCGTGGGAGTGGCTCAGGCAGCGCAGCGGCATCTTCCTGGGTGCCATGGAGGAGGCGCGCTATCCAAGCTTTACCGTAATGCTGCGCCCGCACGACGAGCTGCTGCTCTATACCGACGGCGTGACCGAGGCGTGCAACACGTCCTACGACGAGTTTGGGGAAAGTCGGCTCGAGGAACTGGTGAGCGATGCGGACGGCCTTCGTCCCAGCAAGCTCACCCAGGCGATAGAGGCCAGCGTGACGACCTGGGCCGGCGAAATGGAGCAGTCCGACGACATCACGATGCTTGCCCTTGAGTTTGGCGTGGGACCCATAACGAGATACGCCCAGACGTTTGTGGCCACCGAGGACAACGTGGGACGGGTGCAGGACTACGTATGCGCCGAGCTCGACAAGCGCCTGTGCCCGGTCTCGGCCAAGAACCAGGTGTGCATTGCCATAGAGGAGCTGTTCGTGAACGTGTGTCGCTACGCGTACCAGGGCCAGCAGGCGCAGGGCACCGCGCGTCTGAGCTATGCCTACAGCATGAACCCGTCCACGATTACCGTGGAGCTTCGTGACGAGGGCGTGGCGTTCGACCCGCTTAGCCGTGCGGACAGCTTTGATCCAAACAGCATGGAGTTCCTGGAGGCCAACGGGTGGGGCATTCCCATGGTTCGCAAGTGCGTGGACACCATCACGTACCAGCGCGAGGGCAACCAGAACGTCCTCACCTTCACCAAGAGCTGGTAGCGCCCGCCGACCTGCACTCGGGGGACAGTCC
>JAUMWN010000023.1 GCA_030529625.1 Coriobacteriales bacterium
ACCTCTTGAGCCACTCGTACATCGACGCGGCGTGCACGTGGTTCAGCGCGCACCAGTCGTGCACCTTCATGCCGCTGGCGATCAGCTGCTCGCACCTCGTGCGCCAGAAGTCCCTCGATCCGTGTTCCGCCATCGCCCGCACCTCCCGTCCGATCGTTTGGTGCGATTGTCGTACGGCATGGATTCTGGCTCAAGACGCGAGATAGTTACCGTTTACGTACATGAGGATCGACCGGACTGGACAGGCGGGCTATCTCACTGCTGCATAGCGCCCCCGCGACGCCCATAGCGCGTCGACCACCGCGCCGATGTCGGCGGTGAGCGTGAGGGAGCGCTCGGCGCCTATGGGCGGGGCGGACTCCTCTCCCAAGTTCACGCAGGCATATGTCGATCGCGGGTTCTTGGCAAGCATGCTCCAGAACGGCATCTTGATGATGGCGGGCGTCATGGAGCTCACGCCCAGCTCCAGGAAGAGGACGCGGCCGGAGCCCTCCACGAGGTGGCGCCTCAGGAACCCCTCGTAGGCCTCCTTCTGCCCCCGCCACATGTCGCCCTCGCAGAAGTTGACGTCGCGTGCCCAGGGAGCCATGAGCCAGTTGCACTCGGGGCAGCGTGGCAGGGCCTCGCCGTCGACCCGCGGCACGCCGTCGGGACCCGTGGCGACCGACTCGAGCGCCGCGGCCGCCGCCTCGCGCCAGGGGTAGACGGCGCCGTGGCAGGGCTGGACGCACTGCAGGTAGCGCAGGTCCCCCTGGAAGAGCCACACGCGCCCCGGGCCGAAGGCGCGCGGGACCTGGCCGTCCACGTTGGTCGTGATGACGAAGTGCTCCTTGCCCTCCAGCAGCGAGGCGAGCCTCTCATAGGGGGCGCCCAGGGGCAGCCCCTCGACGAGGCCCGAGACCGCCAGGTTGAAGGCCCACTGCTCCTCGGGAGTGGAGAACACGTGGTAGAGGCCGTCGAAGAGGGTCGAGAAGCCGTGCGCCCGGCCAAAGGCGCCCAGACGCTCCTCGAAGAGCTCCGTGCCGTGGTAGAAGTCGTATCCGCAGGCGGTGGACATGCCGGAGCCAATCCCCACGGCGACGGCATCGGCGTCGTCGATCATCCGCGCGAGACGCCCGACCTTCTCGGCGAAGAGCGACGGGGCCGCCGTGTCCTGGGGCGGGAGCTCTTGACCGAGCGTCTGCACGTAGAGCCTGCTTGGGTCTGCCACGCTATGCCTCCTCCTGCATCGACTTGTCGACTGCCATTATCTCACCGCGGCACCGAGATTGTGACGCTAATGGACACTGCCTCCTGAGGACGTAAGTCGATCTCGGGAGGCAGTTCTTTATGGAGTCAATCATCGTCGCTTGCATCACGGGGGTGGTCACCCTCGTCGGCGTGATCCTCTCCAACTCGAAGAGCAGGGCCGTCATGGAAGTGAAGCTCGACGCCCTCACGGAGAAGGTCGAGAAGCACAACCAGGTCCTTGAGCGCACCTACCGGCTCGAGCAGGACATGGCTGTCGCGAAGAACGACATCGAGCAGCTGCAGAGGAAGGTGGGCTGACATGGAGAAGTTTCTATCGAGCAACGAGTGGCAATGGCGACTGGCGCGAACCATCGTGCAGGGCGTGCTTGGCGTTTTCATCGCCAACATCGACCTGATCATCGGCTTTGCGGTGCTTGACCCGACGATGCGGGCCCTGGTCGTGGCCTTCGTGATGGCGATTCTCTCGCCGATCATGGCGGCCATGGGCGGCGATGACGACACCCCGCAGATCCCGAGGGGTGAGGCGCGTGGGGCTTAACGGAATCGACATTAGCTCCTGGCAGGACGACCTGATCGTCTCTCGGATGAGCGGTTGCGACTTCATCATCGTGAAGGCGACCGGCGGCAAGGGCTACAAGAACGAGTGCTTCGAGAGGCACGCCAACGACACGCTCTCCTGCGGGAAGCTCCTTGGCTGCTACCACTACGCGCATGACCGTGGATACGAGGGCTCGGCTACTGAGGAGGCCGACCACTTCATCAACGCATTCAGGCCCTACATCGGCAAGGCGATCCCGTTCCTGGACTGGGAGGCGGACACGCTGAGCCTGGGCGTCGCTTGGGCAAAGACGTGGCTCAACCGCGTGAGGGACAAGACCGGCGTGACGCCTGGCATCTACACGAGCAAGTCGGTGTGCTTCGCCTACGACTGGTCCAGCGTGGCCAAGGCCTACCCGCTCTGGGTCGCGCAGTACCCCGACTACGAGGACACGGGGTTTCGAAGCGAGCCCTGGACCGACGGCTGGCACTTCGGCGCTTGGGCCTCGCCGCTGATCTTCCAGAACACGGGCACGGGAAGGATCGAGGGCTACTCCGGGCACCTCGACCTGTTCTACGGCACCAGGGCCGACTGGTAGAGGCGCTGCGCGGTGGCCGGCGCCTCTGCTGCCGAGGAGGTGGAGGAAGTGAGCATCAGCAGGGCCAACGTGGCTGCGCAGATCATGGAGCACCTCTGCAACTGCGCGGAGCACGGCTACTCGCAGCCCGGGCGACACGGGACGTCGGGCCATTGCAACGTGGCTACCGATGCCAGCACCGTGAAGGTGACCAAGGGCGACCGGGACTGTTCGTCTGCCGTGTGCGAGGCTTGGGAGCTCGCGCTTGCCGGCACTGCCTACGACGGCCTGATCACCCGCTACAACTGGACCGGCGGCATGCGCGAGATGTTCGTGGGCTCGGGTCTTTTCTCCTGGAAGTCCATGAGCTTCAACGCCTCTCGTGGCGACATCTATCTCGACGAGGAGAACCATACGGCCATGTGCATCCGCAACGACAACACGGCCGATCTCTTGGGGGAGTTCAGCATCTCGGAGACTGGTGGGATTGACGGCGAGCCTGGCGACCAGACAGGGCGTGAGAGCTGGGTTCACGACTACTACTCGGGGAGCTGGGACGGCATCTTGCATTACAACGGCAAGGCCGACGGCGGCGCTGTTGATGGTGGCGCGGACACGCCCTCAGGTGATGTTGCGGACTTGGCTCGAATGGTCATCGCAGGCGAATTCGGCAACGGCGACGCGAGGAAGACCGCTCTTGGATCGCGCTATGACGAGGTGCAGGCTGAGGTCAACCGAATCCTGCTAGGAGGTGAATCCTCCGGCATCGACGTCGACGCCATGGCGCGGCGTGTGATCGCGGGAGAGTTCGGCAATGGTGACGAGCGCAAGAGGAGACTTGGGTCGAACTACGATGCGGTACAGCGACGCGTGAACGAGATACTTGGCTCTGCTGGCACGAGCTCGACATCGATTGATGTTGACGCGATGGCACGAGCCGTCATCCGGGGCGATTATGGAAACGGCGAGGAGCGCAAGCGTCGCTTGGGTTCGTACTACAGCATTGTCCAGGCGCGAGTGAACCAGATGCTGTCATGAGGCGGCGATGGCTGTGGCTGCGGGAGCAGGCGGGCTGGTTCATAGGAGACGCTCTTTGCCTCCTTCTGCTCATTCTGCTTCTGCCGCTTGTGCCGTTGCTCAAGGCGCTCGATGATGTTCGAAGCATCCACGATGACGAATAACAGCGAGGACCACCCATCTGTATGCGATGAGTGGCCCTCGTTCGATTCTATGGCGGCTGCGTTACTCCAGCGGCTCCAAGTCGCGATAGAGCGGGTCGCCTTCGCCGACGAGAATGTCCCACCACCATTCGGGCGACTCGACGCCGGACTGGCAGAGCATGTCCAGAAGCTTGCTGCGAAGCTCTGGCGGCATGCTCTCGAAGTCTTCGCGCATCGCGTCGAGCATTGCCTTGCTCGTTGACATCATGTCGTTGCAGATCACCTTCTTTTCGTCGAGCGTGTAGCTCTCGGGCGAGTACAGGCAGAGGTCTGCGCGGAAGTAGGCCATATCCTCGGCCTGGGTGAGTTCGGTCATCTTTGCTTCGTTGATCATTGCAGGTCTCCCTTGATAAATACTTGTACAGAAACGAACGCTCCTCCCGGGTTTTCCATGGAAGAATTCATGGAAGAAATATCCCGGAAGGAGCGTTTTCTTTTGTGTTAGAGTGATGCGCCGAAAATGTCGACACACCACTTTTGACCTGCGGAAACGATGTGTTTCGGTGGAGAGTGTGGAAGAGTGTTTCTAGGCCAAAATCACTCCCACTCTATGGTCGCCGGAGGTTTGGGGGTAATGTCGTAGACCACGCGGTTGACGCCTGACACCTCGCCCACGATACGGCCAGAGATGCGCGCAAGCACCTCGTATGGCAGGCGGGCCCAATCCGCCGTCATCGCGTCGGCACTCTCCACCGCACGCAGAACAACCGTCTGGCCGTATGTGCGCTCGTCGCCCATCACGCCCACCGAGCGAATGCCAGGTAGCACCGCAAAGTACTGCCAGCAGCTGTGCTCCGAGTTACGATCGCCAGTTTTGGCAAACAAGTCCTCGTTGTAGGCATCCAGTTCCTGTCGCACGATGGCGTCGGCAGCCCGCAGCGTCTCCAGCTTTTGGGGCGTCACCTCACCAATGATGCGGATGGCCAACCCAGGGCCTGGGAATGGCTGGCGATACACCATCTTCGCGGGAAGCCCCAGCGCCACGCCCAGCTCGCGTACCTCGTCCTTGAAGAAGCGATCGAGCGGCTCAATGAGGTCGAAGTGAATCCCGTCCGGGAAGGGAATGAGGTTGTGGTGGCTTTTGATCGTGCTTGCCTTTCCGCCAGTCTTGCGTGCGCCGCTTTCGATGATGTCTGGGTAGATGGTGCCCTGCGCCATCCAACGCACGCCATCGAGCCGCTGCGCCTCCTCAAAGAACACGCGCCAGAACTCGGAACCAATGCGGCGACGCTTCTCCTCGGGGTCGGTAACGCCAGCGAGCAGCTGCGAATAGCGTTGCTCGGCATGGACATGCACAAGCGGCATGCCAAATTGGTCGCGAAACACCTGCTCCACCATCTCGGGCTCGCCCGCCCGCAGCATGCCGTGGTTCACGAACACGCAGCACAGCTGTTCCCCAATGGCCTTGTACACGAGCGCGGCGACTACGCTGGAGTCAACGCCGCCCGAGAGACCCAGAATCACACGGTCTTGTCCCACCTGCTCGCGAATCTCTGCGACCTTGCGGTTGATAATCGAGTCCATGGTCCAGGTTGGCTCAAGGCGGCATACGCCAAAGAGAAAGTTCTCTAGCATGCGGCGGCCGTAACTGGTGTGTCGCACCTCTGGATGGAACTGCGTGGCGTACAGGCGTCGCTCGGCGCACTCCATGGCGGCGACTGGGCAGCTGTCCGTGCGCGCCGTCACCACAAATCCCTTCGGCACCTGGCTCACGGAATCGCGATGGCTCATCCATACGGTTTGTTCGGCAGGCGTTGACTCAAGCAGGTCGCTCGCTCCCTCGCGCACGAGCTGTGCGGGCCCGTACTCCCCCGCTTGCGCGTGCGCCACCTCACCACCAAGCGTGACCGTCATGAGCTGATGACCGTAGCAAAAGCCGAGAATGGGTATGCCTAGCTCAAGGATGTTTGGATCCACGCGCGGCGCGTCTTTTGCATACACGCTTGCCGGTCCACCCGAGAGGATGATGGCCGAAGGACCCATCGCCAAAAGCTCCTCGGCAGTCACGTCACAGGGCACGAGCTCTGAGTACACATGCAGGTCGCGCACCCGGCGCGCTATGAGCTGGCCGTACTGCGCCCCAAAGTCTATAACCACAACCTGTGGACTCGGGTCGTCGGCCAACGGTGTTGCTTGAGCCCCGTCCTGTGCGCGATTGACCATCATGCTCCCTTTCCCCGTGCCTCCTCGCGTTCCGTCACCAGTATAACCCGCAACGATTGACGTTGTTGGCGCTCTTCGCAACGTGGAAGCGTAAGGAAACATCCGAGAGTTTGGCATCGATGCATCGATTTGGGCGCGTGAACGGTTGCTTTGGAAAGCATCGTTCACGCGCCCCATAAATTTTGGTCATAAATGCGCGCCAACAGGCATTTTGTTGCCCACCGCCCTCACATTTTGGGGCGCGTGAATTGAGGTGACGTGCCCCCAATTCACGCGCCCCAAAAAATAACATAATAGCATGCTCATCAACTGGGATTATACTGATTTGGCATACAATCATGCAACATGTGAACGACCGCATGGCTCATGAGCACACGCATGCCCCGCCAAACATCACAGGTTATCATCTAGCAGTTCCGTGTCACAGGTAGACCTAGGTGGTGCATGCTATAGCACGCGCTCCAAGACCACAAAAGGCACGTGCGGGTCGTCCCTTGGTCCCACGTCCTGAACGCCCTCGCCCACCTTATAGAACCCCTCGCTCAGGTAAAGGGCTATGGCGGGCGCGTTGTTCGCCGTGGCATCGAGCCTCGCGGTACGCATGCCACGTGCTCGCGCAACGTTCAGGCATGCTGCCAGCAACTGTCGCGAGATGCCCCCGCCACGCCAACCCTCTCGTACCACCAACAGGTGAATCACGGCCACAAGGTGGTCGGGTACATCGCATAGCCAAGGGAGCTCACCATAGTCGTGACCAAGGTCGTGGTCTGTTCCCACGGCTCCAACCAGCGTGTCCCCCTCAAAGGCCACAAGCATGCCTTCGTCCAACACGAGCCCGCTCACGAACTCCCGCGAGGGATGACCGCCTCGACGCCAGCGACAATCGTACGGAGTGCCCACCATCGCGGTGGACACCCCGTCGTACAGGTCCATGATCGAATCAACATCGGCAGATACCGCCTGTCGTATATGCATGCCACCCAGTCCCTCCATGCGCGCATTGGGAAGTCACTCGTGGCATCACTTTAGCGCATTAAAGAAGATATCCGAAGATTGCGACAAAATGGAGCGCCGTTCCCAACAGGCAAAACAGGTGGAAAACGCTGTGCATGTACGCCCGGCGTTTTCCAATGCCATACAGAACCGACCCTACCGTGTAGGCAACTCCCCCGGCAACGATGAGGATTCCACACGCTGGGGCTTGCGTCGATAGAATCGCCGGCATCCCAGCCAAGAACGACCAGCCACTCACCAGATGGCACGCAACCTGGACCTTGGAGTACTTGTCGACATCGATGCTCGAGAATACGATTCCCAGCACCGTAAAGAGCGCGACCACGCCAAAAAGCGCCCAGCCCAGGGCACCACCCACGCCCAGGAGGGCAGCGGGGACATACGTGCCAAACACGAGCAGGTACACGTTGCAGTGATCGACAACGCGCATCACCCGCTTGCCGGGAAGCGTTGGCGGCAGCGCGTGGTACACGCACGAGACGGTATACAGCGCAATCATGGTAAGGCCAAACACGATTGCGCACACCATGGCAAGCGGCGTTTGAGCCTTATTAACCATGAGGATGAGCGCCGTGACGCCAAAGGCGGCACCCAAACCATGCGAAATGCTGTTTACGAGCTCCTCGCCCAAGCTGTATTTGGGAATCAAGACGCGCGACATGACCTGCTCCACGAACACCACCCCCTTGACGTGTCGCGTGAGCCCATCGTGGCTACGCAACGTCACTTCTTCTATGTCCGTAGTATACCACATCTAGAGTTGTATACTAGATTAGATAATCTGTAAAATGTCCTTATCGCGCCTTGGAATCCTTTGGAGGGACAACGGACATGCCTCAAGCACGCACACTGCCTCACTGGAACGAGCTTCCCGACTTTGGGCTCTATATGGACCAGGTAATCTCGCTCATGGAGCGCTATCTTGGCACGCCCGCAGGTACCGGCGAGAAGCGCCTTACGGCATCGATGGTAAACAACTACGTAAAGATCGGCGCGATTCCCTCCCCCATAAAAAAGAAATACAGCCGGGAGCACCTCGCGTGCCTCATCGTCGTGTGCGCACTCAAGCCCGTGCTCCCGCTTGCCGTGATTCGCGAAATCTTGTCGAACAAGCTTGAGCAGGACGACCCCTCCGATTTGTACGACCAGTTTTGCCAACAGTTCGAGGACTGCGAGCGCGAGGCGCAGAGCGCCGTTGCTCATGACGACGACGCGTCCGTAGACCCATACGCGATAGTCGTCGCCTCGGCTCTGAGCGCACAGGCCCGACGCAACGTTGCCCTCGCCTGCTGGGCGCGTTGCAGCGAACAAGACGGCAATCCTGCGTAGCGCACAGCAGGCTTCGAGACGCCTCAACCAACGGGACGAATCATTTGCCCCGATTCTTTCTCTTGCGCTTTTCTTGTCTCTTCTCAAAGCGGCTTTGTCGCTCCTGCTCACGCCTCTCGCGCGATTTGGATTTGCGTGCGTGAGCGGCCATCTCGCGTTCCTGCGAGATGGCTTGCTGCGCCTTTGTGGACGGACCGCGTTGCTTGAGTTCCCGCGACGCCTCGCATTGACGCCGCTTTGGGTTAGACGACAGCTGAGGTGCCGTCTCGTCAAGCTCCACGGCCTGGGTGAATCGAAGCCCGTTCCAACCTTGACACACGAGCTGCAAAATCTCCTCGGCAGATGGCTCGGCACCAAACACGATTCGGCATGCACTGAGCTGTCCATCCTCGATACACTCAAACATCCCCACCCAAAACTGGCCATCGTGATACACGGTCAGAGTGGAGGACACCCCGATCTTCCGCATGGCGATTCCCTCCTTTATGTAGATGCCACGCGGAGAAGGGACAACCAAGGAGGCAGGTTACTGACGCCCGAGGCGCACCCCGACTACCCAACGGGGTCGTGTTTTTATCTCCGATGGGTACATCTTATCACGATGGAAACTATCTGCAAGCGCGTGGGCCAGTCCAGCCGTTACGTCGCCCTCTAGGAATCGCGGCGATTAGGAACGCGCCTGCAGCGGCAAGGACAAGCCATGCGGCCGTTCCACCAGACGCATCACCGGTTCTGGCCAACATGGTTGCTCCCGAGGTACCCGATGCGTTCGCGCTTGTGCCACTGCTTGAGCCGCCGTCGTTGCCACTGACGCTGGTGCTACCGCTATTCCTGCCGTTAGCGCCACCGCCGCTTGTCCCATCGCTGTTCGTGCCACCCGTCTCATCGTCATCCTTTGTGCCCGATGACGAGCTCTCCCCCGCAACCGTCCTAAATGGGACCTCGACGTCGCTACCGTCGTCGAAGGAGGCCTTGAGCATGTGTTCACCGTGCGCAAGCGTTGCCAAGAACGTTGGCTGCAGCGAGACGATTGCGCTACCCTTCTTGACGGTGTAGTACACACTGCTCGCAGAGTCTTTTGCGGCACGGCCTGGTCGTCCACCTGGATGCCGGCAAAGTGCTCTATCGTTGTCTCGTCGTCGACCGTTCGTTTGAAGACGAAGACGAGCGGATCGGCCGAACCCTCGGTCCAGGTTCCGGCAGTTCCCAAAGTCACCTCGCACACGCCCGCCTTCGCCTTTTCCGCGTAGGTAGCCGTGTAGACGGCGTTGCCTGCTACGGGGACGACCTCGGGCGTCCAGCCGGCGAACTCATAGGTGGCAAGAATGTAGCCGCCAGTCACATTGTCCGCACCCCCCTCGCACACCTCATCTCTGCGTCTGGGTTCATCAGACGCTTGCATCCCGCTGACACAGCTGGAACTACACTCTATCACGCGCCAAACCTTGGGGAACGCGCTGCACGGACGACCCTGTGCAAACTATGGGTCTTTGCTCTCACACGAGTCTTATAGCGTATACGTTCCGAACCCGGCTATTGCCTCATCGATTGACGCCTCGCCATTTGCGACCATGTAGGCAGCGACGCGGTATTGGATGGTGGCTTCATCTTTCAGCCCAACTTCGTGAGTCGAGATAATCCGGGTTGGGTCAATAGTGCTGAACGGTGCGTACAAACCATCGTAGGCAATGTCGGGCGTTACGGTAAGCAGATGTTTCGCGCGTGCGATGTCGTTAAGCTCTTGCGGGCTCATCAGAAAGCGCATGAACTCGTTCGCCATGTCAAGGTTCTCGCTATCCTTGTTAACCGCGAACTGAACAGAAGGCTTGTCGAGAAGACAGGCACCCTCATCGGTGAGTGTGAGCGGATAGAGGGCATACGAGAACGGGTTGGCGGTAAACGCTTCGGATAGGCTCTCGCGTTTGGCCGTACCTGACGCCGTATCGGCCGAGCACAACGCCATGGGAATGTCGCCCTCAAAGAACCTCAGAATCAGCTCATTGTAGCCATCCTTAAGCTCGTTGCAGACGTCGAGGTTGATGCACCCCCGCTTCATCATGTCGGCTACCTTTTCTAGGACGGGCCTCATGTATTCGCCAGCTGAGGGATCGAGCTTGTTGAGTTTCTCAACCATCTGGGGATTCTTGGAAGCATCGCCGTACATGAGCTCGCCAACGAGGTTTCCGTACGAGGACGGCACGTTATAGTTCAAGATGGGAGTGGGGTACCCGGCCTTGTTGAACGCGTCGCACGCAGCCAACAGCTCCTCGTAGTTCGTCGGAATGCTAATCCCCTCCTTTTTGAAGAGGTCCTCGTTCACGAGAACGCCAGACGTGCTGGCAAAAATGGGGGCCATGGGACACGCCCCCGTCTTGTCCTTGCACAGCAAACTCGGGCGCACGCACGACAAGTCTATGTTGAGCGCTGGGTCTGATAGGTCCTCTGCATGCTCGAACAGCACGGCATACTTGTTCGACTCCAACATGAAGTCTTGGGCAAAATAGATGTCGGGCGCGTCATCCGAGCTTAAGGCCGTGGAAATGAGGTTGTTGTAGTCGTCAACCTTGGTGTAGTTTAGCTCGACGTTTGGGTAAAACTCGTTAAACTTGTCGAATTCGGCTTCGAGTGCCTCAAAGTTATCGTAGCTGCCGACAACGGAAATAGAGGTTTTTGTGTTGGTGTCAAGCGATGGGGTGAAGCTCTTCTGCTCGCCTGCTTGCTCCGGCGCTGTCCCCGAAGACTCTGGCGACGCGGCACAGGCTGCCAACGCCACCAAAACAAACGCAGCTGACAATACGAGCAGGCAATGCGCGACGATCTTTCTCATGACATAGACTCCTTTACTTTTTGGATCTCCTTCAAAACAAGCTTTATCTCAATCGGTTTTGCGATATGTCCGTTCATGCCGGCATCCAAACACACAGCGACATCTTCGGAAAACGCGTTAGCTGTCGTCGCAATAATTGGAATTGCCGATATCCGCTCGTCGGGCAGCATGCGAATGGCTTTCGTGGCCTCGATGCCATTCATTACGGGCATCTGCACGTCCATAAACACGAGGTCATAGTCACCTGGTTGTGACGATGCAAGCAAGTCGACCGCAATCTGGCCGTTTTCAGCGTGCGTGGACTCAATGCCATACATGCTGAGCATCATGGAGAGAATCTGCCAGTTGACTTCGTGATCCTCGGCAACGAGCACATGCATGCCCGCAATGTCGGAGTAGTCGTCCTCACGCGCGACTGACTCCGACGTCAGGTGCAGCAGCTCGTTGATTGTACGGTATAACGTAGATTTTTCTCCCGTTATTGCAGCGGAACAAACCAAGCGATGATGGTGCGCTCGCAGGGATACTTACGGCTGGTCGAACACCACAACGAGCTCCTTGCCGGTCATGTCCATGCTCGCCCCGATGTTAGTCTTCAATTCATGACGTAACGCGTTGAGCGGCCGGCGCCTTGGACCCGAACGAGGCCCTTCTCCACAAGCTGCCCGAGCAGCCGCAGGCACTTGTCCTTGCCGAACCCGGTCGCCTCCGATATCTGCGCACTCGAGAGCACGCGTCCTGGTGCAAAGAGGGCGTAGACCGACCTCTCGTCGATGTCGAGCTCGGGGGAGATGTCTACGACGGGAAGCGTCACGGTGACAGATCCGTCGGTAACAGAAAAAAGCGGCTTTACGTCGCACCCCTCGTAGCTTCGTCTGATGCGGCGCACTCCTGTCCCGAACTGCTCGATGACGCCCAGGCGGAACAGCACGTTGCCTAGGATTGGACTCCTGAGTACCGATATATTGCCCGCCAGGTAATCGCGCACGGTTATCCCTTTTGGAAGACCTCCTGGCGAGGCCACCTCGATGCGGTCGTCGTACATCGATACCCTAATGTGTGCACCTACATCCCATGCCCGGTGCGCTATCGCATTTGCCACAGCCTCTCGGAACGCCTCCCGGGGAACCCTCTCGTGAGGGGTACGCCGAAATCCCTCGATCTGCTCGTAGGTGTAGTAGCGGTCGAACATCGAGAGGGTGGCGTCAAGTTGCGTGAGCACGGAAATGCCAGAATGCGTCTCGCGGTCGAGGATGCTGTTAATGTCAATTCCGAAGCGGGCCATGTCTATCCCAGGGAACTGGTTCGTGTCTGCAAGCAGTGCGGCCGCGTTGTTGAAGCCGTCTTTCCGCGATAGAAGGCCGAGCGTCCTGAGCGTGTCATTGCCAAACGACTCGATTCCCACCTCACTCAAAAGCGCAGCTTCCAACACCTCGAACGATAGGTCCTGGCTCTGCGAGCGCAGCTCATCGAAAGTCCTGTTAGAGCCCTCAAGTACGAGCCGCCTCAGCTCGAGGCCGTCCACCTCGACAGTCGACGTGTCGCTGCGTCGGTACGCCTTAGAGCGATACAGGTAGGGCTTGTCGTCCCCCTCCCGAACCCGCAGCGTCACGACGCGCGAGCTAGCATCCCGATATACCTCGAACTCGGGCCTTGGAGACAGCCCGTCGTTTATCGCGTTCTCTATACGCAGGGTGTCTCCAACCGGATCATCAAGACCGATTTTCCGCCCATCGTCGGTGACGCCGAAAAGAATCTCACCATCACCGTAGTTCGCGTACGCGCTAACGGTCTTGAGGAACGTGTTGGAAACCCGCTCCTTGAGTTCGAGATGCCTGCTCTCCCTCATCGCGCCCCTTTCTCTCACGAATGAATCGTAGCATACAGACGACGATTATCCGACGCAAATTTATTCGTCGGATAATCGTCTGAATCGTTCGAAATGACCTGACACATCCGCTAGCTGGGCAAACGGCGCTATTGCGTTGAATGTTTCCGACGGCATACCGCAGGGCGGCTACCTCCAGCGCATCTGCTTCCCCTTGGGAATCAGGGCCTTGACGTCACACGCGTATCCACTTGCGCGAGGAAACGGTGGCCGAGGATGGTGAGACGATGCGACGCTGGCAGCTTTTGGTTTACCACGCATGGCCACAGTCCCGGCATGTGCAACCATCAACGTAGGCTATTACATTTATACTCCTGCACATGGGACACGGATTGAGCATGCCTATGAGCTTGCTGATGCGGCCCCCGGCGACGTGCTCGAGCAACTCATCGGGAATATCAATATCCTCCTCCCTGACGTACTCAAGCAGCTCCTCGTTCGTCTTGCACTCGGCGAGGCGCTTCCGCTGCTCGGGGGTGAGGTTCTTGATGTCCATGCTGCGCTCCTTGTCTCTTTCATGCGTTACTGACGTTCCTGATTCATGATACGCGCGACGGCGGCGCCCGTCCCAAGGCCGTGCGCCCGAATCGGCGAGCCGACGGCGTATGACGGGCGTTGGCTATGCCGGAGCAATCCGCCATCGGAAGTCTGTGCAAGCTATTGCATTGCGCGCGCACGCCATCCTTGCGAAATCGGTCCTAAAACTGCCGGAGCCGCCTCTGTGGGCGGCCCCGGGGTGGTCCAAATTCCAGTCCAAATGATACTGTCTCAAGCGTTTTGGAGTGTTCCAGAACGTGATGTACTTATTTGATATATTACGCTTCTGACCTGCTGTTTTATCGCATTCAGCGAGCGAGTGTCCCAGAGTGTTTTACCTCTCGTTTTACTCCCACTCAACCGTGGCGATGGGCTTGGGCGAGAGCTCGTAGCACACGCGGCAGATGCCGGGCACCTCGTCCAGGATGCGACTCGTCATGCGCTTGAGCAGCGCCCAGTCGAGCTCGGGAACCTCGGCAGTCATAACGTCGACGGTGTTGATGCAGCGGATGATGCAGGGCCACTCAAAGGCGCGCTTGCCATCGCGCACGCCGGTGGCGCGGTAGTCGGGCACGACGCAGAAGTACTGCCAGATGTCGAGTCCGGCCGCGTCGATCTCCTCGCGCACGATGGCATCGGCCTCGCGCAGCGCCTCCAGACGGTCGCGCGTGATGGCACCCGTGCAGCGCACGCCCAGGCCAGGACCGGGGAACGGCTGGCGATACACCATGTTTGTAGGCAGGCCGAGCGCCTCACCCACAACGCGGACCTCGTCCTTGAAGAGCAGCTTGACGGGCTCCACCAGCTCGAAGTCGAGCTCCTCGGGCAGTCCGCCCACGTTGTGATGCGCCTTGACGCCCGCCTCGGATTCGAGGATGTCGGGATAGATGGTGCCCTGACCCAAGAACTTGATGCCGTCGAGCTTGGTAGCCTCCTCGGCGAAAACCTTGATGAACTCCTCGCCGATGATGTGGCGCTTGGCCTCGGGATCGGCCTCTCCTGCCAGAAGGTCGAGGAAGCGGTCAACGGCATCCACATAAATGAGCTCGGCGCCCATCTGGTTGCGGAACACGTCGATTACCTGCTCGGACTCGCCCTTGCGCATGAGACCGTGGTTCACGTGAACGCACACGAGCTGCTTGCCAATGGCCTTGATGAGCAGGGCTGCCACCACGCTGGAGTCCACGCCACCCGAAAGGGCAAGCAGCACCTTTCCGTCGCCCACCTGTGCACGCATGGCCTCCACGGCCTCGTCGATAAAGGCCTGTGCCAGCTCGGGAGTGTTAATGCGCGCCATGCTCTCGGGGCGCTTGTTGGAGGTAAAGTCCATAACCGTCTCCTTAGTCCGTTCGGTTTGCGACTAGGCTACCAGAAACCGCAAACCCAGATGGTATGATTCTTGCTCTGTTAACACCGTGTGGAGACTCGCCACCCGCTCCTTTGGCCAGCTGCGGCACGGCGAGAGGGGCCTTTGGGACGCTAGGAAACCGACGACGCGGCAAGCTCTAGCCGTATGGTGGCACCGCACACCTCCAGCTCGTCGCCAACCGCCAGGTGCATGCTCCCTGCTATGGGCCTGCCACCAAGCCGTGCAGGATTGGTGGCATCCAGGTCGCGTGCCAAGGCACCACCTTCCTCGGGCTCAATGCGCACGTGCCTGCGTGATACCTGCTCCGCGTGCAGCATGATGTCGCACGCGCTGCCCCTTCCCACAAGCAGTCCCCGCGCGGGAAGCGGCGCGCTCATGTCGAGCTCCTTGGTAGACACGTGCACGTACAGGGCCGCGTCGCACCCATCCGTCCTCTCTTGGGCCAAGTCCTCGTATGCCTCGGCGGGAACGAGCTCGCCCTCCCGCGCGTCTAGGCTCTGACTCACTCCATCGCGTTCGGGCGCGAACTCATTCAGGCACTCGTAGCACACGTCCATATCGGCGAACAGCCCCGCCCCGCATCGTGGACAGACCTTGGTGCCATAGGCGGGAATCACCACCATGGTGCCCTCACCATCGCTTACGGTCCTATACACAGCACTCCTCCGTCCTGCTCTGTGTCACGCCGCAGATGTTGGCCAGGCTCACCCATGATCCCTCCTGCGGCCAAGGATCGGCGTCACTCGGACGCTCGAGGGCCACCCACGCGCCGGAGGCACACACAATCCTGCCCGGTGCCACCTGCCGAAGGGAGACGAGGACCTTTCCCGTCCGTTCCACGAGCGCGACGTCAATGGGATAGCGCATCCCAAACGTGTGAATCGAAGAGCATCTCAACAGGGCCACGTACCGGCCTCTCGACCGCGGTCCCAGCAGCCCACGCATGCGCGCCCCCCATCCGCACAAGACCTCAAACGACAGCGTCGACCTCGTGTCCACCATTCTGCACAGCATTGTCGCGCGCATCACATCACCACCCCAGGTTTGTATCTGTCCACCACCAAGGAACGCTCGTGCCACAGTACCAACGGCGCGTTTACGGACACCCCCGCAATCGAGAAGGACGATGGCCACGGCGCATACGAGAGCCTGCACCTATACCTCACGAGTGCCGGCATCACGCTCAGGCGTCCCGCCCCCTCACCCGATACCTCTTCGGCACTCACCGCGACCTCGCAGGACCCCTTCGCGGGCAGTGCCTGCTCTATGCACTGCTGTATGTCGTGCACCCCCGTGATCTGGGCGTCCTGTCCCGACGGCGAGATGCCATGGGCGACCACAGCATCGAGTGAGACGCGGTCGAACATGGCGCAGAGCATGCAGAACCGTGAGAGATTGAACACAATGAGAGACACCACAATCATGACGGGGGCGAGCGCTGCAAGCTCTACCGCCATCTGTCCGGATTCGCCACATATGTGATCCATCATCCTACGCATTGCTATGCCCCCAATCTGGCAAGGTCAACATTCAGCGGGATGCTCAGATTCGTGCCAGGGACGGGAAGCTCGGCAATGGTGAACGTGTCACCTGCCCCACCCAGTGCTGTGGGCACGCCCAGGGCCTGAGCCCAACCCACGTCATCGGCGTGCGAGGGCACGGCCTGCACGAGCTGCCGCGCCTGCGCGAGGCCATTGAGTCCTGCGCGCCCAAGCACGTCGTTCGTGTGAACGAGTACCGGCTTTTTGGTGCGCATGTCTGCCGGCTCGAGTCCCAGGCTACCCACGATGCCGGTGAGTCTGCGCTTAAGCCACGAGCCAATCGACCCGCCAAACACGCCGTCCACGTTATCCATAAACCCTCCAACCATGCCGTCAAGGCGCTCGTAGGCAGAGCCATACGAGACGAGCAGCCTTCCCCAAAGGCCGCAAATGCCATCCAGCACACCGCCAACCGAGAATCCCCCCTGCGTTGCAATGCCGTTGAAGAAGGCCGAGAGCACGTCCTCTCCGTCCGTAGAGTTATCGGGGGCAAGTGCGGCCGCCGATACGGCCACACCGGCGGGTAGCTCCTGACCAGACAAAAACGAGCTCACCAGACTGGAGGGCAGCGCCGTACCCGCACCGCGGGCCACGACGCCCACACACCCATAGGCCCCAGGCGGACACAGGCGTGGCCTGGGCACACGCAGCATGTCCAAAGCCCGCTCGAACGCGTCCTCTCCCTCTTCGGCAGCGTCACGCATGCGCCGCTCGGCCTGTGCCTGGTCCCTCTTGGCCGCCTCGTACTCTTGTGACTCTTCCACGATAATCTGCCAGTAGTGCTCGTAGCCATTGGTGGCGCTCGTCGATATGGACGCCACGCGGCCCAGGTCCCCAACGCTCATGCGGCACACGGGGCACTCACGCACACCCCCGCCCTCGATGTCCGCCACACTCGCGTACCCACAGAACTCGCCCAGCGCCCCGGGGCACTCGAGCGAGGCGTGAAGCGTGACTCCACCCTCGTCGGTACAAGGCCAAGAGGCATCGGTGTAGATCCACGTCTCCCGCACCTCCGCGGCATTGCGGGCCAGATGCGGCAGCATGAGGTCCACCTCTTCCCCGTCGAACTCGTAGTAGTACGCCCCATACACCTCGTCAAGCGCGTAACGATAGAACAGCTCGCGTGCGAGCGAGTCTGCAACGGACTCTATGTCCGATCCGTCGGGTGATTCCTGAGCCAGCCGCTCCGCATAGTAGAGACGGGACCGCTCTATGGGCATGCCAAAGTCCCACATCTCGTAAGAGGGCACGATGGGATTCTGGGATCCTCCCAACCCGGCAAGCGAGGCCGCCCGCGAGCTCAGGCAGCTGGGATTGTTCACGCAATCGGCCTCCCAAGCACGCCTGAGCGCGTCGTTGGCCCGCTTCCTGGCTTCATCTGCGTCGCGCGTGGCATCTCGCAGCCGTCTTGAGGCATCCTCCAAATCCTGGGCGGACACGTCACGCTCCAATGATGAGAAGTCCGACTGCGACTGCAAGGGCACAGGCACCGCGGCACCGGAGTAGGAGATGTCACCCTCGCTGTTGGACTGGGCGCACGAGCTTGCGTTATGCACGATGAGCAGCGGGAGCATCGTCTCCATGCCCTCCAAACCCCGCACCGCGCTGGTGGCAAAGCGTCGCCTGGAATCCAGGATCTCCCTGCCCGCATCGACTATCTTGGTCGCCGCCCCCTGTCCTCCCGGAACCGCGGATGCGACGAGTCCGGTGCCCATAACCACCAGCCCCGCAAGGCCCATGCTCAGCACGCAGGCGTCCACCACCTGTGCGATGGTGCAGTAGGCCGAGACCACGTTGCAGCCTGCCATGGCCGTCGCGTCGCAGACGGCCTGGACGTCGGCCGATCGCGCGATGATCCACTCCGTTGCCGCCACACCAAACACCAGCGTAATGCTCACGAGCATCGCCACCGCAACCGCCACCGTGGTGTATCCGCCCGCATCGTCCACGAACCAGGCAATGCCCCACGCCCGTTCTCGCGGCTCGTCAGTCCCACATCTCCTGCCAGTCCTCATAGTCACCTCCTACCCACGATGGCCTCACGACCGATTGCGCCGAAACGCGTAACACCAACCCTGTCGCGTCATGCTCCCCCATTGCAGATGCCAAGAATCCAAAGAAGGGCAGTGGTCTCACGTGACCCGAGATTTCCACCGTCGCCATCCGGCCCTCGTCAGCGCGTGCCACGCCAACGTCCCAGTCTCGCTCTCCTCCCACATGGAAGAGCGACGCCTCGGGAACCGCCCTCAGACGGCGAAGCGCATAGGCACGCGCATCCCGCTCGTCGCGCGTCGTGGCAAGCACGCGAAGCGTCTCGCATGCAGCGTGTGCCATCACCATGCGCGTGTAGGCCACACAAACCGGCTGCGTGAGCAGCGCTATGAGCACCATGAGCGTGGGAAGCATCACCGCTGCCTCCACAGTGGTCTGCCCGCGGTCTGCAGAAGCCCTGCGCGCGAAGTCAAAACGATCCCAGGTCCTGCACGAAGCCAAGGGTCATCCCCCCTTCCCAGTTGTGGGATGCCGCCTCGCGCGCCTGCCGCTGCAGGGTCCCGGACTTGGCCACCTTCCAGACGGCTGCAAGCCCTAGCGCCATTGCCAGGAAGGCCAACACCACGAGTGCGTACTCAACCGTCGCCTGTCCCTCCGTCGCCCTCGCCATCCGTCCCATGCACGCTCTCCTCTCCCCCTGCGTCTAAGCGCTCCACGCTCACGGTGCTCTTTCCGTCGTCTTGGCCCGCCCGCACCAGGCACACATCCACCCATCCGGGACCCTCCACCACACATCCCCACGCGTTGCCCAACATGTCGAGGTACTCAGCCTCGTGCAAAAGGCACACGCGCGCGCTGCGGTAGGCCCCCACCAGCTCGGTGGCGGTCTTATCCACGCCACACTGCGTCTGGAACCTTCGCGATCCCTGGGGAGCATGCAGCACGTCGAGCTGGCTTGCCACAGAGTCGCTATCGTCCGCGTCTGTCGCCTCCGGCGTCGTTGGCAGGTCACTGGTATCCGGCACGGTGTCACCAACACCAGGGCCATCTTGCAGTCCCACAATCACGCACGCGAGGACCGCAACCAGGGCCAGTGCCAAGCCTGCGACAATCCGCCTTCTAGAGCGAGTTGATCCCATCCGATACCGCCTGCCACAGCTCTGCCACCTTCCCCCTAAAGGCGATGATGGCCACGATTGCCAGAACCACGAGCACACCAACTAGAATCGCGTACTCGGTCGTCCCCTGTCCACGCTCGTCACGTGAGAATCCACTCACGAGCGACCCCAAAGCCTTGCGGTTTCCCATACGCCTACCACCTTTCTCCGTTATTCTTCCTAGGCCATTTGCAACGCCGGCCCCAAGAGCGGGCCGAGAATTGCCAAAAGCATTGCCGGGACGATGAGCGTCCCCAGCGGTATGAGCATCTTTACGGGCACGCGCTCGATTTCCTCCTCCACCTGCGCGCGCTGCTCGTCTCGAATCACCTGAGCCTGGCGCGACAGCGCGTCGGCGAGTGGTGTGCCAAACGCGAGTGCCTCGCTCACGGTTGAGGCAAAGCGCATGAGCACAGGGGTGTTGGTGCGCCGCGCCAGATCCTCCAGCGCCTGGGCCCTGCCACAGGTTCCCAACCTCCAAGACAGCATGGCCTGCGACATGAGGTCTGCCAACGGCGTTTGATACCGGTCGCAGTACAGGTCCAGCGACGAGTCAAACGAGAGGCCCGCCGAGACGCCCAGCGTAACGATGTCCAAAAACAGTGGCATGTCGCGCATCACCTCCGCGCGCACGCGCTTGGAGTCTCGGCGCTCGCCCTTGAGCCGCAGGTCGCCCAGGGCAGCGGCAAGACCGTTGCCCGCCCGGCTGACCAGGCGCACGAGGTCTGAGAGACCGCCGCACAAACACCCATAGGCACAGCCACACGCGCATATTCCCAGCACCAACAGGCACGCCACTTGCATCGCACCCGTCATAGGACCGCCCCCATGATTCGCCGTATGAGCAACAGCGCCAGGGCATCCATGAGCGTGGCCACCAACAGGCACATGATTCCGGTTGGCATGGACAGCCCCTTGAGGTAGTCCGGCGAGATAATCGCGAGTAGGCACACCATGAGCGGCGGGAGCAGGCACACGATACGCACCGAAAGGCGCACCTGAGCTGTCTTGACCGAGAGCATCCTCTCGAACTCCCCCTGTTGCTCCACGAGCACGGCCGATCGCGAGAAGAGCTCCCGCAGGGGGCTGCCCGTACGCTGTGATATCTCCAGGGCCGTGGCCATGAGGCCCACGCCGGGTGCGTCGAGCTCCTCCCTCAGCCGTTCCAGCACGTCGTTTACCGGCCAGCCGCAGCGCAGGCGCAGGGAGGCACGAACGAATGCGCCGTTTGCCTCACCGCACTCATGCAGCCCCACGTAGTCGACGGCCTGTACCAACGTGTTCCCCGAGGCCATGGCTGTTGCCAGCGTCCTAAAGATGCCCGGCATCTCCTGTGCCAGCGCACGCTTCCTGCCGCGCTCTCGCGAAAACACGCGCGCCCGCATACCGCCCGCCACGCACGCCCCCACAACCACGCACGCCATGAGCGAGCGAGTGAGCGCGCCCACCAGCACAAGGATGCCGGCCGTCGCGCACAACAGCAGCGCCCCCGCCGTGCGCCTGTCACATTCCCACCCACGCTCCTTGCCAAACGCGCACAGCTCGTCTGCCGCCGACGAGAAGGCCTCTCGCTCCAGGGCCACCGTAACGAGCGCGCCCTCCGCGATCTGCTCGAGCACCCTGCGCGCACGCAACATGCAGCGTCGGGCAATGGACGCCTTACCCGTGTGGACCTCGCATGGCAGTGCCACCCAGGCACACAGTGTGGCGAACAGGCCACACGCTATGCAACACAGCGTCGCCATTCCTGCACCTCCTCTCCCCGCACGATTCCCTCCGCCACGGCATGCGAGACAAACGCGGGCTCGCGCACCAGGTTCCAGGTCCTTTCCACCTCGTCGAACCGCACGCACTCCGCAAGCTGTACGCCACCGCCATCCGCCCTGCTCACCTCGCTGAGCGAGGACAGAAAGCGGGACCCGTCCGCCATACGCCGTGACATAACGATGAGGTCCAGTGCCGAGGCAATCTGCTCCTCGATAATGTCGGTGGGAAGGTCCATGCCAAAGCGAGCCATGAGAACCAGACGCAACACCACCTCATCGGCAGTGCCGGCATGGCAGGTGGTAAGACTTCCGTCGTGGCCGGTGTTCATGGCACTTATCATGTCGATGGCCTCCTCGCCGCGCACCTCGCCCACCACGATGCGGTCGGGACGCATGCGCAGCGCGTTCTTTACCAAGTCGCGGATGGTGACCTCACCCGTCCCCTCTATGGAGGCGTCACGCGCCTCCAGGCGCACCACGTTTGGATGCGAGTCGAAGCGCAGCTCCGCGGAGTCCTCGATGGTTACGATGCGCTCGCGCTTGTCGATCTCGCACGACAGGGCGTTGAGCAGCGTGGTCTTTCCCGAGCCGGTGCCCCCGGCCACGGCGATGTCGCAGCGCGAGCGCACCGCCCACCCCAAAAGCGTCGCATACCACTGGGGCACGGCCCCAAGCTCCACCAGCTGTTCCATCGACACGATGCGGTTGGAGAACTTGCGGATGGTGACCGCCGGTCCGTCCACGGCTATGGGCGGTGCAACCGCATTGAGACGGTCGCCGTTGGCAAGGCGGGCGTTTACTATGGGGCTCGACTTGTCCAGACGCCGCCCCAGCGGCGCCAGTATGCGGTCCACCACGAGCATAATCTGATCGGCAGAGTCGAACACGCGCTGCGCGGGATGCAGCTCGCCGTCACGTTCGTAGAACAGGCGCTCACAACCGTTTACCATGATCTCGGTTATGGTGGGGTCCTCCAGCAGCGGTTGCAAGGGCCCCAGACCGCACACCTCATCGAGTACCTGGCTCACCAGGAGCTCCCTGTCGGCGGGATCGAGCGACCCGTAGTCGCCGGTGTTGAGTATCGCCTGGCAGGCAACCTCAATCTCGGACCGTGCCGCCGCGACGTCTTCGTTTGCAGCGAGTGCCGCAACCGCAGACAGTCCCAGACGCTGGACCAGATCGTGCTTAAGACGACTCCTGTGCTCGGCTGCCAAGTGGCGGCTCTCACTGGCCCGCGCGCCCGTGTCCTCGTGCTCTCGCACCCGCTCAAGGACCGACATGCTACATCGCCTCTTTCTTGCGACCAAACGTCCAGCGCGTGTGCGCCTCCTTGCGCTCCAGTGCACGCTTTGCCTCGGCATGATCGGGCAGACAACCCAGCTCAGCTAGCAGCTGCGCCAGCGCATGCGAAACAGAGTCCGAGAACCTCGACCCGAGCTCGAACAGCTCCTTGGGGTTTCCCTGGGCAAGGCAGGAAGCGACCTCCGCGCCACCGTCGGCTACCCGATACACCCTGGCCGTCTCAAGCCCCACATG
The DNA here is from genome assembly GCA_030529625.1 of Coriobacteriales bacterium. Classification (GTDB taxonomy): domain Bacteria; phylum Actinomycetota; class Coriobacteriia; order Coriobacteriales; family Atopobiaceae; genus RUG440. The sequence continues at coordinate 22,709 of JAUMWN010000023.1, forward strand.
GGCTCGGTTTACCGCAGTGTCGCCCCTACCGCGTGCGTTGCAGCGGTTGAGGACGCATGCGATGCGTGTACGGGCCACGCCCAACCGAACGGCAAGCGAGCCGAGGCGGGCCTGAGCCACGTTGGAGCCCGGACGTCCGTCGCACACGAGCAGCATGCGGTCGCACCGCTGAGCCACTTGGGCTACGGCGTCATCGAAGGTCGTCGACGTATCGACAATAACCAGGTCGTAGTTGCGGGCAAGCACGTTTACGAGCCGCTCCACATGGGGCACCACCAGCTCCGACATCTCGGGGCGCACGGTCGAGCCCCAGAGCTCCAAACCCTGCGAGACCTCCACGCCAGCCTCGATCAGCTTCTGCTCCCCCTCGATCATGGCACCCGACGCACCCAGCAGGCTCACGGGCCCCGAGAGCCCAAAGCAGCTGTACAAGTTCCCAAAGGGAAGGTCCAGGTCGCACAGGGCAACGCGCAATCCCCACGACGACGCCGCATGGGCCATGGTTGCCGCGATCGCGGTCTTGCCCACGCCTCCCCTACCCGAGAAGAGCGCCACGACTGGCGCCTTGCCCTGCGTGCACTCCTCTACGAGCCGCTTGGTTCTCCCGTTGTGCGCGCCACTCGTGTCATGCTCGCTCTGCACGATCGGCCCCTTGGGAGCCTCCTGCACGACCGCCTCCTCTACCAAAGGCGCAGCCGTCTTCTTGATTGCTGGCAAAACCGCCTCCTTGGTCGCAGGTGCAACCGCCTCCTTGGTCGAAGGCAAGCCCTGCCGTGCGGGAGATGCTCCCTGTACGTCCACCTTTGGGACCGACCGAAGCGCATCACCGTCCGGCTCCCGGGGAAGAAACAGCATGGTGGGGACCTCGTCGCATTGCAGGATGGGCTCCTCCAACTCGCAACCGTCGTTCTCCCATGCGCCAAGGTCCACGAGCTGCGAGATGCCCGCCTGCTGGGCACGTTCGAGCAGGTCGTGTGCAGGGTCGTGAGTGGCAAGCGCCACACAGGTCGCCGACTCGTCTCGCACGATTGCCGCGGCCACGTTGATGCTGGAGATCGAACCCGCAAGAGGTCCCACCATCACACCCAGCTCCCTGTTGGACTCCTGCGCCCACTGCCTCAGCTCCTGTGCGTCGCCCGCGAACGAGAGCGTTGCCGAGGGGTCGTGCGCACCCAACGCCCTTCTTAGGTCCTTTCTTTCGTCCTCGTCGCACAACGCGATCCATGCACTTGTCATAACGCCATCACCTGTCCTCACTCGTCCTTGCCGTCTTCCTTGCCCTGCCCGTCTCCCGCTCCCTGCCCATCCTTTTGCGCGGGTGGGACGTCCTTGCCGGACCGCTCGCCGTCCTGGGGCGCCTGCCTCACGTCCTCGGCCGGGACTACCAGTCGTAGGTCACCTGAGGTGCTGGCATAGAGCACGCCTGAGACATCCTTTGCCGGCACGGCAATCGTGAGCGAGCCGCGCGTCGCCATCGCACCCGTATTACCCGGCACCGCGAGTACGATGGCGCTGGAGCAGATTACCTCGGTCGCGGACTCCAGTGTTCGGTACGCGGTCACGTGCGCCCCCACCCGCACTGCCGCAGACACCCCGAGCTTGTCGGTTATGGGTACCGACACCGCCACGTGGCCCGCGGGAATGTCAGCGATTTGCGAGGCATCCCTAAAGTTGAGAGCCGTTAGTGGCGCACCCTCGGCCACCGGTACCGTCACCTCACGACCCACCGCATCCGCCATGTCCGTAACCGCACCCGCTGGGGCAAGCGACGAGAGCCAGTCCCGCGAGCTCACGTCGGTGGCGGCGACCACCTCGCCGGCCTCCATGGCACGAGACGAAACGACGAGGCTCACCACCTCTCCGCCGTAGCGCTCGAGCGCCTGCGCTCGGTCGCGCTGGGCCTGGGCTCGCACCGACCCCCCATATGCCAGGCTTGCCGCCACCGCAAGCACCCCGCACGCACACGAGAGCGCGATCCTCGTTCTTCTTTGCATGTGGCCTCCTCACCTGTTTCTTGCTTGGGTTTCTTCTTGCGCCCGCACCACAATTGTGAGAGCCACGCAAAGCCCCTGCCCGTACTTTTGTTGGCCACGTCGCAGCGAGCACACGCATAAGTCACAGCAATTGCGCGCCAAGGTGCAAACTCGCAGGTAAACTGGCTGCACGCGTTGACCCAAAAGGGTGCACGATCGACGGTCGCGCCAAAAAAAGCCCCTCTGAGGGGCCCTTTTTGACCGGACTATGCACGGCCTTGCTCAGTTTTGCTCATATTTGCTTTTGGGATAATGACTGGCGCCCTTCGTGCGTGTCCGTAAGGGAAGAGGTACCTTTGGGACACGTCCGGCAACCCTTGCGTTACGGTATTCCCTGTCCAGTGTCCCAAAGGTACCTCTTCCCTTACGGACACGATGTAGCTCAGTCATGGCGTTAAAGAAAGCCGTCATGTCCCCGCTCCCGGCAGGGCGTCAATCGGACGGCAAAACATATTGCCGTCGTCCAAGCCGCGCTCAGCGTCACGGTTTGGGGCGCGTGAACGGCCACCTCGGTCGACATCGTTCACGCGCCCCATAAATTGTTGTCGTAATGGCGCGCCAACAGGCATTTTGTCGACAGCCATCCGCACTTTTTGGGGCACGTGAATTGAGAGGATGTACCGCCAATTCACGCGCCCCAAAAAATAACGATTAGACATGTCCATCAACTGGGGTTATACGGTTTTGGAATGTGTATACGGGGACACGCGAAACAGGGCACGGCCACGCGGCCTTCCCGCTGGGAGACATCTTCCCCAAACTGCTGTCAACGTTGTCGATAGGCGTCTGAAAAGGACGGCGGCATTCTGGGACACATAAGGGTCTCCGAAGCGCCTTATTCGTTCCCAAACGCTACCAACCCCACTCGGACCGGACAGCCAGCACCGCTGCCCACTCCCGCTACAGTACGATGTCGGGGTCCAGGGTTGCCTTGCTTGCCCGCATCTCGGAGGCCAGGGACAGATAGGCCTCGAGGCGTCTGGCGTCCTGGTCTGTGCCAAAGCGCGCGCGCACCTCACAACCCGGCTCGTGCGTGTGCGTGCAGTCCCTGAACTTGCAGTGACGTGCGGCATCGGCAATGGCGGGAAACACCATGGCCAGACCGCGTTCGTGCCCCACCAGCTGAAGCGTGCGCAGTCCTGGTTCGTCCACGATTACCCCTGCTCCAGGTATGGCGACCATGCGCCTCGCCACAGTGGTGTGGCGCCCCACGCCGTCCGACTCGCGCACGGCGCCCGTCTCCAGAGACTCGCGTCCCAACAGTGCGTTAAGCAAGGTGGACTTGCCCACTCCCGACGGCCCCAGCATGATGCCCACCTTGCCTGCTGGCACCAGCTCGCGCACGCACTCCACGCCCCAAGCCCCACCAGCTTGGACCGCAGCCTGTGCAAGTGCCTCACAGTCACCGTCGCCCTCGAGGGAGTCGACGGCCACCACCGCACAGCCCTCTCCCAGGACCTCCCGCACATAGCCAACCGAATCTCGCACCAGGTCCGCGCTCGCCTGCGCGGCCTTGGTGAGCACCACGGCAACGTGCGCGCCACAGTCACGCGCCACCACGGCTGACCGCACGATCCTGCCCGAGGATATTCTCCACTCCTCGAGCGCCTGCACCACCAGCACCACGTCCACGTTGGCAGCAAGCGTCTGGCGCTCGCCCCGCGAACCACCCTTCCAGCGGGCAATATCGCTCGTACGCGGCAGGATGCACTCGATGAGGCCCATGTCGTGGCCTTGGGGACTTCGCACGCATACCCAGTCCCCCACGGCCACACGCGAGAAGTCGCCCTTGGTAAGGCGCGCCGCGAACTCAGCCCTAAACACGCTCTTCTCGGTGAGCACGGCGGGAAAGCCACGGTCGAGCCTCACGACGCATCCCAGCGCAAGCTGCGTGGAGTCGCCATCCCTGCCCTGGACCTCCTCGCAATACCGCCCGTATGCAGTCCGCTGCTCCTCGCTGGGTCGCAGGTCCCCAAACTCGGGAAGCTCCGAGAGAGAGGAGAGGGCCGGCAGGGACGCCGGGTCCCTGCCGGCCCCAGCCAGTGCCTTGCGACGAATGCTGCGCTTGGTCCTGCTGTTGCGCTTCGCCATGGCTCGCACTCCCTTACACGCTACACGTTGCCCTTTACCTTAGACTTGTCCACCGCGCGCATGATCGCCTTGTACACCTCCATGATGGGGATGATAAGAATGGCCAGACCCAAGGCCATGCCATAGTGCCTCATGTCGAGCACGGTGAAGCTGAACAGATTCGCCAAGAACGGAATCTCGGTAACGAGGAAGGTGAGCAGGAACGCAACGCCAAAGGCGCCCCACAGCCACCAGTTCTGCGTCTTCAGGGTGAAGATCGACTGCCTGCGGCTGCGCATGTTGAAGGAATGGAACATCTCAACCATGGACAGCGTGAGGAACGCCATGGTCATGCCCTCGTGTGCCATCTCGGGATTCGCCTGCAGCATGACCACAAGATCGGGCAGACCCATCGCACCGTACTCGGCAATCGTGCCCAGGTAGAAGCTCACCAGCGTGAGAATGGAGATCACCACACCCTGCACGATGCAGTCGAGGCCCATGCCACCGGCAAAGATGCCCTCGCGCGAGTCGCGCGGCTCCCGCTTCATGATGTCGGGCTCGGCGTCCTCCATGCTCATGGCAAGTGCCGGCAGGGAGTCGGTGATGAGGTTAATCCACAGCAGGTGGGCAGGCTCGAGGATGGTAAAGCCAATCATGGATGCCACGAACACGGCGATGACCTCGGCCAGGTTGGACGAGAGCAGGAACTGGATGCACTTGCGAATGTTGTCGTAGATCCTGCGACCCTCTTCCACGGCCGCGACGATGGTGGCGAAGTTGTCGTCGGCAAGCACCATGTCGGCCACGTTCTTGGTGACGTCGGTACCCGTGATGCCCATGCCCACGCCAATGTCGGCCTTCTTGATGGACGGTGCGTCGTTTACGCCGTCACCAGTCATGGCAACGATCTTGTCCTTCTTCTTCCAGGCCTCCACGATACGGACCTTGTGCTCGGGCTGCACGCGAGCGTACACGCCGAACTCCTCGATGCGGGTGGTGAGGTCCTCGTCGGAGATGCGGTCAAGCTCCGCGCCCGTTATGGCCTGGTCGCGGCGCTCCACGATGCCAAGCTCCTTGCCAATCGCCACGGCGGTGTCTATGTGGTCGCCTGTGATCATAACCACGCGAATGCCCGCGGAGTGCGCCTCGACGATGGCGTCCTTGACCTCGGGACGCACCGGATCGATCATGCCGCACAGACCCACGTAGATGAGGTCATGCTCGAGGAAGTCCGCATCGTAGCTCTCGGGTTCCTCGTCCCACACTCGGCGGGCGGCGGCCAGGACGCGCAGCGCCTGGTCGGCCATCTCCTTGTTGGCCTCCATAATCTCGGCGCGAATCTTGTCGGTCATGGGCACGATGCCATCCTTGCGCTTGACGTAGGCGCAACGGGAGAGGATCACGTCGGGACCGCCCTTGGTGTGCTGCACGATCTTGCCGCTGCGCGTGCGGACGACAACGCTCATCATCTTGCGGCCCGAGTCGAACGGCGCCTCGCCAATGCGCGGACGGCTGGCCTCCAGGTCGCGCGTGGTAAAGCCCAGCTTGGCGGCATCGGCCACAAGTGCGGCCTCGGTAGGCTCACCGACGGCCTCCTGCGCCGCGTCATCCCACTTGGCGTCGGAGCACAGGGCCATGGTGCGCACCAGCGCGTCCATGTCCTCGCCCTCGTGGCGCACGACGGTCATCTTGTTTTGGGTGAGGGTGCCGGTCTTGTCGGAGCAGATGAGCTGCGTGCAGCCCAGCGTCTCCACGGCGGTGAGCTTGCGGATGATGGCGTTATGATGGCTCATCTTGGTAACGCCGATGGACAACACGATGGTGACCACGGCGGCAAGGCCCTCAGGAATGGCCGCGACCGCCAGCGACACGGCGGTCATGAAGGTAGCGAGCACCAGGTCGATGTCGCTGAAGAAGGCAAGCCCGCCATGTTGGATCATGCCAATAACGATGATGAAGGCGCAGATTGCCACGACCAGGATGGTAAGGATCCTGGAGAGCTCCGCGAGCTTGATCTGCAGGGGCGTCTGCTCGTCCTCGGCCTTGGCCAGGGCGTCGGCGATCTTGCCCATCTCGGTATCCATGCCCGTGCCCACGACCACGGCCTTGCCGCGACCATACACGACCACGGAACCCATGTAGCACATGTTCTTGCGGTCACCCAGCGGAATGTCGTCCTCGCCAGCAGCAATCGCCAGCTTGTCGGCGTGCTTCTCCACCGCAACGGACTCTCCCGTGAGCGCGGCCTCCTCCACCTTCATGCTGGCGGCCTCCAGGATGCGGCAGTCTGCCGGCACGGAGTCGCCGGCCTCAAGCACCACCACGTCACCCAGCACGAGCTCGGAGGAAGGAACGACCACGATGCGGCCGTCGCGGATTACCTTGCTCTGCGCGGCGGCCATCTCCTGCAAGGCGTCCAGGGCCTCCTCTGCCTTGCTCTCCTGGATAACACCCAGTACCGAGTTGAGGATGACCACGAACAGGATGATGCCCACGTCGGCCCATTCCTCGCCGTTGCCTTCATACATGGCCACAACGGCCGACACGACAGCGGCCACAAGGAGCATGATGATCATGGGGTCGGCCATCTGCGCAAAGAAACGCTTCCACATGGGGGTCTTCTCACCCTCGTCGAGCTTATTGAGCCCGTACTGCTCAAGGCGTGAACGTGCCTCGGCCGCCGAGAGACCCCTGTCCTCGTCGGAGCGCTGTTCCTGCAGCACGCTGGCCGTATCCTGCAAATAAGGCTTCATGCATCCTCCTCCTGGGTACATGTCCTACGGAATTGATTCCCAATCTACTCCCCAGGAAGGGCTAGGGCTCACCAACACCGATTACGTGGACGGTTGCGGACATGCTCCAATATACTCCAACCAACGGCCCCATAACAACCACGATATCCCCCAGTTGTATGGCAGGTTGGTCCGTACGTGCTCTGTGGCACGCATCGACCATGCAGTCTTGCAGAACCCCCATGGACACCCCGCTGCGCATCAAAAACGGCCCCCGTTGCCGGGGGCCGCACTACCTACGCTATGCGTGTGTTACTAGCAAACCACCGAACGCTCGACGTAGTCGATGCCGCGCTCCTTGGCGACAGCGTTGGTAAGGGTCACGCGGGCAATCTCGCCAAGCGCCTGCTTGGTGAAGAACGCCTGGTGGGAGGTGACGACCACGTTGGGGAACGAGCACAGACGGGCGGTGATGGAGTCGACGAGCTCGCCGGAACGGTTGCGGTACACGTTCTCGTTCTCTTCCTCGTACACGTCCAGGCCCACGGCACCAAACTTGCCGGACTTAACGCCATGGATAATGGCCATCGTGTCCACCAGGCCGCCGCGGCCGGTGTTAACGAAGATCACGCCGTCCTTCATCTTGGCGATGGAGTCCTCGCCGATCATGTGATAGCTGTCCTTGTTGAGGAAGGCGTGCAGCGAGATGAAGTCGGCCTGCTCATACAGAGGATCGTAGCTCACGCGACGGTCTGCGAAGCCGATGCCGTCGATCAGGCAGTTGGCCTTCTCGTCGAACGCGACATTGCCGTCCTTGTCGTACACGGGCACGTACTCGTCCACGATGCCAGCGTCCACAAGACCCTTGTTGGGGCCGAGGTCCGCGCCGACGACCTTCATGCCATAGCCCTTGCAGATCTTGCACAGGGCGGCGCCGATGCGGCCGGTGCCAATGATGCCGGCGGTCTTGCCCACGAGCGTCTCGCCCACGAGGCCGTCCAGCGAGAAGTCGTTCTCGCGCACGCGGATGTAGCCCTTGTGGATGCGGCGGTTGGCGGTCTGACCAATGGCCATGGCGTGCTCGGCGATGGCCTCGGGGCTGTATGCGGGCACGTTAGTTACGGTAATGCCCAGCGTCTTTGCCATGGCGTGATCGACGGCGTCGAAGCCGGCGCAGCGCATGAGGATGTGCTTCACACCAAGACCAGCCAGGATCTCTACGGCCATGGCGTTAATGTTGGCGTTAACGAACGCGCACACGGCGTCGTAGCCCTTGGCCAGGATGGCCGTACGCCAAGTGAGGTTGGTCTTGGTAAAGGTGATGTCGACCTCGGGGAAGTCCGGGAGCTCGGCATTAAAGGAGTCGCGATCATAGTCGGTGGCGCCAAAGAAGAGGAGCTTCATGAAAAAATCCTTCCGATCGTGCGCGGCCACTTGCCACGCCCTTAACGCAGATGGTTGTATGGTAGCGCATACGCGGACGAACGGCCCCAAGGTATCGGTGACAGGTGCTATACAGATTTTAAGCTAACGAGATTGTCTCCCGTTTTGGCATGCAATCGCTTGCTATCATCAAGAGAAGGACATGGGCGGCGACCTGTTTGATGCGCCCATACAGCTCGAAACGAGGAGAGGCACATGGCAAAGAACCTAGACATAGCGCACAAGCGTACCAAGATCATTTGCACGATGGGTCCAGCGACCGAGGACGACAGCGTCCTGCGAGCGCTCATTCAAAACGGCATGAACGTAGCACGCTTCAACTTTAGCCATGGCAGCCACGACTACCATCGCCGCAACATCGAGCGCGTGCGCCACATTGCCGCCGAGCTTGGCACCACCGTGGCCATCCTGCTGGACACCAAGGGCCCCGAGATCCGCACCGGCGAGCTGGTGGACCACCAAAAGGTCACGCTGGAGACGGGCGGCACCATCGTGCTCACCACCAACAGCATGGTGGGTTCGGCCGAGTGCGTGTCGGTCACCTACGCAGACCTTCCCAACGACGTGGTGCCCGGCACGAGCATTCTCATGGACGACGGCCTCATCGAGCTGGAGGTTGAGGAGGTCTATGGCCCCGAGATCCGCTGCCGCATCCTTAACGGCGGCGAGCTGGGCGAGCGCAAGGGCATCAACATCCCCAACGCCAACATCGGCCTGCCCTCGGTTACCGAGCAGGACGAGGCCGATATCCGCTTTGGTTGCGAGCTCGGCATTGACGCCATCGCTGCTTCGTTCGTGCGCAGCGGCGAGGCCGTAGACGAGATTCGCGCCATCTGTGCGAGCATGGACGCCTCCGACATCCTCATCTTCTCAAAGATCGAGTGTGCCCTTGCCGTGGAAAAGTACATAGAGATTATTGACCGCTCCGACGGTATTATGGTCGCGCGCGGTGACCTGGGCGTGGAGATTCCTGAGGAGAAGGTGCCCTACGCGCAGAAGATGATAATCCGCCGTTGCAACAACACGTACAAGCCAGTTATCACCGCCACGCAGATGCTGGACTCCATGATTCGCAACCCCCGTCCCACGCGCGCCGAGGTGGCTGACGTGGCCAACGCCATCTACGACGGCACCGATTGCGTTATGCTCTCGGGCGAGACGGCAGCTGGCAGGTACCCGGTCCAGGCCGTGCGCACCATGGCGTCCATCTGCCTGGAGACCGAGCGTCACCGCGCCGAGCGTCGCACACACCCCAGCCGCGACGGGCTACGCAAGGTGAACACCACCATTGGCATGGCCAGCGTGAGCATCGCCGACAGCGTGCACGCGCGCTGCATCCTGTGCCCCACGCATTCCGGCCGCACCGCTCGCCTCATCGCCGCGTCGCGTCCCAAGCAGTCCATCTACGCCTTCTCCTCCCTGCAGCCCGCCATCCGCCGCACCAACTTCTACTGGGGCGTGCACGGCGTTCTCACCGCAGAGCAGGAGACCCACATTGACGCCTGCTACAACGCCATCGAGACCGCAAAGCATATGGGCTTTGCCAATCCTGGTGACCTCGTGGTGGTAACCGCCGGTGACCCCGAGACCATCCCCTACGACGACGAGTACGTCTCCTCCACCAACATGATCACGGTGGCCCAGGTGCGCTAAGGCGACCGCCTAGGCATCCATTGGTGTCCCATAGGGAAGAGGTACCTTTGAGACAGAGCGGGCTCTGTCTCAAAGGTACCT
>JAUMWN010000085.1 GCA_030529625.1 Coriobacteriales bacterium
CACAAACCCCAAAACGGCGAATGAAACGGCGTTCGAGCATACACTTTTTGGCTGGCGCCGCCGCCTGCGCCCGTGAGCGGCCGGGCGGGCTCTACCGAGGCCCTCTTGGCCGCCCGATCGCGCGTCTCGCCGCCCGCGCCTTCCCGCTGCGACAGGCTGTGGCGCTGTGCGCTCGGGCGGAGAGGCGTCGGAGGGGACCCGCTGGCCAGGAGCTCCAGCCGGTCGTACTTCCTTGAGGCTGCGGGCGACGCTTATGATTTCCACGCCCTTCTCGTCCGCACTGCGGTACGGGACCTACTTCTTGCTGTTGATTCCGGTGCTCGCGGCCATGGGATGGTTCGGCGCGGGACGTGGGGGCCGGTCGTAGGGCGAGGGGGGCATCGCTGGCCGGTCGCCGCGTTGGCGCGGATGTCGGGGCGGGTTTCGGTCGACGGGCATCCCACGCCTTCCGCAAATGCGTAACTTTTCGGGCCCGCCGGCAGGTCCGCCGTGCGACGGCATGCCATCTGCCTGCGGAAACGCGCTTTGCATAAGGGTTTGCACCGTCCAAAGTTACGCACTTGCGGTTCGATCGGACCCCCGCCAAGCAGCTCCAGCATGAGCTTGGCGTTGGTCCGTCTCGCCATTGGGCGGGGCGAGGTTGCTCAGGGCACACCAAGATGGCTTCAACGGTATAATGGCGCTCATCATCTTTTCCGTGTTTGGATGGAGAACGCGTGCCGACCGTCTCGATAATCGTTCCCGTGTACAACGTGGCCACCTACGTGGACGAGTGCCTTGCCAGCATAGCGGGGCAGTCGTTTGCCGACATCGAGGCAATCGTGGTGGACGACGGGTCAACCGACGGCAGCGGGGAGATCTGCGACGCGTGGGCCGAGCGCGACCCGCGCTTTGTGGTGATCCACCAACAGAATCGCGGGCTGAGCGCCGCGCGCAACGCCGGTCTGGCCGTTGCGACGGGGGAGTACGTCCAGTTCGTCGACTCCGACGACTATGTGGACGCGCGCTATACCGAGGCCATGCTGCGGTATGCGAGGGGGTTCGGCTGCGCCTGCGTGGTGTGCGGCTACGCGAGCGAGCGCAACGGGGCATGGGAGACGAGCTTGCCGAGCTCGCACCCCATGCTGGCGGACGCCCGCGACTGCGTGCGGATGGCGATGGGCGGACGACGCGGGGACCACTTCTTTTTGAGCTGTGCCGTGTGGAACCGCATCTACCGGCGCTCGCTGTTCCAGGAGGGCGGCGTCGCCTTTCCCGAGGGCCGCGTGTACGAGGACATGTGGGTGTTGGTCCCCACGTTTTCCGCGAGTCGCTCGGTCGCCCTCGTGCCCGACGTGCTGTATTTCAAGCACTGCCGAGAGGGAAGCATCACGCGAGTGACCACGGTGGAGAACGTGCGTGACTACGTGGCCGCGTGCAAGGCGATTCTCGCTGGGGTGGTGGAGCGCTATCCCGATCTGGTGCCGCTGGCCAACAGTCTGCGCGCGAGGTCGTACATACTGGCTTGGCTTCGGCTGGCGAGCGCGGCGCCCGAGGAAGGCGACGTCGCAGGGCAGCTGCGGGAGCTGCGTCGCGAGGCCATCGCCCGTCGCCGCGATCTGCTGCTGCCTCGGGATCGGCGTTACGCGGCCGCGCTGCTGGCGATGGGCGTCCTTCCCGGTGTTGCCGCGCGCGCATATGCCGGTTGGCGCCGTTTGCGGGGCCTGTAGCATGGTTCGTGCCGGGTCCGTCTCGCGCAACGCCCTGCTCATTGGGCTGGCGACGGCGTGCAACTACGCGTTCTCGTTCCTTACGGTGTTCTATGCCGCGCGCGTCCTCCAGCCCGAGGCGATGGGCAGCGTGGCGTTCGCCGCGGCGGTGGTCAGCTACTTCTCGCTGCTGGCAAAGCTGGGCACGCCGCTGTATGGCATGCGTTCCGTCGCGGCTGCGCGCGGCGGGGGAGGGCTCGCGCGGCTGACGGGCGAGCTGTTTTGGCTGGGGGTGCTCCTCGCCTTGGGCGCCGCGGCGCTTCTGGCGTGCTCCGTGTGGGTCGTTCCCCGGCTCGCGGAGTCCTGGCCGCTGTACGCGGTGCTGGGCGTCGGGCTCGTTCTTGACGGCCTGAGCTGCGATTGGCTGTATAAGGGGCTGGAGCGCTACCGCTTCCTGCTGGTGCGAGACCTTGCGGTGCGGCTGATCGTGTTCGCGTTGCTGCTGGCGCTGGTGCACGACGCGGGCGAGCTGCTGTGGTATGCCGCGCTGAGCGCGCTGAGCACGGCGGGTTGCGCCGTCGTTGGCCTCGCGTTCGTCTCGCGGACCCTGCGCGCCGAAGGCGCCTTGGCGGCAGGTGGGCGCGCCGGCTGGTTGGCGTGCGGGCGAGGGGGCCTGCGCAAGCACCTTCGGCCGACGCTCACGTTTTTTCTCATGTCGTGCGCGACGCTGATTTACGCAAACCTGGACGTCGTGATGCTGGGCTTTATGGGCACGCCTGCCGAGGTGGGCTATTATCAGGTGGCCGCCAAGGCGAAGGTGGGGCTGGTGGCCGTGAGCGGGATTGTGTGGAACGCGGCGCTTCCCCAGGCCACGATGCTGTGGGAGCGGGGTTCGCGCGACGAGTTCCAGAGGCTCGCAAGCCACACCATGGGCATTGTTTGCGCGGTGCAGGCGGTGGTGACGGTGGCGTGCCTGGCGCTTGCGGAATCGGCGATGATCCTCGCGGCGGGGGAGGAGTATGTCCCCGCGGTACCCGCGTTCCGCGTGCTGGTGCTGTGCGTGCTGCCGGTCGCGGTGAGCAACATCCTGGGCGGCCAGGTGCTCATCCCCGCGGGGCGGGAGCGGTGGCTGCTCGCGTGCGAGGTGTGCGGCGCGGTGGCGAACCTGGCGCTCAACTTCGCGCTCATTCCCTCGCTTGGGGGCGTTGGCGCGGCGGTGAGCACGGTGGTCGCCGAGGTGATCGTGGCACTTGGCACCTATGCCTGCGTGCGTGCGGGGCTGAGGCTCAAGCTGTTTCCGTGGGACGCGTGGGCCGGCGGTGTGGCGGTGGGCCTGCTGCGACGCGTACGGCACGCGTGGTATGCGGCGCGGTTCGGGCGCGGCCGCGATGGCATGGGGTACTGCCCCTGCTGCGAGACGCCCGTGCCGCGGTGGGCCGCGGGCCGGTTCTTGGAGCAGCCGCAGAGGTTCGACCGGCGTCGATACGAGCACATGCGGCAAGATGTGCTGTGTCCGGTGTGCGGGGCGTTGCCGAGGCATCGGATACTCGCGTGGTACCTGTCGCAGCATCCCGAGCTGGTGCGGGGGAGGCGCGTGCTGTACTTTGCGCCTGAGGCGAGCATGGCGTGGTGGCTGCGGCGGCACGGCGTGGGGTTCGTCACGGCCGACCTGTATGCCCCGGCGGACCTTCGGGTGGACATCCAGGACACGGAGATGGGCGCGGGGTCGTGGGACGTGGTTGTGTGCAACCACGTGCTCGAGCACGTGGACGACTGGCGTCGGGCGCTTGCGGAGGTGAGGCGGGTGCTCGCGTCGGGCGGGGTTCTTATCTGCTCGTTTCCCATCGACCCCTCGTATGCGACGGTGGTAGAGGATGCGTCCGTCACGACGGCCGAGGCTCGAGTCGAGCGGTTTGGCCAGGACGATCACCTGCGCGTGTTTGGCAGGGATAGCGCGGAGCTGCTCGAAGCTGCCGGGTTCGAGGTGGAGGTCGTGCGCGGGGACGATTTGCCGGGGCGGATGCTGCCCGTGGTCGGTCCGGCGAACTACGACGCGGCCGAGGTGTTCGTGTGCCGGCGCGCGGTGTGAGGGATCTTGGCGCGATACACGCGACGACCTCATTGCCGGCGAGCGGTTCGTACGGTTGGCGCGGTGGTGGCGGGAATGTTGGCGTGACGGCCATTCCACAGGGAGCGCGGCCAGTCACCCAGAACCTCAAATTCCAATCTATTGCTATGCCGATCGAGCCTGTCCGCATGCCTCAGACTCGCGTCGGTCGCTTTCGTCGACATGAGCCTCGGCATTCTGGCCCGCGCTGTTCGTCGCGGTGGGGCTCGTGCTGGACGCCGAGGTCGATGCGTTCGCGCGGACGTGGCGGCGGGGTGGCGGCTTTCGACCGGCGCGCGTGACGCTTGCTTTCCCCCGTGATTTCCTCAAGTGCGTAACTTTTCGGGGCCGCCGGCGGGATCGCCGCGCGACGGCATGCCATCTACCTGCGGAAACGCGATTTGCATAAGGCTTTGCACCGTCCAAAGTTGCGCACTTGGCGATTTCCCGCTTGTCTCAGTGGTGAATTCGCGGGTGGCCAATCGTCGTTTGGCCAGCCAGGCTTTCGGCCGGAGCGTGAAGAGGGGCCAAGAGTATCCCTGAAAAGGCGTGAGTCGAACCCCTCGGGGCGCATCTCCCCAAAAAGTGTATGTTCGGAGGCCGTTTCATTCGCCAAAACGGGGATTGTGTACGAAAATAGGAGCTCCGAAATTACGGGGGTCGCAAAACCGCGCCCCCTACCTGCGGCTTTGCGGGGTTTCTTGCGGCCCATACGGCGATACGAGCCTCAAAAACCGTACACAAACCCCAAAACGGCGAATGAAAAGGCGTTCGAGCATACACTTTTTGGCTGGCGCCGCCGCCTGCGCCCGTGAGCGGCCGGGCGGGCTCTACCGAGGCCCTCTTGGCCGCCCGATCGCGCGTCTCGCCGCCCGCGCCTTCCCGCTGCGACAGGCTGTGGCGCTGTACGCTCGGGTGGGGAGGCGTCTGAGGCGTCCTTGCGGCGGCATCGGAGGGGAACCGCTGGCCAGGAGCTCCAGCCGGTCGTACTTCCTCGAGTCTGCGGGCGATGCTCATGATTTCGACGCCACTCTCGTCCGCGCTGCGGTACGGGATCTACTTCCTGCTCCTGATCCCGGTGCTCGCGGCCATGGGATGGTTCGGCGCGGGACGCGGGGGCAGGGCGTAGGGCGCATTTCGCTCATCGGCCAGCTTGGCCTGTGGACGGCCCGCGAACAGTTTCGAGAGACAGATGGTACACCGGCTTTTACGACACTACCGATTGGAGTGTCAGTAACAATTAGGAATGGGCCTTTGGCGCCGATGATGTGCAGGTATAAGAGACGGAAACAGGATGAGGGTGCTGTAAGCTGTGCGTCTTCAACATGCGTATGCGTGTGTCTGCTTGGAGGGCGAGGCGTCGATGACCAATCAGTCTCTGCGTGCGCGATCCGGCGGCGCCCTCCATTGAGCTCGGCAGTATCCTCTATTCTTCTATGTCGAATTTGCACACAAATAGGTGTATGATATCGACATGCCAAGTAGAGATGACATACAACGGGTATTCGAGCTTGCCGCATCGCAGTGGGGGCTCTTCACGACCGCGCAGGCAATAGGCGAGGGGGCGAGCAGGACGCAGCTCTCCCGGATGGCCGCGAGGGGGCGCATCGAGCCCGCATCCTACGGGGTTTATCGCATGGCGGATGGCGAGGAGACGACGCACGTCTCGGTCAAGGCGACGTGGCTCTCGCTTCATCCGAAGCTCAACGCATTCGAGCGGCTCCGCTCGCGGCCGCGCGACGCAGTCGTGGCCGGTAGGACCGCCGCGTGCATGCACGGCGATACCGACTTCTACGAGATGCCCTTCGCATTCGACGTGCCCGTGCCCAAGAGAACCGCACGCGTGGACGTCGTGCTGCACCCATGGCCGGTCGACGAGGACGACGTGGTCATAATCGATGGCCTGCCCGTGACGTGCGTCGAGCGGACGGTAGCCGACCTCGTCCGCGACCACGAGGACCCGAGCCTCGTGGGTAACTTCGTTGCCGGCGTGTGCGGCAGGGGTCACTTCTTGAACGAAGACAGACTCGCGAAGCTGCTCTCCCCACTTGCGGCCCGCAACGGGTTCGCCAAGGGCGACGGCGACGCGTTCGCCCGCAAGCTCGCCTCCGACTACGCCGCGGACGCGCAGGTTCAGTATGCGTTCGAGGTCATTGCCCGGATTCTCCAGGGCGCGGAAGCCGACTCCGTAACGCGTGAGAGATTCCGGGAGTCCGTTAAAACGCTTATGCAAAGCGGGAATAATGCTGGGAGACACCAATGAAATACAGGACGCCCAAAGCCCTCGAGCAGGCAGTCAAGGCGGCGGCCGTGAAATCTGACAGGGATACGAACAAGGCCATAGCGGGCTTCTACCACGACCGGTTCCTGTGCAGGACGTTCGCGTCAAGCGAGCCTGCGTTCGTCCTAAAGGACGGACAGAGCATGCTGGCCAAAATCCCGAATACCCGTGAGACCCGGGACGTGGACCTGCTCGGACGCACTCCGGACCTCGACGAGGCACTCTCCGAGCTAAGAGAGGCCGCCGCTGTCGACCTCGGCGACTTCATCGAGTTCCGATTCCGCGATGCCGTGCTGACGGACACCTCGCAAGACTACCGCGAGGGCTATACCGTAACCTTCGACACGTGGCTTGGCGGCACGAAACGCATAGGCGCCGTGTCGGTTGACCTGGTCGTCGACCCCACTCCACTGGCAGACTTCGAGGTCCTAACCCCGGCAGCAAGGCTCGATGTGGCGGGCCTCGTGTGCTTCGACTACGTGGTAAACACTTCTGAGACGCGCGTGGCGGAAAATGTTCTGATAACTAGACATGGACATGCCAATTGTATTGTTAAGTAATGTTTGGAATATTCGGCAGCAAAACAGAGCGCGAGTATATGGCAATCGGAATATGGCAATCTTACGCAAAACGTTGTAGCATTGTTGTCACTACGGTGGAGCTCGGCTTTTGGATGTGTATCGCATCCGCACCGCAGTGTCTCTTGAATCCAGGTTGAACGCGTCGCATAGCATCGCATAATCAGCCAGTCTCTGCTCGGAAGGAGCTCTGCCGTAGTGTCCGAAGCTTGCAGTGATTTTTTGTCAGTCAAGTCGAGAAATGAGCTTGCGATTCAACTGGGGCTATCAGAGAAGCAGCTATGTTTTTATGCGTTCTCAGATAAGACATTCTACAGTAGCTTTAATTTGCCAAAGAGCAATGGCGTTGGCGTGCGGCGAATTGATGCGCCTCACAAGAATCTGCGAGATATACAGCGAATTCTTGCGGATAAGTTTTCGAAGATTTACGACCCGACAGATGCCGCCTTTGGATTCGTGAGGAACAGGAGTACCGCTGATAACGCTTACTTGCATATAAAAAAGCGATGGGTTGTCCGAATTGACCTTAAAGACTTTTTTACCACGATAACTGCTGCCCGAATACATGGTCTCTTTCGGAATGTGCCATTTGAATTCAACGATGTGGTGGCGAACGTATTAACAAACCTTGTATGCTATAGGGGGTGTCTGCCACAAGGTGCTCCCACATCACCTATCTTGAGTAACATTATTTGCTATAGAATGGACAAGAGCTTAACTGCGTTCGCTCGTAAGCACGCGATGAAGTACAGTCGGTACGCCGACGATCTCATCTTTTCCTCCACAAAAAAGGGTGCGGTGCGCTGCATTATCCGTGTCGGAGAGGATGGTAGCCCTGTTATAGGTGATGAGATTAAGCAAATTATTCAAAACAATGGCTTCAACATCAATAATGAAAAGACGGGGTTGTTTAGCAAGGGCACTCGTCAAATGGTGACTGGTATTGTAGTAAACGAAAAGTGCAATTTCCGTAGGGATGAGTATCGCTACCTGCGTAGCCTTTTCCACCATTGGGAGAAGCATGGTGAGGAGTCAGCGGCGAAGTATTATGTCTACCCTGACAGCCATCGACGATATGAGTCCAGACTATTTACTTCAGAAGGCGATTATAAAGAGGGGAGTCTCCCTGCCCATGTTCGCGGAATCCTTGACTATTACACAATGATTCACAAGACGAATAAGCGACACTCCGAACCCCTTCAAAGGCTATGGTCAAGTTTATGTGATGTTACTGGCGAGCGGGTGCCAGAGATGTTGCCGGAACGTTCCGTGCTGAGAATGGACGTTTGTTACATGTTGCGCAAGCGCGGTGAGAATGATTTGAAAGACGATGGTGACATAGGCAGCGCATTTATCGTAAAAGACCATGGCTTACTTACCGCTTGCCACTGCGTACAGGATATCTCGTCGCAAGGAGCCGAGTACAGCGACTATTTGCTGACAATCGAGTCTCGAGGCAAGAAACGCGAAATGTTTGAAGTGCATGACCGAGAGCAGTTCATTCGCAACCTCGCCGATGATTGGGCGTTACTTAGAAGCATTCCGAAAGAGTTTGAGAAGATTCCCGGTTTACCGCTTGCGGAAGCGCGTCCGGTGCTCCAAAGGGGAGAGAAAGTGATTGCTTTCGGGTATGCGAATGGCGAACGGGAGCTCAGGCGGATTGAAGCAAAGATTACTGAAGTCCTGGGGAATGTGGTTGTTGTAGACCGCGCCTTTATAACGGGGATGAGTGGTGGTCCAGTCTTGAATGGCCAGGGCGAGGTAATCGGATTGGTTACCAAGGGCAGCGGTGAGTACACTTATGATCGAGATGACAGATTCTTGCTTTTGGATGCGATACCCGCAATGCAATAGAAAGCGCGTAATCAGGGGACCGGTATCACCTAATCTGCGGGGAGCGCGGCCAGCCACCCAGAGCCTTGAACCACTGCCTCACCTTACGACGCCTCGACCTCTCCCCAAATAAACACCGCAGGCGGACAATCGTCGTTTAGCCAGCCGGGATTTCAGCCGGAGCGTGAAAAAACAGCCATGAATTATTGCTGAAAAGCCATGAATTGCACCCCTCGGAGCATCATCTTCACAAGCTTTCGAGTGTCATCTTGTGCGCCTGCCTGTGCAGGTTATGATCGCACCGTTATGCAGCCGACTAGACATAAGGCACGTGGGTGAAGATGCAAGCCCATTCGTGACAAGCAGCGCGAGCCATCCTAGCGGAGGTGAGAAGAACGCGTGTATATATTCATTCTTGTTAACGGCCACCTATATGAGGCATGAAAGAGCCTAAGCCAATCAATAAAAACAACTACCGTTGCGCGGCCGTATCAAAGGACTTCACCAGCACTTGACATAGACCAGCCATGTTCATAAAATAGAACAAACGTTCGTATCTTTCAGGGAGGTAGAATGTCAAAGGATAACAGCGATTTCTTCAAACGAAAGAGTGCGTGGGCATATACGAAGGATGCGCTTTTGGAGAAGTATCTCGTACCCTACACGACAAAGATTCTTGCGACTGGCAAGGGTCTTCTCTACGTTGACGCCTTCGCTGGGAAAGGTAGGTTCGAAGACGGATCTAAAGGTTCACCGGTTATCGCATGCGAGGCGATTGGAGAGGCTGTGCGAATCTCGCAGTCCGCGAACAAGAACGTGAACATGCTCTTCGTGGAGAAACAATATGCGTCGGAGCTGGCGTCAAACCTTTCTCAGTTTCCTAATGCAAATGTGCGGTCCGGCACGTTCGAACTCTTGACTTCGAGCTTATCGCAGGTTCAGTCCTCTGCAAATCTCTTTCTTTATTTGGATCCGTTTGGTGTTAAGTCACTGGACCTCAATTTCTTTCTCAACATTACCAGGCAGTTCGGCACCGTGGAAATACTGCTGAATTTCAACTCGTTCGGTTTCTTCAGAGCGGCTTGTAGCGCTTACAACGTAAGCTATTCGGATGTCGAGGCGTTTGACGATGAGCTCGTCGAAAGGGAGGTGGATACGGAGAGCGATACGACAAGGAGCATCGAGATGCTTAGCAAGGCGGCTGGTGGCGATTATTGGGAGGTCATTGTCCAGGATTATAGAAACGAGCGCATTGACGGCTACGAGGCGGAGCGTCGGCTTTCAAATGAGTTTTGCAGACGCTTACGGTCGAGCTATCGATACGTGCTAAATCTGCCAATTCGACTGAAGCCGGGGCAGCGTCCAAAATACCGTATGATTCATATGACAAACCATGAAGACGGCTGCCTTCTTATGTATGATCGAATGCAGAAAGAACAGGTGCAGCTTCAGGACATTCAGAGGGATGGTCAGCTAAGTCTCTTCTCGCACGACAGTGACAACCAGTATATAGACGAGCGTGCCATTCGGGAATCTCTCTTGTCTGCTGTCCGCAAGCTTAGTACTCCATGTAAACTTGAGATTGTGCTCGCAAACTTCGTTATTCAGAATGGGCTTTCTTTGAGCAGCAAAGAACTGCGAGGCATGCTACGAGTATTTGAGGAAAGCGAATTGATAAAAGTGGAAAGAGAACCAGAGTTTACCGAGCGGGGCACGCGAAGTCGCTTCATGGAATCGGGACATGGCAAGAGAATCCTGATAGGACGAGCGGATGACTAGATGCAAAGCTACTATCACTCGCAAGACTATGTTGTATAAGTCTGGGGTCGAGTATGGCGATTACACCATGAACCATGTCCAAGGATGCTCGCATGGTTGCCTGTATCCTTGCTACGCGTACCTCATGGCCAAGCGATTCGGCAAGGTTGACGGCTATTCCGACTGGTGCGAGCCGAGGTTGGTTGAGAACACACTCGAACTTCTCGAGAAGGAGTTGCCAAGGCTAAGGCGGAAGATCAAGAGCGTGCAGCTTTGCTTCACCACTGATCCTTTCATGTACGGGTACGAGGACGTTAGGGATATGAGCCTTGCGGCGATAGCTCGGCTTAATGCGGAATGTATTCCGTGCGTGGTGCTGACCAAAGGTATCCTGCCGGAAGAGCTTGCGGGTACATTCGAAAAGAATATCTTTGGTATAACGATAGTGTCTCTTGACGAGGGATATCGAGAGGCCTACGAGCCTGGTGCCGCTCCATACGAGCTGAGGATTGGCGCGTTGAAGCGATTGCATGAGGCGGGGTTTAGCACTTGGGTGAGTATGGAGCCGTATCCGACGCCCAACATCCATGACCAGAACATCGAGGATGTTTTGGATGCCGTGTCGTTTGTCAACAAGATTATTTTTGGCCGGACGAACTATAACAAGACGGTATCGGCCTACCCTGGATGCAAGGCGTGGTACAACAATGCTGCCAAAACGGTCATGCGGTACTGCCAGGAGAACGGCATCGACTTCCTAATAAAGAAGGGCACGATGACCGAGGACAAAGCATAGCTTGAGATTCGAACACGGTCTGGGGTGTTTTATGCCGTTTGAGGGGGCGATACAGCTAAGGCAGTTTCCCCAGTCGTGTACATGGTTTGTGGTGGAAACCCGATTATAATCAGCCGTGCGGAATCTAGTCCTGACAGACTGACTTGGAATGTCAAGTCTCGACGAGATCGAGGTTTGCGCAGAGCCATTTATCGTCTTTACCCTAAGTTACTAGTACAACATCTGCTAATTAACTGGACTGTTTCAGCGGGAGGGTGTCCACGGCGACATCCTCCGAGACGTCCACGTCCTCGAGCCTGTACTTCCAGCGGTAGACCACCGGCTCCCTGTTGACCTCCTCGAAGTACCTGTATATCCGCTCCTTGAGCTCCTCCTTCGACTCGACGCGGATGCCCCTCAGCATCTGCCTGGTCATCTTGCTGAAGAAGCCCTCGACCATGTTGAGCCAGCTCCCGTGCTTCGGCGTGAACACGAACTCGAACCTGCCCGGGATGGTCGCGAGGTAGCGCCTCGTCTCCTGGGAGGTGTGCACCCTGAGGTTGTCGAGCACGAGGCGGATCCTGTCGCCCTTCGGGTACTTGCCATCCAGGATCTTGAGGAAGGCGACGTAGTCGCCGCTGTTGTGCGTCTCGCTCACCAGCGGGATCGCCTCGCCGGTCTGCAGGTCGATGCCCGCGAGCAGCGAGAGGGTGCCGCGTCTCCGGTACTCGTAGTCGCGCATGCGCGTGCCGTGCCCCGCGTCCGGCATGAGGTCCTCGGACGTGGCGGAGACCGCTTGGATGCCCGGCTTCTCGTCGTAGGAGAGCACGTGCACGACCTCGCCGTCCTGGGGGACGAGGTTGCCGTCCTCGTCGAACTGCATGGACAGCTGCTTGTAGACGAGCAGGACGTTGTGCATCTTCTCGTCGAACTCCGGGTCGCGCCTCTCGCAGTAGTAGCGGATGCGGAACGGCTTGACCTCGGCCTCGTCCAGTATCCTGTGGACGGTGCTCTTGTGCACGGTCG
>JAUMWN010000156.1 GCA_030529625.1 Coriobacteriales bacterium
CCAGCGCTACGGCTGGATGGCGTGGGCCAAGAACGGCGAGTCGGCCGGCACTCAGGGCATGAGCCGCCGCGGTGAGGCGATACAGGTGGTCCTCGTGGCCAAGGGCGGGCCCGCGCCCGCCAAGGCCTTCCAGGGTGCCACGCAGACCTACGCCAAGGCCTTCGTGAGGAAGTGAGGAAAGGGTCCAAAATCTCTTTTCCCGGCCGGGGGGCTCGTCCGTTGGGCGAGCCCCTTTGCGTTGGCTCTCTCGGGGTACCGCGCACGATTTCGTGACAAAATCGGTCCCTGCCGCGCACGATAATCGGCCCAGATCGTGCACGGTAGGGGCCCTTTTGGGACGGAAATTGTACGCGCCTGCCCCGTGGGCGCGGATAGAATCTCGGAGCGATCACGCCGCAGCGCAGGAACCGCATCCCCTAGCGGTCGCGCCTCCAGAGCAGAGCGGCTTTCGTCGCAAACAGCGCGAAGCAGGTGATTCCGGCGTAGGGCTGCCTCGCCAGGATGAAGACGGCCACGCTGGCGGCGGAAAGCGCGGCTCCCACCGCCAGTGCCGCCTCTCCCCAACGACCGTCGACGCGAGACGCGGCGATCTCGCAGAGCCCGCAGAGCACGGTCGCCCCGACGCATGCGGCAAAGACCGCCCTGATCCACGTGCTGGTGCCGGTGAGCGCGAAGGCGGCGAGCAGCAGCACCCCCTCCACGACGCCCCTTCTCCCCCTTGTCATCTCTTTCATCTTGACTCTCCCCTCCGTCGGCCGTCCATGGCAAGCAGAAGGTACCCGCCATGGGGCCTCCGGGAAAGAGCCGTGCCGTCACATCGGCAACACGGCCCGTGTCATCGCCCTCTAGCTGGGGTTTTCTGCCACCTGCGCCTAATCCTCACGGCGATGGTGCAAAGGTGGTCGAGCGCCACGGCCTCGACGGCCGCGCGGTCGCGTCCGCCTTGAGCGGGACGATATGCCGGTCGGTGAGGCCGCGTTCCTCGAAGAAGCGCATGCTGCCGGAGGGGTCGCTCCAGAGGTCGGCGGCGTACAACACGGCACCTCATTTGCCGCGGCGCTTCTCCTTGCGCCTCTTTTGCCGTTGTTCGAATCGCCGGCGCTTCTCCTCTTCTCGCCTGTCGCGGGCGTCGGCCTTCCTCTGCCGGGCGGACGCCTCGCGCCCCTCTTGCAGCGCCCGCTGCGCCTTGGTGGATGAGCCGCGCCGCCTCATTTCTCGGGACGCCTCGCGCTGACGGCGCTTGGGATTCGCGGCCTGCCTCGGCGTGTCCTCGTGGGTCGTTGGCCTCGTGAAGCGAAGCGCGTTGTATCCATTGCAGACGAGGTCCAGGACCTCCTCGCTCGACGGCTCCGCACCGAACACGACGCGACATGCGCTGTATCGGCCGTCCTCGACGCGCTCGAACACCCCCACCCAAAACTGGCCGTCGTGATAGACGGTCAGGGTGGAGGATACCCTGATCTTCCGCATGGCGATTCCCTCCTTTATGTAAGTCACCACGCGGAGAAGGGACAACCAAGGAGGCAGGTTACTGACGCCGGCCGGCGCACCCCGACTACCCAACGGGGTCGTGTTTTTATCTCCGATGGCCGTATGGTACCACGCCATGCCCCTCGCGCCTAGGCAGATGCGACGCTCGCGTTGGGTCAGCAGGTATACGAGCCCCCTCGGCGCACCAACAAGGAGCCCCGGGACCACGTCCGAAGCGCCTGGACAACCGCACGGTTTTGTGGCTCGTCCTACTATCGCTCAAAAGATTCTTGTAAACAACTTTTCGAATTGTTTCTGCGTTTACGGCCTTCACCACGATGGCGGACACACATGCGCCCCGGCCCTCGTTTCGGTGGTTGCAAGGAGCAGGTGGGTAGCTCGGGTACCGACACGAGCGGTGTGATAGAGGCTGCCAATCAGTCTTCCCAAGGCTTATCTGCAGCCCATATGCAGGCGCTTTATGGCGAAGGCCCCTGAGGCGGCCTTCCAACCACCCCAGGGGCCCATCGCAGGAAACGCTGCGGGCTTGCGGGCCCTTGGCTTGGAGTCTCTGTCGGTTACCTTCCATTAGCCGTTGACGCACGCCGCCCTGCCGGCGTCGTAGCCGCGGGGCACCTGGCCCTGCGGGAGCACCTGCACGTCGACGGCCTCGCGCCTGGCGAGTCCCGTGGTGCCGGCGGGCTCGCCGTCGGCGGCCGCGAGCGGTAGGAATCCGGGGGCGAGCGGCGGAGACGTGCTTGCCGACCAGCGCCCGAACCCCGTCGCCCGCGAGTAAAGCGCGGCATGCCCATGGCCGTGATTGGCCCGTAGCCCGTCCGAGTTCGCTACGCGGGCACGAATCGCTGTGCCAAAGTCGCGGTTTTCGCCCCCGGAAATGACGACTTCGGCACCCCGAATGCGGATCCGATGTGCCAAAGGCGCGGTTTCCAGGCAACGAAGCAGTGCCTTTGGCAAGGCGAACCCGCCGCGAGGTGCGAACGGCCACGAGGACGGGACACCCGCGCACGGCAGCAGGTCGATGAGAGGCGCTACGCCGCCGGCCTCGTCGAGCGCAGCATGACCTATCAAAAGGGGTGCCCCCCTTGATGGATCGGCCCCAGATTCAGACCCCACCTGGGCGCTTCCTTCGAGCGGTATCAGTGGCTCGCAGTGCTTCTACAGCTGCAGCAGCTTGGTAGGCGGAAATGGCACGGCATGGTCGAGCTCGAACACTGGATACACGTACATGAGTAATCGGTAACTATCTCGCGTATTGCTGACATTCGTTTGCAGTGCGAGGATAATCGTGACGCTGCGTTGCGCACCTTGACAGTCGGGCGGACCGATCTCGAGTGGGCGGGCATGTGTCTGGCGTACAAGGTTCCGACAAGGTCGGGGACTTGTCGGAATCTAGTCGGAACCCTGTTCCACTATCTCCGCCAGGTCGACCACGGGCTCGCCGGCCTCCTCGAGGTCCTTGCGGAAGTGCGCGCCCGCCGCCCTGCACGAGCCGGGCACGTCAGGGGACCAGGGCAGGTAGCGCGAGACGTCGGCGCCCCTCTGGCGCAGGTCCGGGTCGTTGGGCATCTCGGCCAGCAGCCACTCGACGTACCCGCGGTCGTCCAGGCCGTTCGCGCGGGCCGTGGTGACCACCGAGTAGGCGGCGCACGAGGCCGCCGCGCCGGAGGGCGTGTCGCAGAAGAGCCAGTTGCGGCGGC
>JAUMWN010000024.1:0-22775 GCA_030529625.1 Coriobacteriales bacterium
TGGCCGATGCCGAGCGACAGCTGGAGGATGGCGCCGCGGAGCTCGACCGCTCGGCCGCAGAGCTCGAGCGGGGCGCCAAGCAGCTCGAGCAGGGCAGGAAGGACTTCGAGTCCGGAAGGAAGCAACTGCTCGACCAGCTGGGCGCCAAGGACCTGGCAAGTGCCAAGCAGACCTTGCAGGCGCAGCGCGAGGAGGCTGAGCAGGGCATCGCGGCCCTGGAGGAGGCGCAGGCCGGCGCGCAGCAAATCGTGGATGGCAAGGCGGCCCTTGCGCAGAGCAAACAGGAAGCCGAGCAGGGCAGGGCCGAGTGGACGAGCGGCTCAGACCAGCTTCTCTCGGCGTTGGCAGCACAGGGCATGCCGGCAGGCTCTGTGCAGGAGGCGTGCGCGGGGCTTGAGCAGGCCATCGCCCAGCAGCAGGCGGCGGGTGCGCCCGAGCAGGCCCTGGCACCGTTGCAAGAGGCGCTGGCCCAGGCGCAGCGGCTTGCGGCGGCCGACGAGGAGCTCACGCGCGGAGAGCAGGCGCTGGCCCAGGCGCAGGACGAGCTTGCGGGCGCAGAACAGCAGCTGCTGGCGGGGCTTGCGGCGCAAGGGTTGGAGGCAACAGATGCCGCGGCCGCGATTCCGCAGCTGGAGGCACGCAAGGAGCAGGCGAGTGCCGGCGTCGCGCAAATAGACGAGGGACTGGACGGCATCGCCAGGCTGGAGACCGCGCAAGGTGAGCTGGACGAGAATGCCAAGAAGATCGCCGACGGCAGGCGTCAGATCGCCTCCGGTCGCTCGCAGCTCGAATCGGGCCAAAGGGAGTTCGAGGAACAGCGTGCCGACGCGTACCGGCAGCTCGATGAGGCGCAGGATCAGCTTGACGACGCGCGGCGCGAGCTGGAGGACGGCCTTGCGGAATACGAGGACGGCAAACGCGAGGCGCAGGAGGAGCTGGACGATGCCAAGCGCCAGCTGGACGACGCGCAAAAGAAGGTGGACGAGCTGGAGCTGCCCGACATCTACATGCTGGACCGCAGCAAGAGCGAGGGGGCGGTTACCTATCACGACGATAGCAACCGCATCGACTCCATAGCGCGTGTGTTCCCCTTCATGTTCTTCCTCGTCGCCGCACTCGTGGCGCTCACCACCATGACGCGCATGGTGGAGGACGACCGCATCCTCATTGGCACCTACAAGGCGCTGGGTTACTCGACGGCGCGCATCGCGAGCAAGTACCTGTGGTATGCGGGACTTGCCAGCGCGACCGGGGCCGTGCTGGGCATTCTGGCACTCTCCCAGGTGCTGCCCTACATCATCACCTCGTCCTACGCAATCATCTACACGGTGCCCCTGCACCCGTTCCCGCTGCCCATCGACCTTCCCATCGCGCTTGCGTCGGGCGGGCTTGGCGTGGGGGTGACGCTGGTGGCCACGTGGGCCGCGGTCGTCGCGTCGCTGCGCGAAGTGCCCGCCACGCTCATGCTGCCGCGCGCTCCGGCGTCTGGCAAGCGCATTCTGCTGGAGCGTGCAGGACCCGTATGGCGACGCCTGTCCTTCTCGTGGAAGGTCACCTGCCGTAACCTGTTCCGTTACAAGCGCCGCCTTGCCATGACGGTCGTGGGCATCTCGGGATGCACCGCGCTGCTGCTGGTGGGCTTTGGCCTGCACGACGCCATCTGGGATATCATCGACTGCCAGTACGGGCCCATCATCCACTACGACACGACCATTGGCCTGGACGACGACGCGACCGAGATTGACGTTGCCAAGGTGATCGACCTGCTGGAGGACACGGGTGAGGTAAGCGACATCGAGCGCGTGCAGCAGGAGAACATGCAGGTGGGAACGCAGGAGGGCGGCTCCACCATGCGCGTGCAGGTGATCATTCCCCGCACGGCAAGCGAGCTCGAGCGCGTGGTTACCCTTCGCAATCGCCAGAGTCACGAGCCCATCGCCTTTGGCGACTCCACGGTCGTGGTTACCGAGAAGATCGCGCTCAAGTACCACATCGCGCCCGGGGACGAGATCCTGCTGTACGACCAGGACACCATTGGCAACGTAAAAGGGTCGGGCCACCGGCTCAAGGTGAGCGGCGTTGCCGAGAACTACGTGGGTAACCTGGTGTATGTGGGACGCGACGCATGGAGGGCAGTGGACGACGCGCAGCCGGTGTTCTCAACCATCTACGCCACCACGAACCCCAGCGAGGAGGTGCGCTCCAACCTGGCCGATGAGCTGCGCGAGCGTGACGACGTGTCCACCGTAATCTTCTCGGACGAGACCATAAACCTGTACCGCAACATGCTCTCGGTTGTCGACTTCGTGGTGGTGGTGCTCATCGTGAGCGCCGGCCTGCTGGCCTTTATCGTGCTGTACAACCTTACCAACATAAACGTGGAGGAGCGCGTGAGAGAGATCGCGAGCCTTAAGGTGCTGGGCTTTACCAAGGGCGAGGTGTACGCCTACATCTACCGCGAGATTGCCCTGCTTGCCATACTGGGAGACGTGCTGGGCATGGCGCTGGGAACGTACTTGGCCTCGTTCGTCATCACCACGGCTGAGGTGGACTACGTGATGTTTGGCCGTACCATACACCTGCCCAGTTATGCGTACTCCTTTGTGATTACCCTGGTGTTCGTGGGGCTGGTCATGCTCATCATGCGCCGCAAGCTGGATCGCGTGGACATGGTGGAGTCGCTCAAGTCGGTGGACTAGCCTGGCAGGCCATGTCCACCTGGAATGGCGCCCTGCAAGCCATCTGTCGCAGTTCTCGTATGGAAGCCTTGCGCTGGTGCATAGGGTTTGCAAAGATGGGAACAAGGTTAATTGGACAAGCCCGCTCGGTGCGCATGTGTCTAGAAAGGGGCTGCCATGACAACTCACATAGAGCAGGAACTGGGCCTCGCGCCAACCACGCATCGCATAAAGCGCTGGTTTAGGAAGCTCGTGCCAGAGGACCGGCGCTCGCTGGATCCGCTCACGGTTAACTACGAGGCGTGGCGTGCCGTGCGCCAAAACGTGAGGGAGTGGCCGCACTACCTTGAGGCTCCCAACTGCATAGAGGTGCTGGTGAGTCCCGAGGACTGGGACGACTACTGGGGCATAGACTACGCGCGCAAGGAGGCGGGCGTCTCATCGTACGTGCGCTCCAAGGCGGCGAACAAGGGCTACTGGATGGCGGGTGACCCTCAGGTGTTCGTCGAGGTGGACGACGCCATTGGCATGGGGGACGTGGAGATACACTGCCAGTTCATCGAGCCCCTCAACCAGGAGGAGCCCTCGCCGCTGTCCAATACCGCGACACGCTTGGGGGAGGAGGCCGGCGCCTCTGCCATACCGCCCTTCCTCATGCAGAACGACCGCGCGGAACAAACTACGCGGCTCACCACCGAGGACCTGCGCAAGGCCCAGGAGGCGGCGCAGGCCGCTCAGGAGGCCGGGACGGTTCCTGCTGCCGAAGAGCCGGTGGGCGAGGAGCGGGAAGCGCCCACGCTTCGGTTTATAGACAGCGAGCGGGACAACATCGCGTTTTTGGTGGATGGCGAGTCGTTTAGGCTGGAGGTCCACTCGGGGGACTGCATCGGTGCGGTGCGCTGGGGCGAGGAGGTTCCCCCAGAGGTCAACGTGCGCCTGGACGCCGAGGGATTCCCGTACGTGGACGTGATGCAGTGCACGATTGCCGTGCTGGAGGGTCGCTGGACCGTGACCAACCACGCGCCTCGTGGCACGCGCCTCACCAAGCGCGACGGCAGGAGGTTCATGCTGGGCGAGCCGGTGCCATGCTCCATCGAGGACGGAGACGTGCTGTGGCTCGGTCCGCGCCGCCCGCTCACCTTTGAGGTTGGTTTAGAGCACTAGGGAAAAACGAATCGGCGCCCAAATACTGCCAGCATTCCTATTCGCCCGCTTCAACTATCTCAAGTGCGTTGGGTGTCACAAATACGGACTTTGGGAGCTTTTTGAGAAGAACGACCCTCAGTTTGGGAAGGATAGGGCCTAGCGGGAAGGCCGCATGCCGTGCGACCGTTCTCACCCTCTAGGGGTTCACATGCCAGATCGGTATAATCCCAGTTGATGGGCATGTCTAATCGTTATTTTTTGGGGCACGTGAATTGATGCAATGTGCCTTCAATTCACGTGCCCCAAAAAGTGCCGACAGCATGTAACAAAATGCCTGTTGGCGCGTGCTTATGACCATAATTTATGGGGCGCGTGAACGACGTCATCCAAGGTAGCCGTTCACGTGCCCCAAACCGCAGCGCCGAGCGTGGTTTGGACGAGGACAACAAGTTTTTGCCGCCCTCGTTTGCTGCCCAGTCGTCGCCGAGCGAGAGTCTCCGCGAGGGTCCGGCGCGGCTGTGCTTGACGTAAGTACAAATATACATAAATGTACATAAACGAGCATGCGGACGGCAAAACCGAGCTTTTGGACACGAAAGTGCGCAATGGCTATTTTGGCTACTGCACGCTATCGTCGGAAATCATGCGAAAACGCCGCCCGAACACGCGAAAGTGCACGAAAATGTATATATGTGATAATGTGCTGAGCGGAGGTCTCTACCGCCATTCGGGCGGAATGCCCAAGATGATAATGTGTTAGTTCTATCGGACGAATGGCGTGACGCCAAAAGGTCTGACCATGATGTGATGTGCTGGCTTAAGCGTGCAAGGTGAGAAACTCCACCACCGCATCGATGCACTCGCGCTGCGCGTTGCCGCGAAACACGTGCTTGCCGCCGTGAATCACCCGCACCCTGGCGCGGGGGAACGCCTTGGTGGCGCGCCTGGCGTAGTCCAGCGGAACCGTGGTGTCCTCGTCACCATGCACGATGCAAACGCTGCCGGGATAGGCGCTCATATAGGCGTAGGGGTTGGTGTCCCAGGCCTGCTCTCCGTACTCGCGGCACACGCGCATGCCGTGTAGCCTAAACGACACGGGGATGTTCTTCTTGGTGGGGAACAGCTTGCGAAAGGAGTCGTGCAGGTTGAAGGCCGGGTTGATAAGCACGAGGGAGGCAAACGTGTGCGGATGGGTGCCCGACAGCAGCGTACCCACGAGGCCGCCTTGGTCCTCTCCCAGCAGGAACAGACGGCTTTCGTCCACCTGCGGCTGCTCAGCAAGCAGCCGTGTGACGGCGAGCAGGTCGTCCTGCTCGCTGAGCAGGGTCATCTGCAGGGGGTTTCCCTCGCTGCGTGCCGCATACCCGCCGCCGCAAAAGTCGAAGCAGTATACGGCAAAGTCTCGTGCCGCGAGCTCCCAGGCGAGCGGCACTAGGCTCAGGTAGTTGGCGCCAAACCCGTGCGCGCAAACCACGGTGGGCAAAGGCCCTTCGACCTTGGGGTTGGTGGGCAAGAAGAGCTGCCCGTATATCCTGCGACCGTCAAGGGAGGTGCAGAGCTCGTGGGAGGTGTAGGTGGTGGATGCCGGCATGGTACTCCTTCGTGCCGCCTGCGATGCGACAGATACTATAGCGCAAAACGGTATGAGCATGACAAAAAAGAGAACAGCACATAGGTTGGGGCGAGCTGTTCCCCGAGCATAGGCGGCCGCACGCCGGGCATTGGCCCAAACGTACGGGATGCTTTCCCGTTTGCGTGGAGGCATTGTTTCGGGACGGTGACGAATGGCGGCTCGGGTGCACGGCCCTTGGGCTTATGTTAACCTTTCCTGCATAAATTTGTGATATGCCGGCAATCGGGGCGTCGGCAGCACAGGTGGGGGAGGTACCATGCAAGCACAGCAACCTATTGCGGTTCCCGCTACCGGGGTCGCGGCCCAGGAGTTTGGGCTCACCCCATGCGAGGGCGGCGTGTGCGCTGCCAAGGGCATGCGCGCGGCAGGTGTGGTCGCAGGCCTGAGGGGAGACCCAAACCGACGTGACCTCGCGCTGGTCGCAGCAAACAAGACCTGCGTGTGCGCCGCAACCTTCACGCAAAACCGCTTTTGCGCCGCGCCGGTGCAGGTGTCCAGGGAACACGTGTGTAACGGTCTCGCGCGTGCCGTGGTGCTCAACTCGGGCAACGCAAATGCGTCCACCGGAGAACCCGGCATTGCAGTGGCACGCCAGACCGCGGCGCTCGTCGCACACGAGCTTGGCTGCGATGAGCAAGACGTGCTGGTGGGCTCGACGGGCGTGATTGGCGTGCCCCTCAAGCTCGACGGCTTTCGCACGGGTGTGCCCATGGCGTGCAAGGCATTGGCCAACACGCCCCAGGCGGCACACGACGCAGCCGTCGCGGTTATGACCACCGACACCGTGCCCAAGGAGAGCGCCTATACTGGCACCATCCCTGCGGGCGGGGGCGCCCAGACGACGTTTAGCGTAGGCGGCTTCGTTAAGGGCTCGGGCATGATTCAGCCCAACATGGCCACCATGCTCTCGGTACTATCCACCGACGCACCGCTCTCCGCATCTGCCGCGCGTGCGGCGCTCAAGGCCGCCGTGGACCAGACGTTCAACAAGGTGACGGTGGACTCAGACACCTCCACCAACGACACGTGCATCCTGTTTGCCACGGGATGCGCGGGCGGGCCCGTGATCGAGGAGGACTCCGCGGCGTATCCGGCCGTGGCTGCGGCGATTTTGTGCGTGTGCGAGGACCTCGCGCGCATGATAGCCGCCGACGGCGAGGGGGCCACCAAGCTCGTGACGGTTGACGTGGTGGGTGCGCGCACCAAGGCCGACGCCCTGACGGTGGCACGCTCCATCGCCAACTCGCCTTTGGTGAAGACGGCCATCTTTGGCCATGACGCCAACTGGGGACGCGTGGCGGCCGCAGCGGGCAAGTGCGGGGTGGACTTCTGCCAAGACAACGTGGACATCGACCTGCTGGGCGTGCCGGTGCTGCGTTCGGGACTGCCGCTGCCCATGGACGAGGAGGACATGCTCAGGCGCTTTGAGGGGCCCGAGGTCACGATTGCCATCTCACTGGGCGAGGGGGAGGCGGGCGAGCGCGTGTGGACGTGCGACCTCACCCACGAGTACATAACCATCAACGGCGACTACCGTACCTAGGCCCTGGCCACACTACGGGACGTACTGGGTCGCGAAGGAGCGAGAACATGAAGAAGGATGACAGCAGGCGCCGCGAGGAGGCGCTCGAGAAGGCCAAGGTGCTTGTGGAGGCCATGCCCTGGATTCACAGCAAGAACGGGCGCACGGTGGTAGTCAAGTACGGCGGGGCCGCGATGGAGAACGCCTCCCTGTGCCGGGAGGTCATGCGTGACGTGGAGCTGCTCAAGCTCATGGGCATGCGTGTGGTGCTGGTGCATGGCGGTGGCAAGGCAATCAACCAGTTGCTCGAGCGCCTCCAGATTCCGGTGAGCTTTAAGAACGGGCTGCGTGTGACCGACGACCAAACCATGGTGGCGGTTTCGGAGGTGCTCATCGGCAAGGTCAACCAGGAGCTGGTGTGGCTGCTCAACGAGTACGGCAACAACGCGGTGGGCATCTCGGGTGCCGACGGCAAGACGCTGGTGTGCCGCCAGGTTGACCCCGAGCTGGGACATGCGGGAGACGTGAAGAAGGTCAACACCGACCTCATAGAGTCGGTGCTGGAAGACGGCTACATTCCCGTAATCGCCAGCGTGGGCTGTGGCCCGGACGGCCTATACAACATCAACGCCGACCTTGCGGCCAGCAAGATCGCCCAAGCGCTGCACGCGCACACGCTTGCCTACCTTACCGACGTGGACGGGCTCTATGCCGACATCAACGACGACGAGAGCCTCATCTCCCAGCTCACGCGCTCCGAGGCGAGCAAGATGCTGGAGGATGGCTCGCTCTCGTCGGGTATGATCCCCAAGATCGCATCCATCGTGGAGGCGCTCGACTCCGGGGTGCACGACGTGCGCATCATGAACGGCACCTTCCCCCACGCGCTCCTGCTCGAGTCGTTTACCGACGAGGGCGTGGGCACCATCTTTGTCCAGGACTAGCGAGCGAGGAGCGGCTCATGCAGACAAACAACCCCAGCATTGCACTCGACGACCGGTTCGTGGCACACACCTACGGGCGCCTTCCCGTTGCGTTCGTCCAAGGCCAGGGCGCGGTGCTCACAGACGATTCCGGTGCCGAGTACCTTGACTTCTTGGCAGGCATTGGCGCCGTGAGCCTGGGGCATGCGCATCCGGCGCTGGTGGGCGCCTTGCAGGAGCAGGCGCACAAGCTGTGGCAGGTGGGCAACTACTTCTACGACGAGCATCGCGGCGAGCTCGCGCAGCGTCTGAGTGAGCTGCTGGCGACCACCACGGACGAGACGGGCGTGACCACCGGCAGTACCAACACGGTGTGGCGCACCTTCTTTGCCAACTCCGGCGCCGAGGCCAACGAGGGCGCCATCAAGTTTGCCCGCCGATGGGGCGAGCGTAACCTGGACGGCGCTACGGGCATCGTAACCGCCCGCAAGAGCTTCCATGGCAGGACGCTGGCCACGCTCTCGGCAACCGGCCAGGACGTGTTCCACAAGAGCTTCCTGCCTCTGCCCGAGGGCTTTTGCTCGGTGCCGCTCAACGACTACGACGCGCTCGTCGCGACGCTGGACGCTCCGCCCGCGGCCTGCGGGCCGGTGTGTGCGGTCATGCTGGAGTGCATCCAGGGTGAGGGCGGCGTGTGGCCGGCCGACCTGGACTACCTGCGCAAGGTGCGTGCCCTGTGCCACGAGCGTGGACTCATGCTGGTCGTGGACGAGGTGCAAACCGGTTTCTTCCGCACGGGCGCGCCCTTCTCATACATGCGCGCGGGCATAGAGCCAGACGTGGTGGCCATGGCCAAGGGCATCGCGGGCGGCTTTCCCATGGGGGCAGTCGCGGCACGCGAGGAGGTGGCGCAGCTACTTGTGCCGGGTGACCACGGGTCCACGTTTGGCGGCAACGCGCTTGCGTGCGCCGTGGGGCTGGCCAGCGTGCGCACCATGGTGGAGCAGGACCTGGGCGCCCACGTGCGCGAGGCGGGGGAGCACCTCGCGGCGCGCCTGGCGGGTGTGCCGCACGTGGTAGAGGTGCGCGGCGCCGGCCTCATGCGCGGGGCACAGCTGGACGTACCCGTTGCCACGCCCGTGGTGGAGCAGGCGCTCTCGCTTGGCCAGAGGGGTCGGCGAGGTCTGGTGCTCAACCATGTGGGCGACTCCATTCTGCGCTTCCTGCCACCGCTGGTGGTGGAAAACGACCAGATAGACGAGATGGCCGATTCGCTCGAGCTTCTTGTCACAGAGCTTGCGGGGTAGGCCGCGCGTGTCGCCTGAGGCGGGACGCGAGGGTTCGCCTCGTTGGAGAAAGGTTACAAAAGGGGACATCCCCTTCCCAATCACAAAAGAGCCTGAACGACGTATGCTATAGTTTCGCCAGCAAATTCCCAATGGAGGGGGCTGCACATGCTTTCCAAAGAGCTGTTGGAGGAGTTCTACGACCTCAAGTCCAAGCGCGACGCCATCGTGCTTGCGCACTACTACGTGCAGGGCGATGCCCAGGACCTTGCGGACTACGTGGGCGACTCGTATTTCCTCGCGCAGAAGGCGGCAACGATCGACTGTAAGACCTTGGTGTTTGCTGGGGTGGAGTTTATGGCCGAGAGTGCCAAGCTCCTCTCGCCCAACAAGCGCGTGCTCATGCCAGAGCCCTCGGCCGACTGCCCCATGGCGCACATGCTGCGAAAGCAGACCATAGACGAGGCGCGCGAGAAGTACGGCGACGACCTGGCCGTGGTGTGCTACGTGAATTCCACCAACGAGATGAAGGCGTGGTCCGACGTGTGCGTGACCTCCTCGAACGCGCAGCGTATCGTGGAGCGCATGCCGCAGCACCACATCCTGTTTGTTCCCGACCAGCACCTGGGCCACTACATCCAGGAGCAGGTGCCCAGCAAGCATATACTGCTCAACGACGGTTTTTGCCCCACGCACGAGGCCATCGAGCTGAGCGAGGTGTTGGCCGTAAAGGAGGAGCACCCCGACGCGGTGGTGTGCGCACATCCCGAGTGCGCCGCCTGGGTCCTCGAACATGCGGACTTTATTGGCTCCACGTCGCAGATCATCGATCGCTGCGTGCAGGGCACCGAGACGGACTACGTAATCTGCACGGTCCATGGCGTGTTGCACGAGATCAAGAAGCAGGTCGCCGCCGCGGGGGACGCGCACAACAAGCGCTTCCACTTCCCCCAAACCACGCCAATCTGTCCCAACATGGCGCGTATCACGGGCGAGAAGGTGGTGGCATGCCTGCGCGACCTGTCCGGCGAGGTGTTCGTGGACGAGCAGCATGCCGCGGGTGCACGCAAGGCGCTTGAGCTCATGCTCGAGCTGGCAAAATAGTTGGTCGTTTTGACCTGTGCGCCGCCTGCGGGCGGCGTGCTCATGAGGGGAGAAAGACTCGTGAAGAAGCTCCAATGCGACGTCGTGGTGGTTGGCTGTGGCATAAGCGGCCTGTATGCGGCTCTCAAGCTTCCGCGCAGCTGTCAGGTAATCCTTATCGCCAAGGGCGACATAGAGACCTGCGACTCCATGTTGGCACAGGGCGGCATCGCCGTGATGCGCAACGAAGACGACTACGACAGTTACTTCGAGGATACGCTGCGGGCGGGTCACTACGAGAACCGCCGCGAGAGCGTGGACATCATGATTCGCAACTCCCGCTCCTGCATCAACGACCTCATCTCCTACGGCGTGCGCTTTGACCGCGACCCGCGTGGCGATTTGCTCTACACCAGGGAGGGGGCGCACTCCCGCGCGCGCATCCTGTACCACGAGGACATCACCGGCCGCGAGATCACCGAGACGCTGCTGCTGCAGTGCCGCGCGGCGCACAACGTGAGCATCTACGAGAACACCGAGATGGTGGACCTGCTCGACGACGTGGGACCCGACGAGACACGCGTGTGCACGGGCGTCTCGTGCGTGCAGCGAGATGGCCAGCGCCTGGAGATCTACTCCCGCTTTACCATCCTGGCGACCGGCGGCATTGGCGGGTCCTTTGAGCGTTCCACCAACTATCCCATCCTCACCGGGGACGGCTGCCGCATCGCGGCCGCACACGGCGTGCTGGTGGAGCAGATGGACTACATCCAGATTCATCCCACCACGCTCTACCGCAAGACGCCCGGCCGCTCCTTCCTCATCTCGGAGTCAGCCCGCGGCGAGGGTGCGGTTCTGCTCAACTCCAAGTTTGAGCGGTTCACCGACGAGCTGCAGCCGCGCGACGTGGTGGCCAAGGCCATCCTTGCCGAGATGGAGCGCGAGGGTACCGAGTACGTGTGGCTCTCGTTCGAGAACGTGCTGCCGCAGATTATCCACACGCACTTTAAGCACATCTACGAGTACTGCCTCTCGCGTGGGTACGACATAACCAAGGAGCCGATTCCCGTGGTTCCGGCCCAGCACTACTTTATGGGCGGCATCCACGTGGACAGCAACTCCGAGACCACCATGCCGCGCCTGTTCGCGGTGGGCGAGACCTCCTGCACGGGCGTGCACGGTCGCAACCGCCTGGCCTCCAACAGCCTGCTGGAGTGCCTGGTGTTTGCCAAGCGCGCCGCCGAGAAGATCATCGCCGACCACACGCGCGAGCAGCGCCCCCGCGTGGATCCCTCAACGCTCAGCGTGGTGATGGACCGCCACATTCGTGCCTCCCTGGAGGAAGACATGCCGGCAGGCGACATCTCCACCGACTCCGTGATTCCCGACCGACGCCAGGCGCGCGTGGAGCTGCTGTGCAAGGAGGACGGCGTCATTGCGGGCATGGCCATCTTCGTGCGCACCTTCAAGATCCTGGACCCCACCACGGTGGTCACGCCCCTGGTGAGCGACGGCGACTACATCCGCAAGGGCCAGATGCTGGCATCCATCGAGGGCGACGTTCGCACGCTCCTCTCGGGCGAGCGTACCGCGCTCAACTACCTGCAGCACATGAGCGGCGTGGCAACCTACACGCGCCAGATGGTGGACATCCTCAAGGAGGCCGGGTCCAGCGCGCGTTTGGTGGACACACGCAAGACCACCCCGGGCATGCGCATCTTCGACAAGATGGCGGTGCGCATTGGCGGGGGCGGCAATCACCGGCACAACCTGTCCGACGCGGTGCTGCTCAAGGACAACCACATCGAGGCCGCGGGCGGCGTGAACGCGGCCGTGGTCGCGGCCAAGCACCGCTGCTCGTTCATGGCCAAGATTGAGGTTGAGTGCGAGGACCTCAACATGGTGCGCGAGGCGGTGGAGGCCGGTGCCGACGTG
Organism: Coriobacteriales bacterium; assembly: GCA_030529625.1. Classification (GTDB taxonomy): domain Bacteria; phylum Actinomycetota; class Coriobacteriia; order Coriobacteriales; family Atopobiaceae; genus RUG440. The sequence goes on from JAUMWN010000024.1 coordinate 12,207, forward strand.
ATCATGTTCGACAACATGAGCCACGCGCAGATGCAGGAGGCCATTGGGATCATCGACGGCCGTGCACTCACCGAGATATCGGGTAACGTGACCCGCGAGAACGTGGAGTTCATCGCCGACCTTGGCGTGGACTTCATCTCCTCGGGCGCGCTCACGCACTCCTGCGGCATTCTGGACATGAGCATGAAGAACCTCCAGGTGCTGGGATAGCTCTCTCGGCGCATCGCGCATTTTTGTCCCCCTCGTGGCGTAGGCTTGAGCCCACACAAACGCACACGAAAGGAGACACACATGCGCTTTGCAAAACAGCTCGCCTCGTACGTGATCTGCATCATCCTGGCCGTCGCGCTCATTCCCTTTTGGGTGGCGTTTAGGCGCTAGCCGTTCGCTTGGGGAGCGGGCCTTTCGGACATCGGTCCTTGTACGGAAGGCACCTCCCACAGATAAGACTAGGAGAACGAGGGTGTGCTGGGCCATAATATGCTGTGGCATGGTTCTTCTCGTCCATGCCAGGGAGGAGTTGCAATGGAGGCGCAAAAACGCACCAAGATAGTGTGCACCGTGGGACCGGCGACGGAAGACGATGAGGTCCTGCGCAAGATGATGCTGGCGGGCATGGACGTGGCCCGTCTTAACTTTAGCCACGGGACCCACGAGTACCACAGGCAAAACATCGAGCGCGTGCGTCGCATCGCAAAGGAGCTGGACGTAAACGTCGCCATTATGGTGGACACCAAGGGACCCGAGATACGCACGCGAAACACGGTGGGGCACAAGTCTGTGGCCCTTGTCACCGACGAGCGAGTAGTCGTCACCGCACGTCCCGTAGAGAGCGCGCCGGGGCTCATTGCCCTGGACTACCAAACGCTTGCAAGCGAGGTTGGGCCAGGCGACGTGATCTTTGTGGACGATGGGCTCATTGGGCTTAAGGTTGAGCGCGTGGACGGTGACGACATCCACTGCGTGGTAACCAACGGCGGCCTCCTGGGAGAGCACAAGGGCGTGAACATTCCAAACGTGCGGGTGGGCCTTCCCGCCGTCACCGACCAGGACCGGGAGGACATCCGCTTCTCCTGCGAGATGCAGGTGGACGCCATCGCCGCGTCGTTCGTTCGTGACGCCGACGCCGTGCGCGAGATACGGACGCTGTGCGAGGAATATGGTGCACCCAGGATGCTCATCATCTCAAAGATCGAGTGCGCACTGGCGGTTGAGAATATCGACGAGATCGTTGGGACGTCCAACGGCATTATGGTGGCCCGTGGCGACTTGGGCGTGGAGATACCTCCCGCAACCGTGCCGCAGGTGCAGAAGAGCGTTATTGCCAAGTGCAACCAAGAGTACTGCCCCGTGATCGTTGCCACCCAGATGCTTGAGTCCATGACGCACAACCCCCGGCCAACGCGCGCCGAGGTCACCGACGTGGCAAACGCCATCTACGACGGTGCGGACTGCGTCATGCTCAGTGGCGAGACCGCCGCAGGCAAGTATCCCGTCGAGGCGGTGCAGATGATGGCCGAGGTGTGCAGGCAGGCGGAGAAGGACCTACCCGAGCGTCGCGAATACCACGACCGTGGGGGAAGGCGCAACGTGAGCGGGGCGACCGGGTACGCGGCAGTCGTCACGGCTGCGCTGGTGGAGGCAAAGGCGATCCTGTGTCCCACCCTGACCGGGCGTACGGCACGCATCATGTCGGCCTTCCGTCCCAAGCTGCCCATAATCGCCACCTCACCCACCGAGGTCGGCTTGCGCAGGACCTGCTTTTTGTGGGGCGTCCAGGGTTGTCTGGCAAACGAGCAGGGAACCACCACGCAGATCTGCTACGACGCGCTCAAACAGGCGCGAAAGCGCGGGCTCTTGGAGTTGGACGACATCGTGGTGATAACCGCGGGCGACCCCATGAGTTCGCCGCTGCTCGAGGGTGAGCAGCTCACGTACAAGACGTCGACCAACCTCATGCTCATCGCACAGGCAATGTAGCCGGTCGTGCTGACACAGCGAGCTGTACTCAGGGGACTCCTCTCCCGTGTCCGGGGGAGGAGTCCCCTGAACACGGGAGGAGTCCCCTGAGTACAGCCATCGCATCTCCCGGCCGTTGCGGTAGAATCGAATGCCAGTCACCGCGATTGGGGGAACCATGGCGAACACCAACGAGAACCAGATGCCCGTGCAAACGTCGCTGTTTGGCGACGACGTGCCTATGGCGGCAGCAGAGCAGTCGCAGGCGCCTCTTGCGCCCGCCCAGCGGGCCGCACAGCTCAACGAACAGCTCTCACGCGCCGCTTACCAGTATTACGCGCTGGACGACCCCCAAATGAGCGACGCGGCGTTTGACCGCCTGCTGCAGGAGTTGCTGCGCCTGGAGGAGGAGCACCCGGAGCTGCGGACGCCCGACAGCTACACGCAGCGCGTTGGCGGCTATGTGGGCGAGCAGTTCGAGCCGGTGCGCCACGCGCAGCGCATGTACTCCATGGACGATGCCATGGACCTGGACGAGCTGGATGCTTGGCTCGAGCGTACGGAGGACGCGTTGGGGCAGGTAAGCTCCGAGCCGGTCGCTTACACGTGCGAACTAAAGATAGACGGGCTGGGAGTCGCGCTCACCTATGCGGACGGCCAGTTCGTGCGCGCGGCCACGCGCGGTGACGGCACGACGGGCGAGCTCGTCACGGCCAACGTCCTCACCATTGACGACGTGCCGCGCACGCTTGCGCCCGCAGGCATGGAGCGCATCGCCAACGGCGGCTTTGGCACGAGCGTGGAGGTGCGCGGTGAGGTGTACATGCCCCGCCACAGCTTCGTCCGCCTTAACGAGGCCAATGACGCGGCGGGACGTGCGCCGTTTGCCAACCCTCGCAACGCCGCGGCCGGGTCCCTGCGCCAAAAGGACTCCAAGGTCACGGCGTCACGCGACCTGGCGACGTTCGTCTATGCGGTGGCCGACGAGGCGCCGCTTGCGGTGAGCAGTCAGTGGGAGTTCTTGGGCTGGCTGCGTGACTGCGGTTTTGCGGTAAATAGCCATGCCGAGCGCTGCGAGGGCGCGGCGGCGGTGCACGCCTTTTGCGAGCGTGCCCTGGCCGCGCGAGACGAGCTGGACTACGACATCGACGGCGTGGTGGTAAAGGTGGACTCGTTTGCGCAGCAGGACGCGCTGGGCTTCACCGCGCGAGCCCCGCGATGGGCGATCGCGTTTAAGTTTCCCCCGGAGGAGAAACGCACCGTGCTGCGCGAGATTCGCATTCAGGTGGGACGTACCGGCGTGCTCACCCCCGTGGCGGAGTTCGACCCGGTGAGCGTCGCGGGCTCGGTCATTGCTCGCGCCACGCTGCACAACATGGACGAGATCCAGCGCAAGGACGTACGGGTGGGTGACACCATCGTGGTGCACAAGGCCGGCGACGTGATTCCCGAGGTGGTGGAGCACGTGCCCGAGCTGCGGCCGGCAGATGCGCGTCCGTTCCAGATGCCCGAGCTGTGCCCCAGCTGCGGTAGCCCCGTGGTACGCGAGGAGGGTGAGGTCGCCTACCGTTGCATCTCCATCGACTGCCCGGCCCAGGCGACCGAGCGTCTCATCCACTGGGGCAGCAGGGGAGCCATGGACATTGACGGGCTGGGCGACGAGATCGTGCGGCGCATGGTGGAGCAGGGCGTGCTCACAGACGTCGCGGACTTCTACGACCCCGACCGTCTCTCCATGGAGGTGCTCGCAGGTGTGAGTACCGGTCGCATCAACAAGGCCGGGCGAGACATCGTGGTGGGTAAGGTCGTCGCAAAGAAGATCATGGCGCAGGTCGAGGCCTCCAAGGGGCGGGGACTGGGACGCGTCCTCTTTGGCCTCGGAATCAGGCACGTGGGGGCAAACGTGGGCATGCAGCTCGCGCGGCACTTTGGTTCCATCGACGCGTTGTCTACAGCGAGCGAGGAGGACATCGCGGTCGTGGACGGCATCGGGCCCAAGATAGCCGCGAGCGTGCGGGAGTTCTTCTCGACCCCGCAAAACGCGGTCGTGCTCGAGCGCCTGCGCAAGGAAGGCGTCAAGCTCACGGAGGAGCAGGCCGTTGCCGACGACGCGCCGCAGCCGCTTGCGGGCCTAACGTTCGTGCTCACGGGTTCGCTTGAGCAGTTCACGCGCAAGGCGGCCGGAGATGCGCTCAAGGCGCTGGGCGCCAAGGTAACGGGCTCGGTGTCCAAGCGCACGAGCTACGTGGTGGCAGGCGCCGCTGCAGGCAGCAAGCTTGCCAAGGCCCAGCAGCTGGGCGTTCCCGTGCTCGACGAGGACGCGCTTGGCCAGATCCTCTCAACGGGCGAGCTGCCGCAGTAGTTGTGTTCTCATCGTGTGAAAACGTCACCCCTGGTGGAGGTGGCCAGCCAGACGGGAGGCCCTGGCGGAGCTGGCTCGCCTTGCCGCCTGGGCAGACATACCGCGGCTTTGGCGGTAAGGCACGCTCCGCCGCGGTGAGAAGGTCGGAATGCATGCCCGTCCATCATACGGCGCCGCGGCTTGGGGTACGTGAACGGCCGCCTCGGGCGGCGTCGTTCACGTACCCCATAAATTATGGTCGTAAGGGCGCGCCAACAGGCATTTTGCTGTTGGCAATCCGCACTTTTTGGGGCACGTGAACTGGGGCGGTGCCCCCCCAGTTCACGTGCCCCAAAAAATAACGATTAGGCATGCCCGTCAACTGGGATTATGTCAATTTGGCATGTGAAGATGGGAACGCGTGAGCGGCCGTATCGCCATGCGGCCTTCCTGCCGGGCCCCGTCCATCTCAAACTGCCACCAACGTTGGCCAGTGTGTTGCAGTGGTTGTTCGTCAATCGTTAGAACTCCCATTCATCATCGACGGTCTCGGGCTCCTCAAACTCGAAGGCGTTGAAGATGTACTCGTAGTGGGGTAGGGCAAACCTCAGGTAGCCATGGCCTGCCACCTTGACTATCTGCGTGTTGAGTGCTGCGGCACGTGTCGATGCAAGCTCGCGCGCGGATTTGCCGAGCTCGTTGCTCACGTTGGAGACGCTTATTCGCCCATGTTCGTCACGGAGCAAGAAGGCGGTGTGAAGATAGTCCCTTGTGTTTGGATGTACGCCTCGCAGTACGTCGTTGAGTACATTGTCCCTATACTCCATGAGGGAACGAGTCTCGGCTCGGGCTATGAGCTCGTTGCTAATGGGAATGACCATGCCTCCAAAAGGATCGTATTCGTCCTCAACAAGATGGTAGATGTTGTCTCCTAGGAGTTGCAGAAGGTACGGATGGCCACCCGAAAAGGATCCAATGCCATACAGCTGATCGCTTGTAAGGCCAATCTCAGGAAGTGCGGCAAAGGATTGCTGCAAAAATGCGAGGGTTTCTTGTTTGGTCATGGTCCACAGCTTCTTGCGCTTCATGCGCCGCGCAAACGTAATATCGCTCATGGCCCGCACCCGCTGATAGGCATTTGGGAGACCACATAGCACGAGCGATACGTCCAGTCCCTGCAGCCGGGCGTCTTGCATTGCATGCAGCACGAGGACGGCGTCTTCGGCCTTGAGTTTTTGTGCCTCGTCGACAATTATGGCAAGTCCTCTTCGCGTTCGCAGGCCCTTAAGCTTCTGGATGAGGAGGTCGCTCAGAAGGGAAGAGGGCTGTCTGATGGCAGATTCAGTCGAGAGCTCACCGAGCGATATACTGGCGAGTGATGGAATGGCTACCGACGGCTTGAGCGACCGTACCGTACTGCCCTCTCTATCGAGACCAACATAGCGAAACAGCCTGTCGAGAAGGTCTATGTTGGTCGCTTTTATAGTGTCCCAGCGTCGCTCACGGGCCTGGAGTTCGTATTGATGCAAGAGGGACGTCTTGCCGCTCCCTCTGGTCCCGGTGAGGAAGAAGAACCGATATGCCGAGTTTGGGGTATCTAGTGCCGTAGCGTAATGCTCTATATATGCAGTGCGGCCAAAGAACGAACTGGGCAGAATGGCAAACGAGGGAGAGAACGGGTTTGGATTCATATCGGCTCCGATGTATCTGGAAAACTAAATGTTTCTCTAAGTATACGGTTTTATCGCCTTTATCTAAAGTATACGGTTTTAATTGGATTTCTTCATGTATACGGTTGCAGGGTTGTCCCTGCCAACGCATTGCCCAGCGTTTTTAAGGTTCTAAAAAGTCATCTCGTTGGTTTGTGAACCGAAACCTTCTTTAAGGAAGGTTTTAAGTTGGGGGCATACATTGTCACCAACGAACTGTTGGCCCGCAAACTGGTGGAGATGAGCTGTATGGTCCAACTCACGTTCAAGCGCTACGAGATCAAGTACCTGCTCACCAATGAGCAGCGCGATAGGCTGGGCATCCTTATGGACCGCTTTATGGTGCCCGACGAATGGGGTCCCTCCACGGTGTGCAACGTGTACTACGACACGCCCTCGCACCTGTTGGTGCGTCGCTCTGCCGAGCACCCCGACTACAAGGAGAAGGTCCGCATCCGCTCCTATGGCGTGGCGCGCCACGACGACCCCGTGTTCGTCGAGCTCAAGAAGAAGTTCGACGGTGTGGTGTACAAGCGGCGCTGCACGATGGACCGCGAGCGCGCGGGCGCGCTGCTCGCCGGCAAGGGAGACCCCCAAACCCAAATCGAGCGCGAGCTCGACTTTACCTGCAGACGCTACGGTGGCTTGGTGCCGTCGTTCTTTATTGCCTACGACCGCGAGGCCTTCTACGCGCCGAATGACCGCGAGTTTCGCATGACGTTTGACAGGCGCGTGCGCAGCAGGACGTCCAACTTGCGCCTGGACGCGACCGACGTGGCCGACCAGTTTTTGGAGGACGGCCTCAACCTGCTTGAGGTAAAGGCGGGCGGAGCCATCCCGCTGTGGCTCGTCGAGTTCTTGTCGGGGGAGGGCATCCGCAAGGTGCGCTTCTCCAAGGTGGGGATGGCCTGGCGGCGCCAGCTGGAGGCTGAGCTCGCGATGCGACGGCAGGCGAGTGCGAGCCACCTCGCGTCGGCGTGGGGCCTGCCATATGTGAGCGTCCCCGCATCCTGCACCTTGGCATAGCGATCCCACGTAGTCTGGCCACACGAAAGGAAGTACACACATGTTTGACTCCATCTTTGGCACCGCGTCCCTTACCGCTTCGAACGTCGAGCTGCTGCCGCTGCTCGCGAGCGTCGCCTCCTCCCTGGGGCTTGGCTTTGTCCTTGCCCTGGCCTACTGCTTCCGTAGCAGACACACCAAGAGCTTTGTGATGACCCTTGCCATACTCCCGGCCATCGTGTGCGTGGTGATTGCCATGGTAAACGGCAACGTGGGCGCAGGCGTCGCCGTGGCCGGTGCGTTTAGCCTGGTACGCTTTCGCAGCGCCCCAGGATCCGCGCGCGACATCGCGTTTATCTTCTTGGCTATGTGCCTGGGCCTGGTGGCGGGCATGGGATACCTGCTGTGCGCCGCCGTGGTGGCCGCCGTATTGTGCGTGGTGGTGATCGCCTACCAGTGCGTGAGCGTTGGGCCGTTTGGCGACTCCTCGGACCGCTCGCTGCGCATTACCGTGCCCGAGGATCTTGACTTCTCGGACCTGTTTGACGACGTGCTGGCAAAGTACACCAGCTACTACGAGCTCGTCTCGGTAAAGACCACCAACATGGGCAGCCTGTACCGGCTGGTGTACAACGTGGGTATTCGCGACCTCTCCCAGCAGCGTGCGCTCATCGACGAGCTCCGTTGCCGCAACGGCAACCTGGAGATTGCCATCGCCCACCAAGAGACCAACGGCGGCGAGCTGTAGCAGTGCCCCGTAACTGCACTGGGGGGACTGTCCCCTAAACTCAGGGGACTGTCCCCTGAGTTTAGGGGACAGTCCCCCCAGTGCATTTGCGGTGATGTGTGCTGAACCTCGCGCCGCGGCCCGTTCTGTGCTACCGTATATGGGCTAGCGTAAACGGGAGGAGGTCACTTGGGCGTTTTTGAGGCACTGGCCCTGTTCGCCATTGGCCTGCTCATGGGCATTGTGGCAACAGTGTTCGACGTCATCGTGTTTGGCACTGGCTCGTTCGTGGCGCACGTCTCCCTGTGGGTACTCGTCAACGCGCTTTTCTCATCTCACATTGCCAGCCGAAAGACGGCGGTCCTGTGGTCCATTCCCTTTAACCTGGGCTACATCGAGTGCTACTACTTAACCACCGCGGCCTCCTACGAGGGATACGCCAAGGCCCTGGTCGTTCCCCTTGCCGCAATGGCACTCATTGGTCCGGCGCTCTCGTGCGCGCTGTGGACCGCCAAGCAGGAGCGCAATGCCTACGGCAGAATCCTTGCGCTTCTCATCGTTGCCGGAACCCTGGGATCGAGCTACTACATTAACGGTGCGCTCTCCATATACGACGGCGTTGTGTGCGTCCTTACCCTCTTGGTGATTCTGGTGTGGCCCACACGCCGGTTCGACGTGACGCGTGCGGCAACCAAGGATCTGCGCCAACGCCTGTCGCGCGTCCAGGAGCCTGCGTCGGGGTCTGAGGTCGAGCCGGCCGTGGAGTCACAGCCACAGCTGCAGCCCAAGGACGATCGTGCCAAGGAGCGCAGGCAGGACGCCCCGCAGCCCACAAAGCGCAAGCGCACGCGCGCCGCCCTGTTTGGCAGACGCAAGGACAGAGACGACAGCGATGCGGGCCGGCGTGAGAAGACGCGTGGGAGCGATGATCGGAATCGAAACGACGTCTCGCGGGACTTGCGGCGTGTGCGCAAGGTGCGCCAAGACACCTCCACAGCTTCCCAAACGGCACCTGATCCCAAGGCCACGCACGCGCGTTCGACCTCTCCGCTTGGAACGGCAAAAACCGCTCGACCCAGCTCCAGATCGCGTCGTTGGTAGCCTTAGGGGCTGCCTGGGTTGCCACTTGTTTAATGACGATCCCTTACTCCGCAGGTGATATGCGGCCGTAGTAGTTGATATTGTCAATCGCGGCAGCGAGCCACGCCTCGTCACCCTCAACAAATCTCTTGGAGAAGAGCGGCCACGACATGAGCGCATCGTGGAAGAGGTCGGCGACGCTGGCCGTGGATATGGCGCCGGACTCGGGGTCGCGCCAAGCCACATGGTCGAGGTTGGCAGACTCACACTCGTCGCTGCACGTTACGCGATGAGTGAGCGCCATGAACTTGGAATGGGGCCTCACGACGCGCTCGGCCGTGCTCAAAAGGCGCGGAATGCGCGTGGCCGGTGGGTCGATGAGACGATAGAGCAGCTGGTAGTCACCCACGGCGTGCCCGTATTCCAGGGTGCCGATCTCTATGCCATACACCTTCCAACCCACCTGCGCCATCAGGGCGCCAACGATGTGGTTGATGCGCTCGGTAGTGACGAGCGCCGAGGAGGCGGGGGAGTCCAGCACGGTCTTCTGTCGCTTTTGCCACAGCATCCAGCTGTCGATGTCCGATTCAATGATCGCATGAATCTCGCTGCCCGCGTCTGCCAGGTCCTCGCCGGCCTCCATGAGTGCTCGCTGCTGCGCATAGACCAGAGGATGGACAAAGCTGTCCAGTAGGTAGTGGGCCGCAAGGCCCAGGCAAAAGGCGCGCGCGATGCCCTTGTCATCCTCTCGCACGCGCGTGGTTGTCTTGCGGGCGACGAGCAGCGACTCCACCGTCTTGGTGGCATGCATGGCGCTGGCAAGCCGATGACAAGGGAGCGCACGCCACGGCAGGGTGCGGGCGCGCGCCCACAGCGGATCAGGCCCCTGGTTGCCCAGGAGGAACGCGAGGAGCTCCTCCTCGCTGGAGAGCAGCTCATCGGGAAGCAGGCGAGACGCGTCTTCGCCAAAAATGTGGTGGGTTATAACCGCTGGCATCTCGTCTCCTTGGTGCGAATACCCGACAGATGCTGTCGTTTGCCGACGATGTAAACACAGATTACCGCATTTTTTGCGCTTTAGGCTCAAAATAGGGACAAGGTTTTCGTTTCCGCGTTAAGCGCGAAGGGGGAGACAATGAGTGACAAGTTTGCGCGCACTAAGCCAGCCGTGCTCGTCACGGGCCTGGTGATGACCATTCTGGGCATTGTGATCCTGGTACATCCCATTGCCGCCATGGAGCTGCTCATCCGCATTATTGGATTCGTGCTGGTGGGCTTTGGCCTGTTCAACATCATCTCGGCGTTTATGAAGGGGGACCCGGTAAAGAACTCGCCGGGCAACCTGGCGCTTGGCATTCTGGCACTGCTCCCCGGCCTCTTCTTTGCCATCAATCCGGCAGGCTTTATCACGCTCGCCTGGACCTTTGTGGGCATCGTGATCCTGGTGACGGGTCTGCTCGACATTATGGAGGCCGGAGAGTTCAGGCGTATGGCCAGCCCACTTGCCATGCCTGCCACGGCCTCGGGTGTGATTACCGCCCTGTTGGGCATTTTGGTAATCTTTGCGCCCATCGCCTCGGCAACCGTAGGCATGCTCGCCGCCGCCGTCGCCCTGCTCATAGACGGCATAACCGAAATAATCTTTGGCCTCGGCATGTAACAAAAACGCGCCGCGAAGCGGCGCACCATCTTCTATCCAGCCCTGCCGTGTGATTGGAGGGGCCGGATGCGATTGTCTCTGTGCATAT
>JAUMWN010000024.1:22785-31740 GCA_030529625.1 Coriobacteriales bacterium
CCGTATTTCTCCAAACACCACCACCCCCCCCCCCCCCCCGGGCCCCTCCAAGCTCTCTACACGTAGAACAGCATGTCGTTGTACGACGGCACGGGCCAGCAGGCCTTGGAGCAGATGTTCTCCATGCCGTCCACGGCGGCGCGCAGGGCGCTCATGGCGGGAATCACCACGTCGCAGTAGGCGCGGTCGCGCTGGGCCGGATCTGCCACCTCGCGGGCGCTTGCGTTTTTCTCCTCCAGCTCGGTGACCAGCGCATAGATGGCGTTGGTCCCCTCGGTGAGCCTGCGCACCAGGTCTCGCTCGGCAACGGCGTCTATGCCCAGCTCGGCCTTGGTGGCCACCGTGGTAGCGACGTCGCCGGAGTAGGACACGATGGCGGGGATGTACTGGTGACGTGCCATGTGCACCATAACATTGGCCTCGATGTTGAGCAGCTTGGCGTATTGCTCGGCCTTGGCCACGTAGCGCGCATGGAGTTCGGACTCCGAGAGTACCCCATAGGTCTGGAACAGCTGCACGGTCTTGGGGTCGATGAGCGCGGGCAGCGCGTCGGGCGTGGTCTTGAGGTTGGGCAGCCCGCGACGCTCGGCCTCGGCCTCCCACTCGCTCGCATAGCCGTTGCCGTCAAAGATAATGCGATGGTGGTCGCGGAAGGTGTGCCGCACAAAGCGCATGGCCACCACCAGGAAGTCCTCGTCGCTGCGCGCGGCCACGTAGTCGCAAAAGCGCTCGAATTGCTCGGCGACGGCGGTGTTGAGCACCACGTTGGGATCCGAGACATTCTGCTGGCTGCCGCACATGCGGAACTCGAACTTGTTGCCGGTAAAGGCAAACGGGCTCGTGCGGTTGCGGTCGGTGTTGTCGCGTAGGATGTCGGGCAGGGCCGGAACGCCCAGGTCCATAACCTCGTCCTCGTGCGCCTCCGCATGCTCCTTCTTTATGAGCGCCTCCACGATGGGTGTGATGGCGTCTCCCAGGAACACCGAGACGATGGCCGGCGGCGCCTCGTTGGCGCCCAGGCGATGGTCGTTGCCCGCCGAGGCCACGCTGGCGCGCATGAGGCTGGCGTGCTCGTCCACGGCCGCGACCAGGCAGGCCAAAAAGACCAGGAACTGCAGGTTGTCCTCGGGATGCGGGCCCGGCTCCAGCAGGTTGCGCCCGTCGGCCGAGATGGACCAGTTGTCGTGCTTGCCCGACCCGTTCACGTACTCGAAGGGACGCTCGTGCTCCAGGCAGGCCAGTCCGTAGTTGGTGGCGAGCAACTTGAGCTTCTCCATGGTGAGCAGGTTGTCGTCTATGGCAAGCGACCCCTGCTCAAAGATGGGCGCGAGCTCGTGCTGACAGGGGGCCACCTCGTTGTGCTTGGTCTTTGCGGGGATGGCCAGCTTCCACAGCTCGTCGTCCAGCTCCTTCATAAAGGCGTTCACCGACGGGCGGATCGCGCCAAAGTAGTGCTCCTCCAGCTCTTGGCCCTTGCTGGGCTCGGCGCCAAAGAGCGTGCGGCCGGTAAGGCGCAGGTCGGTGCGCGCCTCGAAGTCCTCCTCCTTAATGAGGAAGTACTCCTGCTCGAGTCCCACGGTGGTTATCACGCGTTTGGGCGTGCGGCCAAACAGCGCCAGCACGCGCTTTGCCTGCTTCTCCAGCGCCACCTCGCTGCGCAGCAGGGGCGTCTTCTTGTCCAGCGCCTCACCGGTGTAGGAGATAAAGGCCGTGGGGATGCACAGCACCTCGTCCTTGATAAAGGCCGGGCTCATGGGGTCCCACACGGTGTAGCCGCGTGCCTCGAAGGTCGCGCGCAGGCCGCCGTTGGGAAAGCTCGAGGCGTCGGGTTCACCTTGCACGAGCTCCTTGCCGCTAAAGGCCATCAGCACGCTGCCGTCGTCCTGGGGGGTAATAAAGCTGTCGTGCTTCTCGCTGGTAATGCCGTTGAGCGGCTGGAACCAGTGCGTAAAGTGCGTGGCGCCCTTCTCCAGCGCCCACTCCTTCATGGCATGGGCCACCTCGTTGGCGATGTCTAGGTCGATGGGCTTGTTCTCCTTTATAACGCGGGAGAGCTCCTTGTAGGTGGGCTTGGGAAGCCGCTTGCGCATGTCGGCATCCGAGAATACCAGGCTTCCATACTCTTCGGTCACTTTGTCTTGAGCCATCACATGTCCCTCTCTGTTGTGGTCGCCCGCCATTGTACGCATAAGGGTAGGGTATGGGTGTTTCGGGGGCATTAACTCCAATTTTAATGTGGGTGCGAGCCACAGACGATGAGGTTGCGGGTAGTGTGCGGGCTGACGCCCTTCTCAAAACGCTACCAACCCGCGGCGTTGGTAGCGTTTTGAGAAGGATACGGGCCTTCCGTGCGTCTATCCTTCTCGTTTTGCTACCATCCCCAGACCTCCCTGGGCGTTGGTAGCACTTTGAGAAGGATGCGATGCGCTTCCAAGCGTGGCGCCTGCGTTCCGCTACAATGTGGGAACACGTTGCGACCGGGAGGTTAGTATGGCAGACGAGAGAAGGACCATTGCGGTAATCGACGGCAACTCGCTCATGCACCGGGCGTTTCATGCCATCCGTCAGCCCATGAGTGCCCCAGACGGCAGGGCTACCAACGCCCTCTTCGGGTTCTTTAACATGTTTATAAAGCTCGTGGAGTCGTTCTCGCCCGATGGCGTGATTTGTGCCTTCGACAAGGGCAAGCCAAGGGTGCGCATGGAGATGCTGCCACAGTACAAGGCCCAGCGGCCTCCCATGGATCCCAGCCTGCGCGAGCAGTTTCCCATGGTAAAGGACCTCCTGCGCACAATGGAGGTGCCCGTGGTGGAGCTTGAGGGCTGGGAGGGCGACGACATCCTGGGCACTCTGGCGCGCCGCGGTGAGGACGCGGGCTATAACATGTATTTGTTCACCGGAGACCGCGACATGTACCAGCTGTCCACCGACCACGTGCACATCGTGAGCACCAAGCGGGGCGTGAGCGACGTGCAGATAATGACGCCGGAGGTCGTCGAGGACCTGTACCACGGCGTGACGCCCGCGCTCGTGCCGGACTTCTACGGCCTTAAGGGAGACTCCAGCGACAACATCCCCGGCGTGCCGGGCATTGGCCCCAAGCGTGCCTCGGAGCTCATTTGCAAATACGGTTCGCTCGACGAGGTGATCGCACATGCCGACGAGGTAAAGGGCAAGATGGGCGAGAACCTGCGCGCGCACGTCGACGACGCCCTGCTCAGCCGGGAGGTGGCCATTATCCGCACCGACGCGCCCATCGAGCTGGACTTTGCCGACGCGCGCTTTCCCACGTTCGACCCGGCCAAGGCCACGCAGGCCTTCTCGGCACTGGGCTTTACGGGCATGACCGGCCGCATCGCCCGGCTGGGCGGGGGTACGGGAGAGGAGGGCGCGCCTGCCCAGACGGCCAAGATCACGATTCCGGCCGTGCTGGAGGGCGACGCGGCACTGGCACGGTTGGCACAGGCATTGGGCGATGGCGCGTGGTTAGGCGTTTGCGTGGAGCAGGGTGGTGTTGGGTCGAGCCAGCCTCAGCTAGCACTGGCCTTTGGCGAGGAGTCCGACGAGCCGTCCTGCGTGCTGTGGGTGAGCGTTGGCGACGACATGCTGCGCTTTGAGGGGCAGGCAGCGCTTGCGGCCCTGGCGCAGGTCGTGCAGGAGGGGAGCATGGTGGGAGGCGACGTGAAGGCCGTCCTGCATGCGGTGCTGCCAACGGACTCTGCCGAGGAGGCCTACATCGAGGCGGGCGAGGTGGAGGCGTCACGCATCTTTGACGTGGCCGTGGCCGCATACCTCCTGGACTCGGAGCGCTCGTCGTTTGCCGTCGCGGAGCTAGTGGGCCAGGTGCTGGAGTCGGCGTTGCCCAAGCCAACGGACGAGGTGTCCCAGGCGGCGCTCGACGCCTTGGGTGCGCGCCTGCTTCGTGAGCCGCTGCGCAGGCGGCTGGACGAGGACGGGTCGCTTGAGCTGTTCGAGCAGATTGAGATGCCGCTCGTGCCCGTGCTCGCCCAGATGGAGCGCACGGGTCTGTATGCGGACCCCAAGAAGCTGGGCGAGCAGTCCCAGGAGCTGGGCCTCGAGATTGAGTCCATGGTCTCCCGCATCCACGAGGCGGCGGGGGAGGAGTTTAACGTGGACTCTCCCATGCAGCTCTCGCACGTGCTGTTCGACGTGCTCAAGCTGCCTACCTTTGGGCTCAAGCGCACCAAGCGCGGCTACTACTCCACCAACGCCAAGGTGCTCGACGACCTGAGCCGCCAGAGCCCGGTGGTGGCAGACGTCTTGGAGTATCGCGAGCGCGCAAAGATAAAGTCCACCTACCTGGACGCCCTGCCGGCGCTCATTCGCAAGGACGGACGCATCCACACCACGTTTAACCAGACGGTTACGGCTACGGGCCGCCTGTCGAGCTCCGATCCCAACCTGCAAAACATCCCCACTCGCTCTGAGCTGGGCCATCGTGTGCGCACGGCCTTCACGGTGCCGGATGACAGCGTGTTTCTTGCCTGTGACTACTCGCAGATCGAGCTGCGCCTGCTTGCCCACCTCAGTGCGGACGAGCACTTGGTGCGGGCCTTCAACGAGGGTGAGGACTTCCATGCGGCAACGGCGGCGCGTGTGTTCGACGTGCCGGTGAGCGAGGTTACCCCGGCGCTGCGCAGCAGGGCGAAGGCGGTAAACTTTGGCATCGTGTACGGGCAGCAGGCGTATGGCCTGGCCACCTCGCTCAAGATACCGCGCAAGGAGGCCCAGGACATGATCGACCGCTACTTTGCGGTGTATCCGGGCGTGCGCACGTTCCTGGACGGTCAGGTTGCCTTTGCGCGCAAGCATGGGTACGTGAGCACGATGTATGGCCGCAAGCGCCACATCAAGGACATCAACTCGCGCAACTTCCAGATGCGCTCGTTCGGGGAGCGCACCGCCATGAACCACCCCATGCAGGGCACGGCGGCAGACATCATAAAGATTGCCATGATCCGCGTGGCAGACCGCCTGCGCGAGGAGGGGCTGGGAGCCAAGCTCGTGCTGCAGATTCACGACGAGCTGGACTTTGAGGTGCGCAAGGACGAGGTCGACGTGCTCTGTGCGCTCGTGCGAGAGACCATGGAGGGTGTGTGCGAGCTGCGCGTGCCGCTGGTGGCCGACGTGAGCGTGGGTGCCAACTGGGCGGAGGCCAAGTAGCATGGCACGCGGACGCATGCGGGTCGTGGCCTACACCGACGGCTCTTCTCGGGGAAATCCGGGCCCCGGAGGCTTTGGGGCGGTGCTCTTGTACGTGGACCCGGACGGCGTGGAGCACCGCCGCGAGCTGAGCTGTGGCTACGCGCGCACCACCAACAACCGCATGGAGCTTCTTGGCGCCATCGTGGCGCTGGAGGCGCTGCGGGTGCCGTGCGAGGTGGAGCTGCACTCCGACTCGCAGTACGTGGTGAACGCCTTCAACCAGCACTGGGTGGAGGGCTGGCAGCGCAGGGGTTGGAAGACCGCAGCCAAGAAGCCGGTAAAGAACCCCGACCTGTGGAAGCGCCTGATCGCGGCCATGGAGCCGCACGAGGTGTCGTGGATGTGGGTCAAGGGGCATGCGGGCCATGAGCTCAACGAACGCGCAGACGAGCTGGCCACCATCGCGGCAGACGGTGGTGCAGGCCCCCTGCAGCGCGACGAGGGGTTTGCATGACAGACGACGAGCGATTTATGCGCATGGCACTCGAGGAGGCACGGCTGGCGGCCGCCGAGGGAGAGGTGCCCATAGGCGCCGTGGTGGTGTGCGACGGCAAGGTGGTGGCGCGGTCGCACAACCGGCGCGAAACCGACCACGACCCCAGCGCGCATGCGGAGTTTCGCGCGATGGTGGCGGCGTCGCAGACCCTGGGGCGCTGGCGCCTCACGGGCTGCACGGTGTACGTGACGCTGGAGCCCTGCCTCATGTGCGCCGGTCTTTTGATAAACGCGCGCGTGGATCGCTGCGTGTACGGGGCAGCAGATCCCAAGGGCGGTGCGCTGGGCACCCTCTACGACGTGAGCCACGACGAGCGTCTCAACCACGAGTTCGAGGTGTGCGGCGGCGTGATGGCAGACGATTGCGCCACCGAGCTGCGCACCTTCTTCCGCGCCCGCCGCAAGGCTAGGCGCTAGAGTCGCAGAACCTGATGCACTTGGGGGGCTGTCCGCCGAGCGCAAGTGGTGTGCCTTCTCCGTTACAGCAAGCCCTCGTTAAACCGCAACAGGGTATTCGTAGGACCGCTCGTACAGCCCTTCGGGAGAAATGTCCACTTTGCCGTCTAGCCACGTAAGCACGCCATCAACAACTGCGTGCGTGTTGAATACGTCCATGTCTGCAATCCTTTGCAGTGCTGGAAGACCAAAAAGCTCGGTGCAATCCACCAGTCTCGTTTCTCCAGTTGAGAACGTCACAAGAAGGATGTAGTCGCCAACATCCTTGATTCGCGTGACTGACATATCGGCAGACGGCTCGCTCCCGTATACGATTCCATCAAGTTCGTACATGTCCTCACTCCTCATCGATGCGGTCGAAATCGATGCCGCGTACTCTCCGTACTTCACATGAACATGCGCTTGCTACGTTGTCCATCTTCCCGGTTCATGCAGGACATCTCCTTGAATTGAACTGTAGCAAAAATACCCCAAGCTATGCTCGCCCAAAAAAGAGCCTCATCTGCGTCTTTGTGGTGTCGTAGCTATCTGCTGGAATCACGAGTCGTGCCACAGAATCTGCCGGGATTGCGAGTCGTGCCATGAAATCTACTGGAATCTCGAGCTGTGCAAGGCACCACTCGCGTTTTCGACATATTTCGTGGCACCACTCGCGTTTTCTACAGTTTCCGTGGCACGACTCGCGATTCCAGCAGATTGGTTACCCAGGATAACGCACCGGCTGATATGGTATGCTAGAAACAAACTTTTCAAAGCATCTAAAGCGCTGTGACCACAGGTGACGACGGGAGGCCAACCGTGTTGAGCAAGGGTTTGTTGCGTATGCGGGCGGTTTTGGCTATCGTGCTCAGCGCGATCATGGCGTTTGGCGGGGTGCCAACGGGCGCCATTGCTGACGAAGTGCTCACGACCGAGGTGGTGGCCGAGCAACAGTCGGTTGGCCAACCGATTGTGGCACAGAACGCGGGTGACATTGCCACAGGCACGCAGAACGAATGCTCCTGGCGCATTGAAGCAGACGGCAACCTCACCATATACCCGACCAATGGCGTGTCGGGCGTATTTGCCAGCGTTCCATATTGCAGCTTCTCTCAATACAAAAGCCAAGTCACATCCGTGACCTTTGCAGCAGGCGTACACGCCACGAACCTCAACAGGGCATTTGAGTTCTTCGATCAGCTCAAGACGGCAGATCTCTCGCATCTCGACACGTCGGAGTGTACCTCGTTTGGCTATGTCTTCTCGGAGTGCTGTTTGCTGGAGTCAATTGACCTCACTGGCGTGAACACCTCCAACGCCACCAGCATGGAATACATGTTCAACAACTGCGGCTCGCTTCAGTCAATCGACGTCAGTGGATTCAACACGTCCAACGTCAAGAACATGGAGGGCATGTTCTGCAAATGTGGTTCCCTTCAGTCCATTGACGTCGCAGGTTTTAACACGCCCCAAGTCTCGAACATGCGAGCCATGTTCGGTCAATGCACGGCCCTCACTTCTGTAGACTTGTCCAGCCTTGACACGCATAACGTGCTTGACATTGGATACATGTTCACGAGCTGCACGTCACTTGAGAGCGTCAATGTGTCCGGCATGGATATTAGTTCTGCAGCTAACGCGAATACCATGTTTAATGGCTGTACCAACTTGGCGACTATCGCGACCGACGGCACCACGGACCTCGGTGCCGTGTTCCCATACGGGATGGGCAGCATCACCGTCGTTGACACGAGCGATCCGAACCCGCCAAAGACCAGCATCTCGGCCGCGACGGTTACGGGCGTGGATGGATGGACCTACGACGCGACGGCACATACGCTCACGCCGGTGGTAACGCTTGGCGGCACCGCGCTGCAAAGCGGCAGGGACTACACTCTTGGCGGCGACGTGTCCGCGCGTGACGCGGGAGACTACACGCTCACCATCACGGGTGCGGGGGACTACGAGGGGACCGTGAGCTGCCCGTACGCGGTTGCCGCTAAGCCCGTCACCGTGTCGGCTGACGACAAGACCAAGGTGGCGGGGCAGGGCGACCCCCAGCTCACGGCTACGGTCGCGGGCACGTGTGCGGGCGAGACGGTCACGTACCGTCTCTGGCGACAGTCGGGCGAGATGGCCGGCGACTATACCATAGGGGTTTCCGGCGATGCGAGCCAGGGAAGCTATGCACTGACCTTTAGCCCAGGCACGCTCACGATAACTGCCGACCCACAGAATCCGGAGGAGCTGTCGATTCTGGAACGGCTCCGCAAGGAGTATACGGCAGCCCAGAACGCGGCCGATCAGGCTGCGTCCGCTGCGGACGCGCTCAGGGAGGAGCTCGAACAGGCTCAAGGCGCATACGACCTCGTGGTACAGGGAAACGAGGCGCTTGTGGAACAGGTGCGCGGCGCTGCGGATGAGCTCGCTGCGGCCAACGCCACCCTTGCGGAGGCCACTGCGGCCAAGGAGGCCGCGACCGCGGCAGAGGAGCAGAACGAGAGCCAGATCACCGAGCTCGGCAACAACATAACTGTGCTCCAGGGTGCCGTAGGCACTGCCGAGCAAGACGTCCTGGCGGCACAGGGCAACGTGGACGCAAGGCAGCAGGCACGTGACGCGGCCTCGGGCGACGTGGACGCCGCGTGGGAGAGCGTGCGCGGCGCGCGCCAGCCGAGGCTGAACCTGCTGGCCCCGCTGTCGCCGGTGCAGATGGAGTACACCAGCCACAAGAAGGCCCCTGCGATGCTGGACGCGATCCGCCAGCAGGTGAAGAAGGCCCGCTACGCCTGCGAAAAC
>JAUMWN010000025.1 GCA_030529625.1 Coriobacteriales bacterium
TGCGGCCATCTCCCATCTGGGCGATAAACCGCTAAGGTTCTTCCCAAACGGACACCCCCAAGCGGCCACGGCCCACCAGCCACGCCCAGCGCTCACCCAATACGGTACAGGCGCATGTCGTCGCCCTCGCTCAGGACCACGCTAAAGCCAGGGGTGTTGTCGTCGATACCGGCAATCCCCCGCCATGCCGCCTCCTGGGCTGGCGTGTACTGCACCAGCCACGTCCCCTCCTCGCGCGAGACGCCCTTGTCAAGCAGCAGCACGTAGTGAATGCCCATGCGCTCCACGGCCTCGCGCACACGCGCATCGCTGGCGTACTCGCACAGGTGCTCGCTCACGAGCCGGGCATCGTCGGTAAGCCGCTTGGTGGCCCGGTCGCGATAGCACACTGGCGCCTCGTTTACCGCATACGCCCACACCGTTCCGTCGTTGGGCGCGTTGAACACGTAGGCGCCCTGCGGCAACGCCTGCATCGCCCGATCCACGAACGCCATCTCGCGCGCGCTGTAGACCTGCTCCACGTCGTCGGAGAGCACCTGGTGCATCTTGCGTCCCACGCAGGCAAACGCCGACTCAAAGCCGGCGTCCGCCTGAACGTCGTAGCGGCTCACCGGAGCATAGTTAATTACGCACAGCGCCACAAGCAGCCCGCCGGCAGCCACACGTCCCCAGGTACGACTGCACGCGGCCCGCCACACCGCTCGGCCCAGGGTCGCGGCCCCCAGCGCTAAGCACGGCAGCAAAAACACCACGATGCTGGGTGGGAACCGGATGCTCGACTGATACCATAGCCCGCCAATCCAGTACGACACCGCCTTGCAGTTAATGCCGCCAAACACGAAGCACGCGCAAAAGAACGCCACAGGGAACAGCAGCCACCACTCGCCGTGGCGCACGAGGGCGATCACTCCCAGCACCGCAAGCACGCCGAGCACTACCTGCAGACGGCCAAAGTTAAAGCCAAAGGTGACGATGGTGCGCAGCATAGCAAGCGCGCTCTGGTCTTCAGCCCGATAATAGCCAAGGGTGGACTGCAAGAACGGCAGCTGGTAGATGCCCACCCACAGCGCCACCACCGCAATGCAGTAGACCGCCAGCAACACCGCACGTCGCCGACCGGCCATGCCTGAGCGCCACAGCAGGTGCGCGCCAAACGCGACCAGGAACACATACGCCGCAAACACCGTGTTGGGATGCAACAGGGCCAGTCCCCCAAACGCGCATGCCACGAACGCGCACGTAAGCACCTTGTGACGAACGGCCATGCCGTCCCGCACAAGCAACACCACCACCGCCAGCGGCGCTATCGTGAGCAGGCGCCCGGCCATGTCGGGCAGGGTTGGCCCCATGGCCACGAAGATCCACGGCACCGCCGCGCATGACAAGGGCAGCAACGCCCCCAAGAGCGCAGCCAGCCTGTCGCCCGGCAGCATCGCCCGCACGAACAGGTACGCGGCCAGCGGATACGTCACGCCACACACCACCAGAATCATTGCGTTGGTGGCCACGGGCACCGAGACCTGCGCGAGCAGGCACACGAGCGCCACCGTGTCGTGCCACCCCGCGGGATAGAACTCACCCATGGCGTTGGTCACGGGCACCATCTGCGCAGGCATCGCCAAATACGGCCCCACATGCAGAGAAGACCACACACCTGAGTCCAAAAACGCCTGCACCGCATTGAGGTGCGTCTGGTTGTCGTAGTCACACACGATGGAGTCGGGACGAGACAGGTTGACCCCAAACACGCACGCGCTCACCACCAGTCCCACGGCCACGTAGCACGCAGGCACCACCAGGTCAAACGAGACTTCGCGACCAAACAGCCTAAGCGGTGCCTCGCGGCCCAGATCCAGCACCGGCTTTCGGCGCCGACCCACAAGCCACACGAGCGTGCCAACAAACAGCGCGGGCGCACCTACGCTGGCCAAGCCACAGGGAATCCCCACCATGCCATAGACGATGGACAGCCCGGCATAGGCCGCGATGCTCGCGCACGGCGCGCAGCACACGCTCAGCACGCGACTCAAACCCATGCCACGAAAGAGCAGGTAGCCCGGCACGTACAGCAGCACCGCCAATGCCACGCATGCGACTGCCAACCCCATCCACATACGCGACCCTTGCAGCCTACCGCTTCTTGAATGCTGCCGAGACACGCTGCTTAATGCCACCATACGTTGCCGTAGGCTTGCTCTGGCCCTTGGGCACGAGCACGATCTGAATGGCCTCGAGTCGGTACGAGTAGCCAGCCGTGCCAGCCTCCTCGCCGTTCTTAGCCCAGCCCATCCAGCCAAGCCTCTGGGCGTGCACGCGATAGTACACGTCGTACAGCTCGGCCATCTGGCCCGTGAGCCTAATCTGGATTGCCTCCAGTCGCAGGCTCTTGCCCGAGGTACCGCTCTTGCCGTCGTTGGACTTCCAGCCCTTCTCCCAGCCCTTGCGCTGGATGTGCGTGCGGTACTGGATGTCGCCCCCCACGGGCTGTCGGTCCAGTCGAATCTGAATGGCCTCAAGCCTGCGGGACTTGCCCGAGGTACCCGCCATCGCACCGTCGGAGACGTAGTTCTGCCAGCCAATACGCTGCACGTGCGTGTGATAGCTCACCACGGGATCCTGATCCGGGGACTTGTTGATGTTAAACGAGATGTTCCGCGTGCCGTAGTACTCGCCCTTACCCTTAATGGTCACTGTTGCCGTGCCGCCGTTCACGTTGTTGGAGTAGCTCAGCGTGTAGTCGAAACCCTCGCGCAGCGTGTAGTAGCCGTACGTAATGGTGGGCTTGGGCTTAATGGCATAGCCGGTCCAGGCGTAATCGCCCAAGGCGGACACCGATGCGTGGGCCAGCGGCACGCTCGTGTTCACGGCATGCGCCGCACCCGCAGCCTTCCAGTTGATAGTGATAAAGTACTCGTTAATGCTGTCCGCGACGTTCCAGCGCGTGCGATAGAGGCTTGTGCCGCCCGAGACGCCCGTCCAGCCCATGCCGCCGGCCTCTACTTCCGAGACCATCTCGGTGTGGCCAAATCCTCTGGTAAGGATGATGTCTCCGCGACGCGGCGTGTACGTGCCGTCGTTTCGGTGAATCTCAGCCAAGTCGGGACGTTTTATATAGAAGTCGTAGTATGCCTGTGCACGATCGGGAATCTTGGGCATCGTCACGCCTGGCTTTAGTCCAACATTCCACAGGTTCCAGCCCACGAACTCGCTGCACCACGTTGAGTAGCCCCATGGATTATTCGTATCGGGGCCTACCCAATACTTGCTATCTTTCTCGTACTTGTTCCCTCCCGGCCACTTCGAGAGCTCGCGTTCGCAGCTCTGCACGAAGTCGCAGTCCCGCGCAGGGGTCAACACTGCCTGCGTCTCTACCGCAGGCTCCTCTTCCACCACCACGCTATTCTCTGCGTTCTTGCTCGAGCTCGTGGACTGGGACTCCACCACCTGCACCTCGTAGCCCTCCATGGCCTTGGTGTCTTCCTCGACGACCTCCACACTCTGGCCGTCTTGATTTTGCTGCAGGGGCACGTACTCCACGTACTCGGGCTCAGCCGGTGTCTCGACCAGAGTCTCGGCTGGAGTCTCGGCAGGCGTCTCAGCCGGGGTCTCCTGCGGGGCAGGCGCGCTGGTGCCGTCCGTAGTCCCCGCCCCCGCATCGGCAGGAGCGTCCAGCAGGACCGTGGTGCCGCCGTCCGCAGACACATCGCCCTGCTCCGCCAGCGCAAGCGTGGCGGGACTCTGCAATGCGGTAACAAAGGCGAGGGAAAGGGTTAGAACACGTTTTGCGACAGCGTGCTTCATGGGAGGCTCCAGTACGTGTGCGGTGTGTTTATAGAGCACTAATTATATTAGCAGTGCATACCTGCCAAGCGTACGAGAAAAATCTTCAGAAAGATGAGCCTTTCCCACAAAAAGCTGCACTGGGGGGACTGTCCCCTAAACTCAGGGGACTGTCCCCTGAGTTTAGGGGACAGTCCCCCCAGTGCAGCCGGGCGCATCATTCGCAGAATCAGCGCAGAAGGCGCGTGAGCCGTCCGAGCGGGCGCAATTCCACTACAATGCAAACCACAAATGTGGCAACAGGGACACAGAAAGGCACTCCATGCGGGAAACACCCCAGGACACACCACCAAGTGGCAAGCGCGCACGCTTCGCTGTGCTCAAGGTGGCCCTCTTTGGCGTCGTACTGGCGCTGCTGCTCTCGGGCGTAAACGTGCTCTTCCAGCCGGTGTGGTATGAGTGGAACAACTACCACACCCACCACGGCTTTTATCAGCAACCCGCCAACAGCGTAGAGGGCGTGTTTGTGGGCGCGAGCCTTACGGTGAACAGCCTCATACCCACCCAAATGTACGAGGAGCAGGGCATATGCACCTACAACCTGGCCACTGAGTGGCAGCCCATGATGGCCTCGTACTACTGGGTAAAGGAGGCATACCGCAAGCATCCCGAGTCGCTCAAGACCGTGTTACTCGACGTATCGCAAATCCGTAAGTCAACGTCGCCCGCAGAGTCCCTGTACCACAAGGCACTCGACAACATGGAGCTGTCGCCCATCAAGGTCGAGGCCGCCCAGGAGCTCTCCGAGGACGTGGATGAGCTGCTTACCTACCTCATCCCCGCCTTCTCGTACCACGATCGCTGGTCAAAGCTGGACTGGTCGGACTTTATTAAGAACCAGCCTGTAAACAGCGCGTTCTATCGGGGCTACAACGTAACCTACGACCAGCTGCTCAACGCAACCAATCCCGATGCCGTGGCCACGCCGCTCATCGAGGTTACCGACACCAAGGCCCAGGCCAAGCTCAACGCCGACTCGCTTGTGTACTTTGAGCGCCTGGTCACCTTTTGTCGCGAGCACAACCTGCAGCTGGTGGGCTTCTCCACGCCCACCTCAGGCTCATGGAGCGACGGCGAGCACAATGCCATCCAGTCGCTCACAGACCGCTACGGCATCGCCTTCCTGGACTTTGGCGTGAGTCCCCTCTTGCAGGAGATTGACTTCAACCCCAACCTGGACACCATCGACGGCTCCCACATGGGCTATTCGGGCGCCGTCAAGCTCTCGTCGTGGATCGCGCGCTACCTGCGCGACCAGTGCCAGCTCAGCGACGTGCGCGACAACCCCTCCTATGCATTTATGCAGGAAGAGGTTACCGACTGGCACCACAAGTTCGATCCACTGCATGCTGCCCTCGATGAGAAGGACCCCGCCGCATACATCAAGGGCCTCTCATCCAGCGGTAACTACACCCTGTTCATCACCACACGCGACGAGGCCAGCTATAGTCTTACCTCCCCGCAGCGCAAGACGTTTTGGGACATGGGGCTCACCGGTCTTGCCACACTTGGCTACCATGACTGCTACGCTGCCATCGTGGACAACGGAACGGTGACCGACCAAAAGACCAAGAAGGACACCGACACGCGGCCGCCCAATGACCTCACCGCGCTGGTGTACCCACCCTACATGGCCTACGATGGCATCTCCTTTGACAAGGATCTGGCGTCATCTCCACTTGTGTTGGAAGCGGTGCTGCGCGACGGCAAGGGCGTCACGCTCACCAGCGGCGGAGCATACACAGGCAACATCTCCTCGTGTGTGGTCAACGCCGCCGAGCACAGCCCCAACAGCCGCGGCATAAATGTGGTGGTGTACGACAACGACACCCACCGCGTGGTAAACACCGCCTGCTTCGACACGCACGCCGCTCCCGAGCGCGAACGTGCCGACCACACCAGTCCCGAGGAACTCATTGCCCAGGGCAAACCCTACAGCAGCCTCACGGAAGAGCAGCAGAGTCTGTATCGCTACAACATGCGCGCACTACACACCTCGCGCGCACAGCAGGTGGCCCAGGGCACCCACGTCCCCTACGTGGCCCAGTTCCTGCAGGACTATGCCGGCAACGCCAACGTGCGCGTGCTGATTGCTGCCAAGGACGAAGCGGCACAGGTGCTCAGCACCGAGGACTGCCAGGCGCTTGCCGAGATGGGCTTTGGCGATCTGGCCACTCTGGGATACCGCGAGTCGTACTGCGGCGTACAAAATCCCGATGACACTATCATCGAGCAGCGCACCTCCGTCACGGAGGTGGCCGCCCTCAAGGAGCAGGACTACTCGCTGCAAAGTGCCGGCCTGGAGGCGGGCAACTACGCCACCATCCGCATCGCTGCAAGCGGCCTAGGCACCAACCATGCCACCAACCAGCGTGGCCTGCAGATAGTGGTATACGACCCCGAGTCGGGCGACATCATCGAGAAGGTCGTCTTTGAGCGGGAGATGCGCACGCGCGAGGAGGTGGTCGCGGCAACGGCGAACCGGCCCGTGTCCACCACCACCGGCCAGGGCCTTACCAGCGCGGACGGCCAGCTCCTCACCGACGCGAACGGCCAGACCCTCACTGGCACGACCCCCCAGACTACGGCCGCTCAAACCGCCGCGGCAGCACAGGTTGCAGAGGAGGACGTCCTATGAGCTTTACCGACATCGCCTTCTTTGCCTTCGTAGGCATCACCGTCCTTGTCTACTTTATCACTCCCAAGCGTTTCCGCTGGGTCACCCTGCTGGTGGCGAGCATGCTGTTCTACTGGATCAACAGCGGCTGGCTGCTGCTCATCCTGCTGGGCACCTGTGCCGTCACCTTTGGCTGCGCTCTGTGGATAGAGGCGTCCAACAAGCGCGGCAAGGAGGAGCTCAAGGCACTGGGCCAAAAGGCGCCCCGCGCCGAGAAGAAGGCCCAGCGCGCCAAGACCAAGAGGCGGTCGCGGCGCATCCTAGCCGTGGGCGTGGTACTCGTGGTGGGCGCGCTGCTCCTGCTCAAGTACTACGACTTCTTTGCCGACAACGCCGCCGGACTTCTTAAGCCCTTTGGCATTCGTCCGCCGCACTTTGCGTTCCTGCTGCCGCTGGGCATCTCGTTCTACACGCTGCAGGCCATCGCGTACATGACCGACGTGTTTAGGGGCAAGGCAACAGCCGACCGCAACTTCTTTAAGTTCACGCTGTTCATGTCGTTCTTCCCGCAGATCGTGCAAGGCCCCATCCCCCGGCACGGCCAGCTGGCCAAGCAGCTGTACGAACCGCACAGCTTTGACTACACGCGCCTGTGCCATGGCGCGCAGCTCGCCCTGTGGGGCCTGTTCCAAAAGATGGTAATCGCCGACCGCATTGCCATCCCCGTGGGCCAGGTGTTTGACAACTACACGCAATACCACGGCCTCATGCTGTTCCTCGCGGCCGCCGGCTACGGCCTGCAGGTGTACACGGACTTCTCGGGCGGCATGGACATCGCCCGCGGCGTGGCGCAAATGATGGGCATCGAGCTGGAACTCAACTTTAAGCAGCCGTACTTCTCCATCAGCATCGAGGACTTCTGGCGCCGCTGGCACATTACGCTGGGCAGCTGGATGAAGAACTACGTGTTCTATCCCCTCTCGCTGTCCAAGGCGTTTGCCGGGCTCAGCCGCAAGTCGCGACGCTTCTTGGGCGACTTCGTGGGCAAGCGCCTGCCGCCCATCCTGGCTATGTTTACCGTGTACTTCCTCGTGGGCTTTTGGCACGGACCAGACTGGAAGTATATCGTGTATGGCGTGTGGAACGGTATCTTCCTGGTGATGGGCATCCTTTTGCCCGAGCAGTACGCCAAGTGGGCCGACCGCCTGCACATTAACCGCGAGTCGTTCTATTGGCGCTCGTTCCAAATCGTGCGCACCTTTGCAATCTGCTCGCTGGGCAGACTCTTCTCGCGCGGTGAGACGCTGGAGGCGGCCTGGCAGATGTTCATCTCCATCTTTACCGAAATAGGCAACCTCACCTTCCTCAGCGAGAGCACCCGCCTTACGCTGGGCCTTACCGAACGCGACTGGATGTTGCTGTTTGCAGCCGTTATGGTGCTACTGTGGGTGGACCGCAAGCACGAGCATGGTATTCGCCTGCGCGCGGCCATCGACCGCCAGCGCCTCCCCATGCGCTGGATCATCTACTACGGCGGTATCCTTGCCGTGTACATCTTTGGCGTGTGGGGTCCCGCCTTCGACGCCGCCAGCTTCATCTACGGACAGTTCTAAGGCATGCCCAGACAACCCGCACCTCGCGAGGCGCTGCGGGTTGTCTCGGCATGCTGATTTGTGCAACCAAAGGAGTACCACATGAACGTCGTCAACCTGTTGGAGCGCTGTATGCAGGCGCATCCCCACAAGGTGGCCTTTGCCGACAGCACGCAGAGCCTCACCTACACGCAGGTGTGGGAGACGGCCCAGCACATTGCCAGCGCCCTGCTCACGCAGGACGAGGTGCCCAACCAGCCCGTGGCGGTGCTCATCGACCGCAACGTGGAGAGTATCTGCACGTTTATGGGAATCGCGCTGTCCCGCAACTTCTATGTGCCCATAGACCAAACCCAGCCACCCGAGCGCATTGCCAGCATCCTGGGACAGATCCGGCCAAAGGCGCTCGTGGCCATAGGCGAGCTGCCGGCAGACCTTGAGGTGCCCGAGCACGTGCCGCTGTTATGGTATGCGGAGCTCGTCCAGGCCCCCGTGGATGAGCAGGCCATCGCGCAGGTGCGCTCGGGCTGCCTGGACATCGACCCGTGCTATGCCATCTGCACCTCGGGTTCCACGGGCGTACCCAAGGCTGTGCTGGTGTCTCACCGCTCGGTCCTCGACTTTATTCCCGTGTTCGTGGACACGTTTGGCTTTGCCCAGGACGAGGTCTTTGGCAACCAGGCACCGTTTGACTTTGACGTGTCGGTAAAGGACATCTACTCCACGCTGTACTGCGGCGCGACCATGTTCATCATTCCGCGCAAGTGCTTCTCCATGCCCAAGCTGCTGGTGCGCACGCTGGACGAGCAGCACATCACCACCTTGGTATGGGCCGTCTCGGCAGTGTGCATCGTGGCCACCGTCAACGGGTTCAAGCACGGCGCGCCCAAGTCCATTCGCAACGTGCTCTTCTCGGGCGAGGTCATGCCCATCAAGCTGCTCAACGTGTGGCGGCAGGCCCTGCCCAACGCCACGTTCGTCAACCTGTACGGCCCCACCGAGATCACCTGCAACTGTATGTACTACGTACTGGACCGCGAGTTCCAGCTCACCGAGCGCCTGCCCCTGGGCAAGACCTTTGCTAACGAGGAGGTGCTGGTGCTGGACGAGCACGACCGACCCATCACACCCGGACAAACCGGCGAGATTTGCGTTACAGGCACCTGTCTGGCGCTGGGATACTATCGCAACCCCCAGCGGACGGCTGAGGCCTTCGTGCAAAACCCGCTCAACGACGCCTATCCGCAGCTGATGTATCGCACCGGCGACCTGGCCGAGCTGGCCGAGGACGGCAACTATTACTTTGCCGCGCGCAAGGACTTCCAGATCAAGCACATGGGTCATCGCATCGAGCTGGAGGAAATCGAGGCCCACATGGGCGCCGTGGAGGGCGTCGCCCGCGCCTGCTGCCTGTTCGACGAGCAGCGCAACAAGATCGTGGGCTGCTACGTGGGCGAGGCCAACAAGGTCCAGATAATCAACGAGCTTAAGCGCGTGGTGCCCAAGTACATGATCCCCAACATCTTTGTGCGGCTGGAGCAGATGCCGCTCACCAAGAACGGCAAGATCGACCGCAAGGAGCTGCGCGGCGTGTACGAGCAAGGGAGGCGCTAGGATGCGCCCCATCGCAAGCGTCGACGAGTACCGCACGCTGGTTAAGCAGAACAAGCAACGCCTGGGCAAGGTGCGTACCAACTGCATGCTCATGCCGCGCGCGTTTGCCCGGCCCGCCAGTGCCGGGCGTCTTTCGTTTGCGCAGTACGAGGACGGCCTGCTCGTGCGCGTGGACGAGGGGGCCTATGCCAACCTGTACTACTACTGGCGACCGGAGGCTCCGCTTCCCCACCTGCGGGACGCTGTCCCCCTCTACGTGGAGGAGACCGGCGAGACGGACGCCAAACGGCGCGCCTTCCTAGAAGACGCAGGCTTTGTTCTGCAAAAGCGCAACGTGCAGTACGTGCTCGCCCGTGACGACTGGGGTGAATGCGTCGAAGGCACCATGGACGAGGGCTACACCCTGGCGCGGTGCACAGACGAGGCACTAGCGTCTCAGGTCGTCTTACTGTGGGAGCGCCGCCTGGGCCTTGCCGACATTCCGCTAGCGCACAAGGAGTTTTTGGCCCAGGGCGATGCCGTGTGGTGTGCGCTGGATCCGTCGGGCGAGCTTGCCGGGGCCATCTGGTGGCAGGATGCGGGTAAGACGCGACTCATGCGCCACATCGTGGTGGACGAGCGGCACACGCGGCGCGGATTGGCCAAAGCTCTTCTTGCGCTGTGCGCCACGGACGCATGGCAAACTGGTATGCTCAAGGTGAGCACATGGATTAGCGACGCGAACCACGCTTCCATCGCGTTGCACGAGGGCATGGGCTTTTGTGCCACCTCGCGGGTGGTTATGCAGTTCGTAGCGGAATAGGAGTGTGTAATGGAAGAGATTCTGGAAATCCTGCAAGAGGTTCGTCCCGACGTCGACTTCCTCGCCGAGGATCGCCTTATCGACGACGACATCCTGGACTCGTTTGACATCATCACCATCGTGGGTGAGTTCAACGAGGAGTTCGACATCGAGATCGACGTAGAGGACCTCGAGCCCGAGAACTTCAACACCGTGGCCGCCATGCAGGAGCTCATCGACAAGCTCCAGTCCGAGTAAGGGACGATGCCGCGCTCGGGGGACTCCTCCCCCGAGTGCGGCGCGTGTCCCATAGGGAAGAGGCACCTATGGGACACTACGACACGGAAAACCGCCCCCACTCCGCCTTCACGCTCTTCGTTTGCGCGCCATCCCAACTCCCCACAGCAGGATCTCCGAAAGCACTATCGTTGCCACAAGCGACACCACCAGCTTGCCACCGTACCCCATGGTCGGTAGACAGATTTGCACGATTCTTTGCATGGGATAGTGCAGGCAAAAGATGGGCATCGACAGCGCACCCAGGTGCAGGGCCAGCGCGTACACCGGTCGTGCGCACACGTAGTTGCGTTCGTTGGTCAACACGAGCAGCGCCACCACCACGGTTGCCAGCACGAGCTCAGCCGAGAAAACCGTCCCATCGTAGGGCAAAAGCACCACGAACGCACAGAATGCGGCAAATGATCCAATCGCGAGGACGCGCACCAGCAGCATCCCGCGCTCAGACAACACGCGCCTTGCGTATTCTGCCAAATAGAACACGAGCGATCCCAGCATGAGGTCCGCAAGGCCGCGAATCAAAAGCGGTATCGTTATCTCCCACACTGCAAGCTTTCCCTCCGTTTGCATCGTATAGCTCAGCAACAGTATGGGAACGAGCCAACACAGCAGGTACTGGTATGCATGCGGCGCCTTTCTCATAACCACAATCAGCGGTGGCAAGAAGAGGACGATCATGGTGAGATACCAGAGCGGCGTGTCAAAGTTGACTGAGTGGGACGCAAGCGGCGATCCCATGAGGAACAGGAAGTTGAACGGCAACGAGAGCAGCTTGCGCATGCCGTGCTCAAAAGGAACGGGACCCATAAGCGTTGCCACAATTCCCAGCAGGATTCCCGTCCACGCAAACGGCACCATGCACACGATCTTGTCTCTCGTATAGCACAGCGCCTCCTTGGGGGAGTTGTCGGCAGATGCCGCCTTCACAACATGCCTCGTCGTAAAGTAACCCGTGAGCACAAAGAAGAACTCAACAAAGACCCACCCGCATTTGCACGAGCCTCGCGCGCCCAACAAATACGAATGGTGGACAAGGATAACCAGGGCAGCCACAAATCTGCAGAGCTCAACCAGCTGGTTTCTTTGTCCTCCGGTCCTGCTTGCCTTAGCCTTGCCTGTCGCAATCAACATGTCCACCCCATTGGTCACGCTTGCCGCGCATATTCGTTACGACCTCATCGCGCCCTTGGCTGCAGCCCGCACGTTGCCCCATGCCCACGGCAAGGCGATGGCAAGAACGCAGCACAGGATTACCTCACTCACAAGGTCCACCAGGCACACGACGTTACGGGAGGCCTGCACACCAAGCAAACCACGCACCACCACGAGCCTAAACCCCAAGTCCAAACAACACAAATGGACGCACAAGACCGTGAGCGAGCGCTCCCCAAAGAACCTAAGAAACGCGACGCCCGGGATTCGGTGCCCCCACAACAGATTGGCTACGCACAGCACCAAATAGCTCGTGCACAGACTCACCGCAATGCCCAAGACCCCATATGTGGTGCTGGGCGTCACCACCGAAACGACCAAGCAGTGGGCATAACCCACGGCACAGCAGACACACAGAGCAAGGAGTCCCATGGGGCCGGGGAACTTCTCGAGACCCACGTGCTGCCTAAACAAGTAGCCCGCAATCACATACAACCCACCAAACAGGCCGGTCTGCACGTTGCACGGCAACAGGATAACGTGCTGTGTGGCCAGCGCCAAGGCGGCAAGCAGTGCGGCCACCAGCGCTCGCGCCAGGTCGCCAATACGAGCCATGATGAGCAGGCGCGCCTCCACCAGCGCCACGAAGAGCGCCTCCAAAAACCAGATGGCCCCAATGTAGCCCACACCTGGGGGAAGTGTTGGATGCGGAATCCCCGCTCCCCACAGCGCAGCCTTGGCAAACCAGCTCACACCCACCCATATAGTGGGCGGACGCGTAGCACCCGTCGCGAGCTTACAGGCACAAACCGCCACGCCCAGCACCACACATGTGATGGCGAACGGAACCAACAGGCGCATTGCCTTGCCACGCACGAACTCCCCAAAAGGCCTCTTGTTGCTCAGGAACAGGCCGGCGATAAGGAAGAACACCGGGACGTGGAACTGAGACACCAAGGGTCGCACCACGTTTGCGCCGTCTGCGCCCACAAAGCCCATGTGGCCCACCATAATGGCCAGCATGCCAATGCCCTTTGCCACGTCGATGTACTCGAGTCGTCGCGCGCTCACGCCATCAACCTCCGTCTGGAATATGCCTCAAGTGGGTGCTGCTCATCACCCGAGCTGGCGCAGCATCGCCACCGTGCGCGCGATGCCGTCCTCGATGCCGTAGTGCGCGCGCCAGCCCAGCGCGCGCAGGCGCGAAGCGTCCAGCATGGCCTTGGTGGCCGTTGAGTACCCGGCGCGCTCCACCTCGTCGGGCAAATCGAAGACCACACGGCCGCCGCCGGCCTTTGCCACGCAGGCCGCGAGATCGCGCAGGGCCACGTCGCACCGCTCGTCGGCCGCGTTGTACGCCACACCCTCATCACCGCGCGTGAGCACCCATAGCAGCGCACTCACCGCGTCGGTCACATACAGGTACGAGTAGGTCTGCGTTCCCTCGCTCTTGAGCACCACGTCCTTGCCGGCCACGGCCTTGTGCAGGAACTGCGACAGTGCTTTGGTATCGCTGGGCAACAGCGTGGGCCCAAAGATGCGCGGCAGGCGTGGCACGTACACATGCGCCCCCCGCTCGGCCGCGTACGCTTGGCACAGCGCCTCACACAGGCGCTTGGCCTCGGGATAGGCCGCCCGCAGCGTGTTGCAATCCAGCTGGCCGCAATAGTCCTCGGCAAAGCGCTCCACATCGCCGCGATTCTCTCCGTAGATCTCCACCGATGAGGCAAATACAAAGCGCCCATCCGCACCACCCACCAGCTGCCACTCCAGCAGGTTTTGTAGGCCCACCACGTTGGACGTGATGGTGCCGATGGGCTGTGTGGCATATGCCCGCGGATGTGTGGTGCTCGCCAAATGCACCACCACGTTGGCCGCAGCATGCGGACGCGCCCCCGGCACGCTCACGTCGAGCTCCTCGAACGCGAACCGCGAATCGTTAAAGTACGGCAAGCGCGTGCGGGCGCGCTCCTCGCTGCGACCCAGCGCCACCACGCGCACGTCCAGCCGGCCCGTGCGCGCCATGTGCATAAGCGCATCCACCAGCAGGGTGCCCACCATGCCCGTAGCACCCGAGACGCCCACCGTGGCGCCGTCCAACACGCTCCAGTTTGCTCCGCACGAGGCAACGAGCTCCAGGTCCTCCACATACAGCGGGTTGCCCAGCC
Organism: Coriobacteriales bacterium; assembly: GCA_030529625.1. Taxonomy (GTDB): domain Bacteria; phylum Actinomycetota; class Coriobacteriia; order Coriobacteriales; family Atopobiaceae; genus RUG440. Next base: position 14,062 of record JAUMWN010000025.1, read on the forward strand.
TGTTCATGGCGCCCTCCCCTACTTGAGCCACGTGTCCTCGTCCTGGTGCAGGTATGCCTTAAACATCTCCAGGTCGTCCTTGGTGGTGAGCTTAATGTTCTTGTCGGAACCGGCGGCAAAGTGCAGTGTATGGCCCAGCTCCACCATCATGGTGTTGGTGTAGTGCGAGCCGTAGATGCCCACCTCGCGCTCGAAGGCCTCCCGGTAGGCGGCCAGCAGCACGTCGTAGCGGTAGGCCTGCGGCGTGGACACGCGACGCAGCGTCTCGCGCGGGATAAAGCTCGTGGTGGTGGTTGGGTCATCTTCGTCAACTACAAAAATCTGCTCGTTATAGGGCAGGCTCGTCACGGCATTGCCCTTCTCCGACGCCACGCGCACCACGTCGGTAAGGACCTCGGGCGCCACCAGCGGTCGGATGCCGTCGTGGATAACCGCCAGATCGTCCGGCTGGGCCACACCCTCCAGCGCATACACGCCGTTTCGGATGGACTCCTGCCCCGTGGACCCGCCCGAGACCACCTGGCTGAGCTTGCTTATCTCAAACTGCCTGGCGTAGGCCTGCACCACGTCGTGCCAGCCGTCAATGCACACCACCACAATGTTGTCGATGAGCTCGTGGCGCTGGAAGCTCTCCAGCGTATAGATGAGCACGGGCTTGTCGTACACGTTAATAAACTGCTTGGGGATGTCCTGACCCATGCGCGAGCCCGAACCACCCGCGATTATTATTGAGTGCGTCCTCATGCGGCCGCTCCTTTCCACACACATACGTAGCTATGGTAGCAGACTGGCTACTGCAAGAGGGCTCCCGACGACCCAGCCTTGCCATGGCCACCGACCAGAAGACGCTCCACGGCTGGACGCGCCGCCGCCTTGGTCCTTTTCCACGCCGCATGAACAAGTAGCGAGAACACAATGCCAAACACCACGTAGACCAAGACGAACTGCGTGGCCCCCCGAGGCACCAGCACATACTTATATGAATTCACATAGCCGTCGTAATCGAAGGCCCCCAGTTGCCCAGTAAGCATGTTCACCATATAAAAGATACTATTGAGCACGAAAAACCCGCACAGATGATGACACATGATGCTAAACGTGTTGTTTGCGATAGCCAGCACCACCCGGCTTCGCCCCACCACCGGGCCCAGCAGCTTGCAAACACGCAGCAAAAAGGCGATACCTAGTATGGTTACCGCGTAGGTGCCCACGATACCGTGGGGGTATTTGCACCACACGGAGGTGTAAGTGTACTTACCGCGGAATGCCACGGCAAGAGCAAGCTGAGCGAACAGAACGATGGCAAAGTACCACGTACTGCGCAGGGTGTCGTACGGCTCCAGCACGGCGGCATAGAAGCGCCCCATGCCAAAGCATGCCACAAAGAACAGGGAGCGGCAGGCAAGCAGGAGCCATCCCGGCTCCAGTCCAGACGTGCCGCCCACCACAATGGACACCGACCCCAGCAGCAAATACGCCGCAAACAGGACGGCCTCGTACATCGTGGTGCTGGGCCAGGGAATGCGGCTTGCGGCCTTGCGCACCAGCACGTTACAGGTCTCGGCGCAAAACAGCGACGCCAAGAACCACATGGCGTTGGTAAAGCGGTACTGGTGAGAGTTGATGAGCGGATCTACCAGCAGGTTCTCCATCGTGGGCAGCTGCACGTTGGGCACGCCCAACGCCATCTGAGCAAGCGCCCACACGTAGCCATACACCAAGCTGATAAGGAACAGTGGCACGATGAGCCGCCACGCCTTTCTGGCTATGTAGCGTCCCAAGGCATCCTCACTCGCTGGTTTATAGAAGTAGCCCGCGACAAACACGAAGGCCGCCACGTGAAACGAATATGGCGGAAACAGGTTGTAGGGGCCTGAGATTCCCACCCGGCCGCCGTCCAAGTGGTTTGAGACCACCAACACCATGGCAATGGCTGTAAAGAGCTTCATGTTGTAGTTGATACGCTTCTGTTTCATAGCGGCTATTGTACATCACCAACCGCTCAAAGCCCTCCCCTTCGGCCGATTTTGCGATTCCGTGCTATGCTCTTCCTGTCTCCGTTTGTTCCAAGCTGGCAAGGAAATTCGTATGACACACACAACATTTTTTGAGACCCGCACCTGGACAGGCTCCGGAGAGGGCCGCATCAACGAGGACTACGCCGTCATTCGCACCGACGCTCGCTGCGCGGTGCTCGTGGACGGCGCCACCGGCCTTACCAAGGTAAACCTCGTTGCCGGCGAGACCGACGCGTCGTGGTATGCCCGCGAGCTCGCCCAACAAACGGCAGCCCTGCTCGAGGACCCCGCGATGCCCGCGGCACGCGCACTCGCCCAGGCTGGCACGGCCGTAGCCGAGGAGTACCTGCACATGCCCGGCTCCTCGGCGCTTGGCCGAGAGGACCTGCCCAACGGAAGCGTCGCCATCCTGCGCTGGAGCGAAGACAAGCTGGAGGTGACCATGCTGGGCGACTGCACGGCCGTGGTCACGCTTGCCGACGGAAGCGCGCGACTCGTGCACGACGCCACCCTCGACGAGCTGGACCGTCAAAACTACGAGCGCATGTTTTGCTACGCCACGCAAAACAACGCGACCATGGCCCAGGCGCGCAAGGCGCTTAACGATCGATTCATCGAGAACCGCCTCAAGATGAACGAACCGGGCGGCTATTGGGCCGCAGACGCCACCTGCCGCGGCTTTGGCCACGAGCTCGTGGAGCGTTTTCCCATGGCACAGGTTACTGGCGCCTTTGCCTGCAGCGACGGCTTCGTGGCAGCAGTGGAGATGGGCGTTACGGCCGACGAGACCAGCCTTGCCCAAGACGTGCTTGCCGGCAAAGGCGAGCAGGTAGCTCGCGCCCTACGCGATGCCGAGCAAGCCGACAGGGACCTCATGCGCGTGCACCGCTCCAAGATCAGCGACGACGCCACCTACATAGCCATCGCCTTCGAGCAATAAGGCCGCACAGAAGGGACTGTCCCCCGAGTACGGGCCGTGATGAGCCCTACTCGAAGGACTGTCTTTGTACGGCCTGTACTCGGGGGACTGTCCCTTCTGTGCGGCCCCTACGCCACCTGAATAATCTCCGTGCCAGCACCATCGTAGTCGGCCAGCGCCACGCTCTTAATCGCGGGCTCGTCGTAGGTGTTCCAGTAGTACGTATTCGTCGCCGTTGAAACGCCACCCGTGTAGACGGTAATCTCGTAGGCACCGTCGCCCATCTTTGCGGCACCGTCCACCATGGACACGGCGCCCAGCGTGTGGAACAGACGCGAGACGTTCTCCGCCTCGGTGTCCTTTTGCGGATAGTGCGCGTTGTGATACGCCACGCGCACAAAGCGAGACGGAGAGTAGCAGTCGCCGGGAAGCCCGCGCATCCCACTGCCCGACCCATAGGCCGAAAGCTCGGAGGCTCCCCAGGTCACAGGACCCACGACCTCGGGCGAGCAGGAGATGTAGCTGCGCACGTTCTCCTCGTGATAGGCAAACGTGGGCTGGTTGGCCAGCACGTTGAGGCCGTTGTGGTACACGTGCATACCGTCGGCCATGTACTCCACCACGATACAGCGTGTCGCGTCGCCAATCATCCAGTGCAGCAGCGAGCAGGGGAACTGCTCATTGATGGGCCTGTCAACGATGGCGGTGTTTGCCAGCGCCGCCTCAACCTCGTCGACGGTTTGGAAGTTGGCCACGACCCACAGCGGAAACTCCCATGCGCACACGTTGGTCTTGCCCTCAACGGGACCGCTCTCGTACTGGGCGTATCCAGGGAAGTTGAGACCAGCCACGGCGAGCCCGGCGTCGTTTGCGCAGTCAAAGTACAGCGGAGTATTCTCGGCCACGATGCCCATGCCATACACGGGTCGGCTCACGGCCTGCACGGCGCCAAACGGCGAGTTGGGCGTCCAGCCCGTGGGCGTGATGACTACCCGCTGACCGTATCCGCAGCTCCAATCCAGATTGCGCCCAAAGAACATGTTGCCCTGTGTGTCGGTAAAGCGAACGCTCGTGCACATGGTTTACCCCCATCGCCGTGCTTGTAGTAACGTTTTTAGCATAGCCGCGCAGAAAACTGGGGTAAACCCTTGGATCGCTTAACGGTGGCATCGCCGTCCCCCGCGTGTGGGGATAGACAACGGGGACTGTCCATCGAGTTTGGCCTCGCCAGAGGCTGAACTCGGGGGACTGTCCCCGTTGTCTATCCCCACACAGAAGCACAAACCACTACCGACCGCAGCAGCGCTTGTACTTCTTTCCCGATCCACAGGGGCACGGGTCGTTGCGTCCCACCTTCATCACCGAGCCGTCCTCGTTAAAGAACATCTTGCGCCGACTCATGCGCCCCATGAGCTCGTTGGGTGACCAGCCGTTGTTTGGCCAGTTGGGCAGGCCGTTGCACATATTGGTCCATAGGTTCACCAGCATATTGAGCTGGCTCTCGTCCGCAATAAAGCCGTTGTGCTCCAAGATGTCAAAGAACGCCTGGATGCTCCCCTGCGTCTGGCCCCAAAACACCTCGGTGAGCAATTCCTCAATGACCTTCTCGGCAAAGAAGTAGTCGTCGCCCTCGTCGGGAACATGCGCATCCAAGAAGTTGCGCAGCGCGCGTGCCGGCGGCTGTTCCTCGGCCCACGAGAACACCGACTCGCTGTCCAGCATCTCCTGCGTTATGGGACGTGGATCCTTGCCACGTTGCTCCGCCAAAAGCCCCTTGAGCAGCCGACCAAGATCGTCTCGCTCAAACGCACCTTCCGCAAAGGCATCGCGACCCGCCTCGCGCCGATGCTCCCACAGCAGCTCAAAGTGGATGAGATACGTCTGTTGAGGCGTTTGCAGCACGCAGCCACCAAACTCTATCGAGTCCAGACTGTCAAACACGATGTCTGCAATCTGCTGCTGGTCCCTAAATCCGTTGGGAAACATCGCCTGATACTCGTCGATGGCCTGCTCAAGCGGTACCATGCCACGCAGCTCCTCCAGCTCGTCAAAAAAGCGCAGCAGCCGCCCGCGCTCACGCGCGTAAGCAAAAAGTGCGTCCCAATCCACATCGTGCGCGGCAGCAACGACCTCGTTGGGCATGATCGCCGCAAGGCCGTCGTTCTCGCAAAAGTAATAGCACAGACCCTTGGAGGGTGCGGGATAATCCGCCAGAGACGTAATCTCCTCTGCCGCAATGAGCCATCTTCCGCCACGTTTTGCCAGCTCACGCAAGCATTCAAGCTGTCTCTCCCCCGCATAGCGCAGCTCCTCCTCCAGACACTGGGGATCTGAGAGGCCATACCAGTACTCTTCATCCTCTTCGTCGTAATAGTCGGATGGGTCCTCGTCGGGCACGTCGATGCTCAGCAGCTCCTCCTGCGTGTACACGGGCTCGCCGGGAACACATTGCCTGCGCAAGACGTCAGCCAAAGATCTCTCAGGATCAGACTTAAGGTCTTCTTGCATCACCGCATTCGCATACTCCCGCACGGCACGCTCGCGATCCTCCTCGCTCATGCCCGCGAGCACTCCGCGATGCTGACCCTCCAGCGGACCGGCCGCCCGCTCCTCCATCTCCATGGAGTGGCGAAACTCCTTGAGATCGCGCTCCTGCGCCTTTTGGCGAATGGCCGGCAGCGCGTCGATGAGCTGTGCGCCCGTGCGCAACACGCGACCCTCCCGCACAGCCTTCTCCAATTCGTCTTGCAACGTCGAGCACATGTTTTCGCCCATGTCCATGGGATACTGCGCCATGAACATGGCGTACACGATCTTGTCCTCGCACGGAAGCAAGGTCGTGTACACGACGGCCGGAACGGACGTGAGCATGGACGTGATGGGCACCGAGATCCCGTATACCACGATGGCGTACGACTCGCAATAGAACACCATCTCGCCCCGGCGACCTCCCGGAAGCAGCGACACCAAGAACGTATACGAAAGGCAGTGCTTCCACGACTCGACTATGGCAAGATCGCGCTTGCCAAGGTTAAACGGATTGGCGTGCACAAAGTCTTCCAGCAGCTGCGGATTCTCCCACACCTCGAGCAGGGTCTCTCGCTGGCCATCCTCACTGATGCCATGCTGCGGATCGTCACAGAAAAACTCGTCGTCGCTCACCACGTGCAGCATGCGGTGGGCATAGAGGGTTACCAGGTCGAGTAGCTTGGAAAAGCGCATGCTCTGGGTTACTGGAAGAATCATGGGTTCCCTTTCGCAGTCGTTGCGTGTGGCTATGGTAGCGCAAGTACCACACTTTGAGAAAACTGGTTTTGTGCGAGGCGGCAACGATAGCCCCAGCTGTAAATACTCAGATAGTATATCCCCACCAGCATCACGACAGCAGGCTATGAACTGTATACTCAGAGTCCGTTTCATTCGCCATTTTGTGGTTTTTGTACGATTGTGAGGGCTCAAATCGCCATAGGCGGGAAAGAGGCCTCGCATAACCGCAGGCCAAGGCACGTGTTTTTGCAACCCCGTAATTTGCGAGCCGTTTTTTTCGTACAAAAACCCCCAAATGACAAATGAAACGCGGTTTGAGTTTACAGGTTTGCCTGAGAGCTGCGAAGGTCAATCCAAGCGTTGGGAGTTGTCTGGCCTTAGCTCACAAAACCTATCCCATGAGGCATCTGGAAAAGATGTGTAACTTGCTATCTTGCCTTCGCAAGTGTCCTCCTGGGAAGAGGTGCCTTTGGGACACAGGACTAGGGCATGCCGTAGCGCAAGGGTAACTGGACGTGGCCCAAAGGCGCCTCTTCCCAAGAGGACACACATTGCGCCGACACGACGTGAGACGAAGAAAACAGGTTCTCGTGGGTTTTGGGATAGAGGTCGCTGCCCTTGGCAATCGGCTATCGCATGCGCGCGTACATGCGACTGCTTCCAGGGACTTCCTTAAAGCCAGACGACCGATACAGACTTGCCGCCGCATCACTCGCGGGATCCACCACAAGAGCCCTCGCACCAATTGCCTGCGATACCAAAAGCGCCCGCTTCGACGCGTCCAACAAGAGGTTCTTACCGAGACCATGTCCCTGAAATCGCTCGTCCACGCCAAGCATGCCCAGCAGTATTACGGGTATCTGCTCGGGTGTATTACGAGAAAGCCATCCCCTTACGTCCGACCGTACCATCGACTGCGAGCTAAGGGTGTAGAACCCCGCCATCCTATCACCCAAAAAGCTCACATACATGACGGCGGTCCCAGCCTTGCGAGCCATACGCGCACGCTTATGCACCCATTCGTCAACCATGGGAAGCCCGCAGCGAAAGTCATCCAGCACATCCGAATCCTCCAGAGGACGCGGTTTAGTGAAGGCTAGCTCTCCCATATGGTCCCCTGGCTCACGAAGTCCGCAAACTCCTTCGCCTGTGGCTCCTCCAACGCGCGAGCGAACTCGTCGAATGCGCGCGAGGACATCCTAATCACGCTTTCATCCAGCAAGTCGGACCGAGCGGAACGCATGAGGCGGTCCAGCGCCCACTGCGACATGCTCATGCCGCTTGCCGCTGCCGCTCGCCCAATGGTCTCTTTTTGCTCGGAGTTCATGCGCAGATCCAGACGGGCGTCTTTGCGGTTTATCGCCATTGTGCCCATGCGTATTCCCCTCTTTCTTTTATAACGTACGTCTATTTACCGTACATCTTAGCTTAACTGAACAATGGAGGTCAATCCGAGCGTTGGGCGGTGTCTGACCTTATTGTATAGACCCATCTTGCCTTAGCGCGTGTCCTCTTAGTAAGAGGACACGCGCCGCCTCGGCATCTACGGTTGACACGTTCAACACGCAATCAATCGTTGCGGGGGAAGTTCTTGGTCTTCCTGTTCCCTTTCGCATAGCAAGGACCTCTGATGCTCGTATGGCATAAAGGGCGAAGGTTGGCCCTTGGACATGACAGCCAGCCGCCAAGTGTATACTCAAACCCCGTTTCATTCGCCATCTTGGGGTTTTTGTACGATTCTGAAGGCTCAAATCGCCATAGGCGGGAAAGAAGCCTTGCAAAACTGCAGGTCAGAGCATGTGTTTTTGCAACCCCGTAATTTTCGAGCCGATTTTTTCGTACAAAGACCCCAAAATGACAAGTGAAACGCGGTTTGAGTTTGCAGGTCTTCCAAGAGCACGAGAAGACGCGACGCCCCATGCTACTATTGCAGCGTCACGCTTTACGATGGGAAAGAGGACGTGGGCGCAGTGGGCAAATCCCTTGGCAGACGAATCGCGAACGCGGTGTCTGGCCTCATCACGGTCTGCACCCTTGCGGCGCTCACGATCGTGCTTTGTCTCCTCGCCCTTTCGGCAATGGTGTCCACGAGCTTTGTCACCACCAAAGACGCGACCCATCTGCTTGAGCACACGTTCTTTCTCCCCAACAACCCACTGCTCGGCATCGTCGCACTCGCGCTGGTGCTCGCGGCCCTGGCACTGCTGGCCAAACCCGCGTTGCGACTCGCCAGATGGCTCGACGCAAACGACACCGCGTTCCGGCGCGCGAGGCGTGCGCTCGTGGCGCTCACCGGCATCGTCTGCATCGCCTGGCTCGCGGCAACCCAGCCCACGCCCAGGTCCGACCAAGCCATTATGATGCAGCTGGCACGAGACTCGCTCAATGGCGAATGGGGCAATTTTACGAACCATGGGTATCTTGGTTGCTTTACCAGCCAAATCGGCCTCTTTTGGGTGTTTCGGCTATTCGCACAGGTCTTTGGGTCCGCAGACGTGTTCGCGTTCCAGCTTGTCAACGTACTGGCCGCCATGGTGATGATGTGGGAGCTGTTGGAGATAACCGCCCTTGCGGGAGGAAGCAGGCTGTGCCAGCTGGCCACATCCCTGCTCGCGATTCTCTTCTTTCCCATGCTCCAATACGTGGCGTTCGTCTATGGAAACTTGCTTGGCCTCGCACTTTCGCTCGCTGCCATCAAACACGAGATGCGGTTCTTCCGCTCGCCAGAACCCAGGCTCGTCGACGCCATCACGTCGGCCGCACTCGTGGGGCTGGCGACAGTCGTAAAGGGCAACTACGCCGTGTTTCTTCTTGGCATGATCCTGTATGCACTCGTCCGCCTGCCCGAGCGCGGCGTGCGACCCGCGGCTATCGCAGCGGGCCTGCTGGTGGTCGCGTACATGGCCCAGTCCTGGATTTCCTTGCAGATGGCCCGTTACGCGTCCAGCTACCCAATCGACCAGGGGTGCTCTCCCTGGGGATGGATTACGATGGGCGCGCAGGAGTCCGACTTGGCCTCGGGATGGTGGAACAACTACAACTGGGACAGCTACATGGACGCCAGGCACAACACCGCGGCCCAAGAACAAGTCGCCAAGCGGGACCTGGTCCTGGCCCTTCAGGAAATGCGCGAGGGTGAGGGCGGCATGGTAGGCTTCTATTTGAGAAAGACCGCCTCGCAGTGGAACAACCCAACGTTTGAGGGGTTTTGGATTGTGCAGTCCGGCGGGATCGGCAACCCCAGCGACCTCATTGCTAACAGCGTGGGAAACGACGCCTGGATGGCGCAGTTCTCGGTCTACCTTCACGTGTTGCAGTTCCTCATTATTGTTGGCGCCGTCTGCTGGGCCGTTACGCTGGGATGGGGATCGCAGGAAGCCAGGACCGGAGTCGTGCTCGCCATAGTGTTTGTTGGCGGCTTTGCGTGCCACCTCTTGTGGGAGGCGAAGTGCCAGTACACGCTCCCCTACTTCGAGCTTCTCATTCCCCTCGCGGCGCTGGGGTACGCACGTCTGATGGGATACGCCATGTCGCGGCGGATGCACAGGGACGACGCGAATGTGCAGCCCAAGGAGTCGGGCGCCGCGTTCGCCTGCAAGTGCGGCGCGCTCGCGTGCGCGGCAATACTGTGCGTCGCGCTGTGCGCCAGCGGCAGCTTGGACGGCATACGGATGGACACCGCAGAGTTCAACGCCTATCTGCAGCAGTCCCAGGACCAATAGGCGGGCGCGTCGTTCGATGGCCCAAGGTTGGCCCTTGGCCACGACAGCCAGCCACCAAGTGTATGCTCAGAGTCCGTTTCATTTGTCGTTTGGCATTGGGGTAGTTTATTCGGACGAATAGCGCGCATGGCCCTCAACAACCTCCTGCCTATCGCTCATGAAGAATCCCGTGGGTTGATTGTGCCAGACGGTCGGTACCTTTATGGGTTATCGACAAATGAAGCGGATTTGGGTTGATGGGTTAGCCCGAGCGTCGCGAACATGGCATCCGGGCACATTGGGAGGGCACGCCAGAACGCCAAGCACATGCGCGGACAATACCCCGCACGACCACCTCGTCACCCAGCAGTCTCCCTTGTGTTATCATAATTATGATAGCTTTGAGGGAAAGAGGATTACCATGAAGAGCATCAGGCCCGTGTCGGACCTCCGCAACAACTTTGCGAGTATCTCGCAAGACGTTCACGAGACGGGGCGACCCGTTTTCCTCACGAAGAACGGATCCGGCGACATGGTTGTTATGAGCATGGATGCCTACGAAGCGCTTGCCTTTGAGAGCGAGGTCTATACCGCCCTGCGTGAGGCGGAGGTCGAGGCCACGCTCACGGAGGAGCGCTACTCTCCGGACGAGGTGCTTGCCAAGCTGCGCGCCCGCATCGATTCCGTCTCCAAGGCAGGATAGCCATGCCCATCAACTACAGGGTAATCGTACAGCCAGCTGCATTACATGACATGGAAGACATCGTTGGCTACGTCGCGGGCGAGCTCAAGAACCCCTCTGCTGCCCAAAAACTGGCTCAGGACTTGACCAAAGGCATCGCATCACTCGGACATCTCCCAACGCGCTGTCCAGCCCATGCGCCTATCAGGCCGCTCAAGCACGAGTATCGCAAGCTCAGGGTGGGAAACTATCTGGCTTTCTTCTGGGTATCCGAGGAGGACGAGACGGTCACCGTAGTCCGCGTGCTCTATGCCCGCAGGGATTTCGATCGGCGGCTCGAGTAGCCATCGTAAACGTGAGGCGAGTCGCCATTGGATTCATGGGATTCTTCGAAGGACTCAACGAAGGTCCAAAGACCTACAAGAATCCGGCGAGGCCGCTTTTGAGCCGGCCTCAAATCTGTGGACTGTGGGCCGAGCGGAGGATGGTAGCGTTGGGGACGCATGTTGGCGGTCTTGGTCCCTCATTCGTCCCTAAACGCTACCATCACGCCAAAAGCGCCAGGGACAGAGACACCAGAAAAGTGTGCCTGCTCGCTCCGGGATAACCAATCGATGGCAAGACCTACGCGTTGCTCGCAAGCGCGCCGACGAGTATGGGCGGCGCCTGACCAACGATGAGGACCTGCCTGATCTCGGGGTGATCCGCGAGGAAGTCGTCCGCCAGGAGGTCCGTGTATCGCCCGTCGATCTTGTACACGTGGGCGTAGTTGGCCGCGAAGAAGCGCTCCATGCAGTTGGTGTAGGAGCTGCCCACGATGAGCAGGGAGTCCTGGCTCTGGGCGGCCGGGTTGCTAATCTCCAGGAAGCCATAGTCACTATGGAAATAGTTCGCGTAGTTGGCAGTGAAGGACCACCGCTTGAACGCCATGTTCTCGTAGCGCTCCCACGAGTCGAGCCTGTCCGCTGCGACCTCGGCGCCGTTGACAAACACCTGCAAGCTGGACATGTCGATGCGGCAGTCGACGATCGAGTCCGCCACGTTTGGCAGCATCAGCCCCAGGCGCACTGTGCTGCCGAGGAAGCCGCTCGCGAACTCGCGCTCGTCCGTGACCTCGGCGGTCGTGGCCCCGGGCATCATGGCGGACAGCGCCTCCGCGTAGCTCAGGTACGCCTCGTCGGTCCTCCAGTGGTGGTCGGTGCGGTAGTAGGCAGACATGAGGTAGGCGGTGTCGGGGCAGTCGTGGCCCCCCATCTGCACGCTGGGCGGCAGGCCGTCGCGCATGGCGCGAAGCATGTCGGCCGTGCCGGCGGCGTCTGAGACGAGGCCGCAGGTCGGGTTGACGGACGAGCACGGCGGACGCGTCCTTCGCAACTACTCCATGCCAACGCTCAGGAGCGGGGGCAGAAGGATCATACCTGCCTTCACCGAGGCCGAGGTTCGCTCGATCGTGGGCGCGATCGACGCGTCCACCGCCAAGGGCAAGCGCGACCGGGCCGTGGTGCTCCTCGCATACTGCACGGGGCTGCGCTCGCGCGACATCCTGTCCCTCAGGCTCGACGAGGTCGACTAGAGGCGCCAACGCGTCACCACCGCCCAGTCGAAGACCCACAAGCCGATCACCTGCGAGCTGAACGGTGAGACGATGAACGCGCTAGCCGAATACGTCCTGGAAGCGCGACCGGAGTGCCGCCTCCGTGAGGTCTTCCTCACCGTGCGGGCGCCGTATAGGGCGATTGCCGCCGACCAGGTGAGCTGCTGGTTCGACGGGCTTTGCGAGCGTACCGGCGTCGAGAAGGTCCCAGGGAGGTCGTTCCACAGCCTCGGGCGATCGTTCGAGACGGTGCTGGTGTCGCGCGGGGTCGGGATCGACACCGTCTCGCGCATGGTGGGGCACAGCTCTGTCGACGAGGACAAGCCCTACATCACCCATGATGGCGCGCGCTCCGCGCTCGTGGCGATGGGGTTCTCCGACGTCCCCGTTCGAGTCGGCGCATACGCGGGCGACGGGGAGGTGGTGCCACATGAGCGCCGTGACCAGGCCACGGGCAGGCTCCGAGACGACTTCGAGCTCATGGTGGAGTGGCGCGAGTCAGCTGGCTACGCCACGGCCGCCTACCGATACATGCTGTCCAAGTTTATTGAGTACGTCGTCGAGCGCTGGGCCGAGGGCGACGCCCTCACGGCCGAGATGCTGGACGAATGGCTCGCATGCCACCGCTACAACAGCGCCAACATCCAGGCCAAGTTCGCCTCCTGCCTGCGGGAGTTCTGTAAGTTCACCAGCTTCCTCGGCCGTGGTGACCTCATCCCCGGCGAGGTGTACACGCCGCGGGGTGAGGCCTTCCAGCCCTACCTCTTCACGGACCCAGAGCTCGCGGCACTGTTCGACGCGATCGACTCCCAGGTCGGCAGGGGCAGGGGGAAGAGATACCTGCCGGAGCTTGTGCTGCCCGTGTGGTCGCGCCTGCTCTACTGCTGCGGCATGCGGCCCCAAGAGCCCCCGTCGCTTCTGCGAGACGACGTCGACCTAGTAACCGGGGCGCATGGCCTCGGAGTCAACGTCACGCACGCGCAGGGCGCACACCCCGGATATGCGCAGCCCAGAGCCGTATCCCAGCGCGATCTGGGCCCGGTGCTTCACGTTTTCCGCTGCGGCCAGGATGGCGACCACCTCGTCGCGCGAGAACACCCTGGGCATCGCCTTGGGCTTGCGCATGAACGGGATCTGGCGGCGGTTCATAGGCCGGTCGAGCCCCACCTCGTACATGAAGAGGACCGCCGCGAGGTAGGTGTTCACCGTCTTGGGCGCCAGGCCGCAGTCGCAGCGGAGGTGCTGCGAGAACGCGCGCACGTCGGACTCGTCGGTCTCCTCGAGCGACTTGTCGCCCAGGAACTCCAGGTAGCGGGCGCACGTGCGCAGATACACGTCCTTGGTGGCCTCGCTGTGGTTCCTCAGCTCGATGTCGGACAGGACTTTGGATAGAATGGGATGCTGCATGGCCGTCTCCTCTCGTGGTCGCGATACAAGGCCATACAGCGATTATGCGGGTAGGGGCGGCGTGCAGTCCTACGCGCGCGCTCCAAGTCAGTTAGTCGATGGCAAAGCTGCCGCGAAGCGGCTTAGTGCAATTTCCCTTATGTAGGTTCCCACATAAGGGGAAGACCATGGTCGCCGTCGGGCTCGGCCTGCTCGCCATAGACGAGGGCTACACCGTGGCGTTCGAGAAGATGGAGTCGCTGGTCAGGATCATGGACGACGCCGAGGTGGACCGCAAGGCCGGCTTCCGGCTCCGCTACCTGCGCAGGTGCCAGATGGTCATCGACGAGAAATGTGAAGTTTCACATTTCTCGTCGATGACCATCAGGTTCTGGATGAATGCGGACAGCCCACCCGCGCAAACAGCAGACAACTATTCCGCAAGGACCATAGCGGTGATGTCCTCGGCCACCTCAACGTTTACGATGCGCAGGCTACAATCATCGGCTTTGGGAAAGCCCAAGAGAGGCAATGACCCATACCATGCGACACGTTCATCCATAACCGCAACGCCCGAAACGGCAGGATCGCATACGAGCACCTTACAGCCCAGCGAACTCAAAAGGGCGCTCGCCTCATCGGCTCCTTTCCGTGCCCCATCCAGTGATGGCTCACGAACAAAAACTTGCACGTCCACTCCCCTATCACAGGCTTCCCTAAGCGTTGGCGCCAATAGCCGAACCGTCTTCTGGTTTACGTACGGCACCGACAAGACAGCCGAATGCTCTGCGTGCTCGATGTCAGCTCCAAGTGTCGATTGCCAACTCGAGCGATCAACCAGCAGGGCGCCGTCACCCAGCGCATCGGAAGCGTCACGCACTGTGTATCCCAAACGGCTGTATGTCTTAAGCCGCTTCTTATACATGCGCTCAAACATGGGGACGCTCGTATCCACGTAATCGTACACGAGCACGTCTGTCTTTCCTTCGCTCTGCCGATGAAGCCTCCCGGCGAACTGCTTAATCACGCCCTCCCACGAGTAAGGGGACGCGAGCATGAGCGTATCCAAATTGGGCAGGTCGAACCCTTCGCCCATATAACTACCCGTAGCGACAATGGCAAAGCCGCCGCGAGCGTCACGCACCTCCGCCAGCCTTTTTCGCCGCTCCTTTGCCGTGCCCTTGCCAGTAAGCGCAAACACACGAATTCCCGAGCCCTCGATTCTCTGCGCAAGCTCGGACACATGCTCCACGCGACGCGATACCACTAACGGCGTGCGCCCCTCTTCTACGGCAGAAACCGTATCCGCAACTATCAGCCGATTCCGCGCAGCATGAGCGCAGAGCTTATCCACCAGCTCGTTGAACGTTTGGCCTTGCTTTTCCTCCGACAAGCGAATGCGCGTGAACCTAGGCTCAAGAAAACGATCAAAGTCTTGCTCGGCCATCTGCTCCTTTTCGTCCACTATGTGACGAATAGGTCCGCACTGCATGAAGATAACGCTCTGCAAGCTATCAGAGCGCTTTGGTGTTGCAGACAGCCCGTAAACCCGCCGCGCGCAAACGCTCTTCATGACCAACTCGAGTTGTGGAGCGGCACCATGATGGCATTCATCGCATATTACGAGGTCGTAGCCCTGAACAATAGGCTTTGCACACGGCGCTCCGAGGTCATCGATGCCCGTAAGCGATTGGAACGTTGCCACGTCAACGAGACCACTCGGCTTGTTCTTGCCTCCGCCAATCTGTCCGATCAATGGACGATGGCGCTTACTCGGCTTGCCTGACTTCGTGAGCAGAGGAGGACGATCGTCCGAAATTTGGAGGAACGTATCAAGACGTTCGATCCACTGGTTCACGAGCACCGCCTTGGGTACGACAACCAGCGCTCGAATGCCAAGACTCGCAATCATGTAGGCACCTATAACCGTCTTCCCAAAGCCAGTGGGCGCTGACAGCACGCCACATTCGTGGGCAAGCATGGCGTCCGCCGCCTCCTGCTGTCGCGGACGCAACGTACCCATGAACTCAGCCCGAAGGGGCTCACCGTTGTTGCGCGTGTCCGCAATTTGACAGACAACACCCAACTCTCCAAGCTGCGAGAGCAGCCGTTGCTTGCAACCACGCGGCAGAAGAACGCACTCATCATTCTCTTCTCCGCACCATCGAATTCGTGGCTTGTTGTACACGGATTGATGCATTGCCTGCGCTCGATAGAATTCTGGGTTGGCAAAGGCCGCAAGCCTACGAATGTGGTTGAGCCCGCGCGACGAGATGCCGTCCTTGTGGACATAGAGCATGTTGGCATAGGTGACGTGAACCACACCCGGAAAGTCTTGGCGACTTAGGGAGGCGCCAATCGCATGCAATGAGGAATCTGCACGCTTTGCCTTTCCGTTGTCCGCGTGAACGAGCTCCCCCATGGGAGTGGGCACACACTTCGCCACAATCTGCTCTGCCTGAGCCTTGGTCACCTTTTGCACCGTGGAGAGAAATCGCCATTGGTCGGCATATGGCTTGAAGCCGTCCCCAATGTCCACGAACACCGAGTTGCCGCTACGCATGGGAATACTTTGGAACGGCAGCGCGATCAGGTTGCCCAAGCCGTCATCACGTAGCGTCGATTGGGTGGGAAACAGCCGGTCGTACGAGTCAAAAGTCATACCAGGACCGTCGGCCATCGCCTCCGAAATCATCGCGCTTCCCAAATCGCGAGCCAATTTGGCGTCTACCGGCTCAGCAAAGAAGAGCCACGCATGGGCACCATTTCCAGAGCGTGAGCGCTCCACCGCTGGCATCAGACCATGCTTAGCGCACGACGCGCAGTATCGCACCGTCTCCTGCTGCCATCCGTCCTTGTCAAAGTCGGCCACCAATACATGGGTGCAGCAATCCGCATCCAGCACGTAGAGACCAACAACGTCGCGATACTCTGGGTCGGCACCAGTAAAGTGCCTGTTGAGGTCATGGTCGGAAAGCGGCACGTAATCGCGGTTGGGACAATCCGAGCACTTGAGGCCGCGTCGCACGCGTGTCCATCGCGGGCATTGGCTCGTTCGCCCATGAGCGCAAACGGGACCATAGCGGATGTTGCCATCCTTGCCGAGATACCCGCGGGCAAAGACGTCGGTGCGTCCACGAAAGAGGGAGCGAAAGAGCGCGATCTTCTGTGCGGGTGGGCTTTGCGAAGTAACTATTCCCCACTGCTGGGCATGGGACTCAAAGCGAGCCGAGGCCTCGATCCACTCGTCATGCGTAACGTACCTGCGCGAACCAGTGGTGGTTGCAAAGATGCAAATGCGCTCACCCGAGACAGCGTGCTCGACCACTTCCTCCAGCACACATTCAATGCCATCGATAAGCGCATACTCTGCCATTGCGTCACCTCACCCGTCATTATAACCGTACGGTCATACCTTAGCGCACTTCCAGGTATCGTCTCGCCGACACCGTAGAAGTACGAACCGACTCCCTCGGAGACTATTTACCTACTTAGCGCAGACGAGTCGCGACGCAGCATCACCGACTGCGTTCGCGCCCTCCTCTTCAACTACCTGATTGGTACTACCGATGCCCACGCAAAGAACTATTCCCTCATGAACCTGCATGCCGACGACACATTCCTAGCGCCGCCTCATGACTTGGCGAGCGTCCTGCCCTATTGGGCGCTGACGCGCAAGCAACGTCATGCGGCCATGCCCATTGGGAGAGGGAAGGCGTTCGGCAGGATAACCGGATCGAACATCGACAGGTTCGCCTCGAACAACAACCTGGATAGGGACGGCCGCTCTGTCGACACAAGCCTATCTCATGTCATCGCGTCTGGTCGATTGGAGCGCTCAGGCTGTAGCGGTCGGGACTTTCCGGATTTGCTGCCAATCGTGGGCCTTTGGTAGTGTAAGTGCTCATGCCCGCGGACCGGACCGACGTGCAGGCGCAGGTGGCGGGACGCGCGCTCGAGCGGGCAATGGCACCCCGATCACGCCCGCATGGTCGCTCACGGACGCGGTTGCCGGCCACCAGCCAAAAAGTGTATGCTCGAACGCCGTTTCATTCGCCGTTTTGGGGTTTGTG
>JAUMWN010000157.1 GCA_030529625.1 Coriobacteriales bacterium
CGCGGCCGCCGTGGCGGCGTGCCTGCGCAGCAACTTCGTCACCGCGTCCTGCGAGAGCGGCGCCGTCCCCTCCGGGTGGTTCCGCGACCAGAAGAGGTAGCGTCCCGGTTCCGCGCCCGCGCCGTGGAACTCCTCCACGTACCTGCGCATGTGCTCCGCCGCCCGGTCGGGCAGGTAGAGCACGCGCGACCTGTTCCCCTTGCCGACTATGGTGGCGTGGGGGTGCGCGTCGTCGAGCCTGAGCTGGGAGAGCCTGCAGGAGAGGAGCTCCCCCACCCGGCAGGCGGTCGAGTACAGGAACGCCATCAGCGCGAGGTCGCGCCTGCCGGACCTCGTCGACTGGTCGGGCGACGCGAGCAGCGCCCTCACGGCGGCCTCGCTCATGCCCTCGACCTTCGTCTTCGCCGCCCTCCTCGCCGGGACGGACGCGGCCTCGGACGCCAGGTGGCACAGGGACACGTCGTGGGACGACGCGTACCTCAGGAAGGTGCGCATGTGCGCGAGCCTGACGTTGCAGGTCTGCGGGCTGTTGCCACGCTCGCCGGCAAGCCATGAGAGCCAGTCCTCGATGGCCCGGGCGCAGAAGTCGGAGGCCGACAGGTCCTCGGGCGTGACGCCCCTCGAGGAGAGCCAGCCGACGTAGAGGGACAGCGTCGTGCGGTAGCCCCTGAGCGTGTGCTCGCTGGAGGTGAGGTGGCTCGGCGCCCAGTCCCAGAGGAAGTCGTGGACGAGCCTCGCGATCGCGTCGCCCTCGGTCCCGGAGAGCATGTCACATCACCTCCGGCAGCAGCTCGTCCAGCCCGCCGACGGCGCCCGACTGCAGGGCCCCGGCGATCGCGGGCACGATGTGGTAGTAGTGGGCCACGGTCACCTCGACGGAGGTGTGGCCCATGCTCTTCGACAGGTACTCCATGTCCTCGAGGCCGCGCATGCCGGCCGCGACCAGGCGGTTGATGTTCTCGACGGCGTAGTTGTGGCGGAGCATGTAGGGCGTGGCGCGCTCGTCCGAGACGCGGGACCACAGCGTGGAGAACCACCTCGTCAGCCAGCCCCTGGCAAGGCAGCCCCTCCCACCGTCGCCCGGGAAGAAGTACTCCCTCCCGGGCCACAGCCCCTCCATGATCCCGTCGTACGCGAGCATTAGGTCCCGCATGGAGGGGTGCAGGGCGACGAGGCGCTCGCTCCTGCCCTTGCCCTCGACGACCCTGACGACCCCGCCCTCGAGGTCCACGTTGGCGCGCCTCAGCAGCCGGACCTCGCAGGTGCGCATGCCCGAGCTGTAGAGCAGCCTGAAGATCACGGGGAGCGTGTGCATGGTCCGCAGCCCCGCCGACCTGCGGACGTGCGGGTCCGGCCTCCAGGCGTCGCACTCCGCGAAGAAGGACGCGAGCTCATCGTGGGTGAACGCGTGGGGCACGTAGGAGCGGGCGCCGGGCCTCGGCAGCTCGGGTGCGGAGACGTCCGTCTCGCCGCGCTCGCGCAGGAAGGCCACGAGCGAGACCACCGGGAGGCAGCGGGTGACGCAGGAGGCCGCGGACTCGGTGGGCCTCCTCTCGCACCAGCTGTCGACCATGCGCTGGGTCAGCCGCGCGTCATCTGGGAACAGGCGCGCGCTGTGCGCGTCGAACAGGCGGAGGTTCTGCTCGCTCGAGGCCCCGAGCTTGTCCGCGGCCCTGCGATGCCTGGCGTATGCCTCGATCTGGGCGGCGGCACCCGAGGCGAGCCTGGTCGCGTCAGCCATTGGCGAGCGCCCCCTCCCGGACGGGGAAGCGCGACACGTCGAGCGCGCGTCTCCTGAGGCCCTCGACGTCGGCGACCATGTAGCGCTCGGTGGTGCGGGCGGACGTGTGGCCGAGCGTGGAGGCGATCACCGCCCTGTCGACGCCCGCGCCCATCATGGAGCTCGCGACGGTGCGCCTGAACAGGTGAGTCCCGCGACGGTCGCCCCTCGCCGTCCGGACGCCTGCGGCGTCGAGCAGCCGGCATGCCGCCCCGTACACGCCCTGCGGGCTGAGCTTCCCGTAGGGCCACGACGTGGAGAGGAACAGGTATGGCTCGCGGCTGTCCCCGCGCTCCTCCGTGGCGTACCTGTATATCGCGTTCCCGACCTGGGGCAGCAGTGGGAGGGCGAGCGGCGCGTCGGTCTTGCGCTGGCGGATCTCGACGAGGTCACGCCCCCAGTCGACGGAGTCGACCCGCAGGTTCGCGACGTCGCCCCTGCGCATCCCCGTGTGGTAGAGGACGCGGCCGATCGCCAGGTCCCGCAGCGACAGGGGCGACTCCGGGTCGCCGAGCGCCGCGAGGACGGCCGACCTCTCGGACTCGTCGAGGAAGTCCCCAACCTTTCCCCACTCCCTCGGGACGGGGATGAGCGAGGCGAGGCGCCCGCACCCCTCGATGCCGCTCGCCGCCAGGACGGCCTTGGCCTGCCGCACCACCGTGCGGCTCCAGGCGGGCGCTCCGTCCGCGTCGGTGACGATTGCGAGCACGTCTCCCTCGGTGGCCTCTGCGGGCGTGGCGACCCCCTCCGCCTCGAGCCGCGCGAGGAAGCAGGCCGCCGCCGACACCTCCGCGCGCACGGTGGTGCGGGCCTTGCCCGCTGCCGCCGGGCAGGACTCGTACGCGTCCAGCACGGCTGCCATTCCCGGACCCAGGCCGTCCCTGGCGGAGGTCGAGGCCCTCCCGGGGTAGGCCTCCGTCCTGGGCAGCCCGGCCCCCTCGACGAATCTCATCAGCAGCCTGACGTGGGCGCCCATGTAGGGCCTCCCGCCCCGCTCCCCGGCGGAGGCCCATGCGAACGCGTCGTCCCAGCTGTCGACCTGTCGTTCGCCGATCAGGCGCATCGCCACCCTTTCCGTGCTCGCAACGTAGCCATCCGAGTACCCGGCCTCCCTCATGTGCCCGAGCAGTCCGGGCAGGCCGGCCTCAAGCCTCTCCTTGTCCATGCAAACCCTCCTTGTCGCTTGCGCCGTCACGGACAAGGTTTATGCTACGCTCGTAATCCCGACCTCCCCGCGCGTCCGCGCACGTCTCGACGGGTGGGAGCGCGAAGGTCGGGATTATCCCAAGGTCGGGATTTCAGCTC
>JAUMWN010000086.1:0-6312 GCA_030529625.1 Coriobacteriales bacterium
CCCAGGCCAACCTCCAGCAGGCACGTCAGAACGAGGCCACGGCCAAGTCCGACTGGGAGGCCGCAGACGCCGCCAGCCAGGCTGCAGACGAAGCTGCCAGCAACGCCGAGCAGGCGAAGAACCTGACAGAAATCGACAAGGACACCGCAGAGGACCAGCTGAACACGGCGAACACCAACCTCGCCAACAAGCAGGCGGCACAGCAGACGGCACAGTCCGAGCTCCAGCAGGCGCAGGCGGCTCAGACTGCGGCGGCCACGGACCTCGCCAACAAGCAGGCGGCATACGACGCCGCCAAGGGCACTTATGACACCTTCTTGGCAGGTGGCACCGTGGCGTTCTTCAATGAGAATGGCTCCACGGCGGCGGCAGGCTACCTGACGGATGCGACCTCCATGGAGGGACCCGTCACCACTGGCTATGCCCCGCGCGATGCGACTACCTTCGCATCCTACACCGAAATCGGAGGAGAGTACGACGCCACCTCCCTGCAGAACATGCTCCGTGCCATTGCGTGGATTAAGTATTGCAACCAGATTCGTGCCGAACTCAACCTGCCCGAACTCCTCATCACGGACGAGCTGATGGCTTCGGCCGAGCGCAATGCAAACTTCTCCACATATATCTACGACCATGCCCGTAAGTCAAACGGCGCTACCCTGAATATGGCAGACTACAACGGCGGATGGGCCGCAGAGAACTTGTATATTAGCGAGGTCGGTTATACGGCAGCCTATAAGGGCTGGTTCTACGATGAGAAGGCTCTCTGGGAGTCTCTGGTCGCAGCGGACCCGAATGTGGCGCAATACTGGCTGGATTCCTATGGCTTGGACGAGTATCTCGGATACCATGTGAACGTTGGGCACTACTTCAACCTTGCCAATCCCGTATATAAATATACTGGCATCGGTCTGAATTACACCCCTTGGGGAGGAGGCACTGTTCAACTGTATGACGGCTCAACACCCTATGGTGCCGCCGTCCAGCACTTCCGCTCGCAGGTGGAGACCACTGCCGTCTTTACCACCGATGAGTACGAGCAGCGTCTGCTGGACTACTGGAACGGGGCCATTAACAACATCAATACCGCCATCACAGCTCTGAACACCGCGAAGAGCACGAAGCAGGACGCTGACAATCAGGTCTCCATCAAGCAGGGGGCCCTGACGGCCGCCAACGCCGAACTCCAAGCCGCCCAGACCACGGCGAACACCGCCCAGACCAACTATAACAACGCTGTCGCCCAGGCACAGGCCGTCACTGAGGCCTACAACTCCGCAGCCTCCGACGCCGCCACGAAGAAGGCCGCGGCGGACGCCGCCAAGACCACCTACGAGCAGGCGCAGGCGAACACCCAGGCCATGACCCAGACCGCCAACGAGAAGCAGACGGCATACAACGACGCAGTCGCCGCACGTGACGCCGCCCAGACCAGGCTGACGGCGGCGCAGAACGCCGTCAACAGCGGGATACCGGACATCTCGAACGACCCCGCCGTGGTCGCCGCCCTTGAGGCGCTGAGTGGCGCACAGACCACCCTCGCACAAGCGGAGCAGGACCTCCTGGATGCCCAGAGTGCGCTCGAGGATGCCCAGGACGCGAAGGACCAGGCGCAGCAGGCGCTGGCGGAGGCGCAGGAGCAAAAGGCCACGCTCGAGGGCAGGCGGCAGGAGCTCGCCCACGACGAGGGGCAGGCCACAGCGACGCAGCAGGCCGCGCAAGCCGTCGCAAGCCAAAAGCAGCAGGCGTACGACGAGGCGCTGGCGACGTTGAACGACCCACAGTACGAGGCTCGTCTCGACTCCGCTCTCCAAGCGCTCATCCAGGCGCAACAGGCCTCTGCCACAGCGGATGCCACCCTGCAGGAGGCCGTGGCGACGCGCGACGAGGCGCTCGCGGCCCTCAACGACGCCACGAACATCGAGCATGCACAGGTGACCGGCGTTTGGAGCAAGACCTACACCGGAGGGCCCGTCATGCAGGACAACATGAACCTTACTCTTACCCTAGTGAAGGGCGATCGGTCCGAGACGTACGAGCTCGTCGAGGGCACGGACTATACGGTCTCCTACGCAAACAACACCTCGGATGGCTCGAATGCGCAGGTGAGCTTCCAAGGCATGGGATCGAAGGACTCCGGCCTCTTTTGGGGTACGAGGGCCGTGACCTTCTCAATAACGGCTAAGGACCTCAGCGGCGCCAGCGTTACCGGTATTTCTGGCTGGACGTACGATGGCCGCACGCACAGCGTGAAGCCAAAGGTGGTTCTGGGCGGCAGGGAGCTTGTTGCCGGCACCGACTACACGCTTGAGGGGGCGTCGGCGCGTGATGCGGGCAGGCATTGGGTGACCATTGTAGGGAAGGGCAACTACACCGGCAGGGTTTCCAGGTCCTACGACGTGTCCAAGAGGGCGGTTACCGTCGTGGCCAACGACGCCTCCAAGGTCATGGGTGCGGCCGACCCCAGGCTTACGGCGACCGTTCGCGGGCTGGTTGGCGCGGACAAGATCACCTACTACGTGCGGCGAGCGCCGGGCGAGACGGTGGGGACCTACGCCATCACCGCCTCGGGTTCCGCCTCCCAGGGCAATTACACCGTGACGTATCGCGGCGCGACGTTTAGGATCTCGGCCCCGGCACCAGCTCCGGCACCTGCTCCGGCGCCGACGGTGGAGCCGGCGCCCCACGTCTCGTATCGCACGCACGTGCAGCGCGTGGGCTGGCAGCGCTACGTGGACGACGGCGCCATGAGCGGCACCAGCGGCAGGAGCCTGCGCCTGGAGGGCATCAACATCCGGCTCTCCGACTTGCCGTGCGAGGGCGGGATCCAATACCGCACGCATGTTCAGCGCATCGGCTGGCAGGGCTGGCGCAGGGACGACACCATGGCCGGCACCAAGGGCAAGTCGTATCGCCTGGAGGCCATAGAGATCCAGCTGTATGGCCAGATGGCCGACCGGTACGACGTCTACTACCGCGTCCACTGCCAGAAGTTCGGCTGGATGGGCTGGGCGATGAACGGCCAGAGGTCTGGTTCCGCCGGTTACTCCAGGCGCCTTGAGGGAATACAGATCGTGCTCGTTCCCAAGGGCCAGCCCGGTCCTGGCGCCACGCTCAGCGGCGTCACCCAGCGCTTTGATGCGCCCTTTAGGCAGAAGGGCAAGAAGTAACGCTGTGGTTGCGCTAAGGGGACAGTCCCCCAGCCTCTGGCGAGGCCATGCACCCGGGGGGACAGTCCCCCCAGTGCAGGCGGTGTGTCCCCTATGCACCCGGGGGGACAGTCCCCCCAGTGCAGGCGGTGTGTCCCCTCCGGTATAGCAAGACCTCGCTAAGTCGCCAGCATCCTTGATTCGCGAGACTGACATATCGGCAGACGGCTCGCTCCCGTATACGATTCCATCAAGCTCGTACATGCCCTCACTCCTCATCGATGCGGTTGAAATCGATGCCGCGTACTCTCCGTACTTCACATGAACGTATGCCTAGGTCCGTGGCCGAGCCGTGTCTCCTGAGCGTCTCACTTGAGCGGAATGCGAAGAAATGCCTTGCAATTGTGGTATGGTTGCATTCAGTCGTGGGTATATTACCCACGAAGACGACCTCGCAGGGACGCGAGGTCGGTAAACAAAAGAAAGCCCATCGAGAAGACGAGAGGCCCTGCGGGGCCTCTCACGCTATCAATCAAGTGGGGGTTATAGGACAAAACGTGTTGCTGTCCCAACCCTGTTGTGTTGCCAAGCGGCATTGCGTGAACCGACGAGCCCCCGGGATCGCTAACGGTCACACTACCTGGAACACGAAGAAGTCCAGGTAGTGGCTTTGGGGAAAGCCCCACAGGATGGGGTGGTCGGGTGCCTGCTGGCGCTCCTCCACCTGTTTGAGCTGCACGTTCGCGTCGTGTGCGGCTTGGGAGATGGCTTGGGCCAGCAGGTCGCGCGTCATGTGCTGCGAGCAGCTGCAGGTGGCCAGGTAGCCGCCACGGGGCAGGATGTGCAGCGCCTGCGCATTGATTTCCCGGTAGCCGCGCATGGCACTGCGCACGGTGGAGCTGCTCTTGGTAAACGCCGGCGGGTCCAGCACGATGAGGTCGAACGGCCCACCCTCCTCGCGCAACGTGCGCCTGTTGCGCAGTCGCGGCAGGTACTGGAGCACGTCGGTGCAGGTGAATGTGGCCTTGGAGTCGATGCCAGGCTCGATTCCGTTGAGCAGTGCGTTCTCGCGGGCGAGGTCGATGGCCGCCTGGCTCACGTCCACGAACCGCACCGAGGCAGCGCCGCCGGCAAGCGCGTTGAGACCAAAGGGTCCCACATGACAAAAGCAGTCCAGCACATGCCGCCCCCAGGCAAGCTCGCGCACGGCACGCCGGTTGTACTTTTGGTCCAGGAAGAAGCCCGTCTTTTGGCTGTTCTCAAGGTCCAAATGGTAGCGAATGCCGTTCTCGCGCACCACGATGCGCGCCTCGTCCGGCGTGTCCATGCCGTTCCACCAGCCCTTGTGGCGCTCTAGGCCCTCCTTGTCGCGCACGGCACCGTCGTTGCGCTCGTAAATGCCGCGGATGGGATGGCCCGATTCACGCAGCACCTCCAGCAGGATGGGGTAGAGCACCGGCCGCAGCCGATCCATGCCCACCGTGCCCACCTGCGAGACCAGCACGTCCTCGTACTTGTCAACCACCAGCCCCGGCATGCCGTCTGCCTCCGAGAAGAGCACGCGGCAGCAGGTGGTGTCGGGCTCGGCGCCACACAGGCCACGCGCCCCCATGGTCGTGAGGCGATGTTGCCATGCCCAGGAGATGCGACGTCGCCAAAACGCCTCGTCACACGCGTCGTTGGCGTTGCGCGACACGATGCGTATGCGAATGGTGCTGTGCTGGGAGAGCAGGCCGCAGCCCTGCCACGTGCCGTTCTCCTCGAACACGTCTACGAGCTCGCCGTTTTGCGCCTCGTGCCCATCTGTGGGACAGGGTTCTGTGCGCACCACCTCGCTGGCGAACACCCACGGGTGGCCGTCCCTCAGCGAGCGCGCGGCCTTGCGCGAGACGATGGCGCGTGGGTATGGGCGCGTCTGTTTCATCAGTAGTGCCTGCCGTAGCGTCCGGCGCTCATGCCCCTGCCGCGCGACCTCATGCCGCTAAACATGGTGCGCTTGGGTTTTACCGTGGAGCGGGTGGCACCGGGGACAATGCGGCCCTCGTCGTAGGCGAAGCCAGGCAAGTCCCACGTGGGCACGAGCTTGCCGGTAAAGTACTCGATCTCGCGCAGTGGGCTTATCTCGTCGGGCGCCACGAAGGTGTAGGCATGGCCGGTGGCGCCGGCACGGCCCGTACGGCCGATGCGGTGCACGTAGTCCTCGGGATCGAGCGGCACGTCGAAGTTGACCACCGCGTCGATGCCGCTCACGTCGATGCCGCGGCTCATCACGTCGGTTGCCACGAGCACCTGGCACTTGCCGGCGCGGAACTTGGCAAGCGCGCGCTCGCGGGCCTTCTGCGGTCGGTCGGCATGCATCACGTCGACGTCGAAGCCGGCGTTTTTAAGCGTCTTGCTCACGTCGTCCACGCGGTGCTTGGTGCGACAGAACACCAGCACGCGCTCGGGCGTCGTGCCCTGCTCGGCTCCGCCCGAACGGACGAGCTCCTGCAGCAGCTGCGTCTTTTGCCCCTGTGTGACGGGACACAGGTGCTCCTCCACGGTGTCGGCAGTCTCGCCAACGCGGGCGATCTCCACGCGCACGGGATCGTTGAGCATGGCGTCGATGGTCGACTGGATGCTGGGTGGGATGGTTGCCGAGAACAGCAGGTTTTGGCGCTGGGTGGGAAGCTCGCCCATAATGCGCTTGACGCTGGGCCAAAATCCCATGTCCAACATGCGATCGGCCTCGTCGAGCACGAGGACCTGCACGTTGTCCAGGCTCACGTGGTTGTGCTCCATGAGGTCGATGAGACGTCCCGGAGTCGCCACGAGCATGTCGCAACCCGCCTCCAGCTCGCGGATCTGCCGGTCGAACTTGGTGCCTCCCATAACGACGACCGCGCGTTGGCCCGTGTGCTCGCATACCACCGAGACAACCCGGTCGATTTGCTGGGCAAGCTCGCGCGTGGGCGTGATAACCAGCGCGAACGGCCCAAAGGGATGGGCGTTGGGATTCGCAGCGCGGGTGTCGGCCGGCCTGTCCTGGCCGCCCTTGCGCCTCCTGCGGCGGCGCTTGCGCTTGGGGCGCTCGGTGGTCTGCTCTCCCTGGTTCCCGCTTGGCCTCTTCCGGGACTTTGGCCGTGGCTTTGCGTCGCCTTCCGTTTTGGTGGTCGTCTGCGCG
>JAUMWN010000086.1:6322-11658 GCA_030529625.1 Coriobacteriales bacterium
TCACCCGCGGCGCCCTGCTCACCCGCGGCGCCCTCCGCGCTCTTGCTCGAGCGGCGATGATGCCGCCTGCGCCTGCGGGGCTTGGCGGGGGTATCGGCGGAAGCCGATGAAGACGCCGAGTCGCCCGCGACCTCGCACGCCAGCACCTGTGGCACCTCGTCCGCATCGCCCGCCGGGCTGGCGGGCGGCTCCTGCTCGACGATTTGCTGACGTGCGGCGCGAGAGGCGTCCTGAATCCGCTGCAGCACAGGTAGCGCGAAGGCAGCGGTCTTGCCCGTTCCCGTTTGCGCCGACGCAATCACGTCGCGACCCTCGAGAACCGCGGGAATGGCCTGCGCCTGAACTGGGGTGGGGGTGGTAAAGCCAAGGGCATCGACCCCGGCGAGTATGTGCTCGTTTAGCCCGAGCTCGGCAAAAGTAGTGTCCATAGGCCCAGTATGGACCATGTGCGGGTTTTGATGCCACGCTTGCACAATAAAACCGCGGGCGCGGCGCGAGCACGGCGCTTTCGGGGCGGCGTGCTCGCCCCCAGCGCCGCGGTTCGCAAGAATGCCACCACGTGCCTGTCGCCCCGCGCGGGCTCTTTTCGGGACGCCTAGCGTGCCAACGCCCGTCGCCAGCCGATCACGCACCGAGTCACAGCAACCACCGCAACGACGGCGGCTGCCACCGCAAGCACGGAAGCCGCCTCCGTGGCCAGCTCCTTAACGTGTCCCATCTTCTCCGATTGGGCCTCATTGTCCGAAGACTCCAACTCGGCCGCCTTGTTTGCCTCCTCGCGGGCGAACGCACGCGCTGCGGGCTTGCTCTGCTCGATCATCGACATGTGCGCGAAAAAGTGACCGGGCGCAACCGCAACCCCATGCTCCTTGAGCTTGGCGAGCAATACCTCACCGCTACCTTCATGGGAAATCCCTCCTGTTGTTTGAGCTAGCTTGTGACTGCGGCATATTCTGTCGTATGAGTAAAGTGTACTCTGTGGCACCGTGCCATTGCGTAGCTGCCTGATCAAGCATCACATTTGTGGTATGAGTGGGGTGCTGAGAAGCGCTGAGCGGGGGTCTGTTGCCTGGGGCGGGCGCTTTTTTGGGACCCAATCGCTCCGTATGAGACTGCTCACGGATTACCGCTCGCAAATGCGCAGGGTTTTTGCGATTTTGGGTTGTTTATCGGTGTGATTTTTCCCTATGGCCAACAACCGACCTCGCAAAACAGCAGGTAAACAATGCCGTGTATACAGCCCTGGTTTTTTCAAGACCAGAAAACAACCTAAAATCGAAAAATACCTGCGCCTAGGCGAAGGCTAATCCGTGAGCAAGCTCTAGTGGAGGTCATCTTCAACAAAAGGACCGCTATTGTGGAGGTGGAGTACCGTAGCGCGAGCAGCTACTCAGGGCACCCTTTGTATAACGAGCTCGATCGAGCCGTCCTCGAGGGAGTTGTGCTCGTCGAGGTGTACGTGGGCGCCGGGCTCTTGGTCCGACAGATCCATGAGTATGTTTGCCAAGGAACGCATGCCGTTTCTGTTGGCAGATATAACTATCTCGCCCTCTTGTATCGCCGTGCTCAGCTGGAAGTCGTTTTCCCACCTCATGCGCATGGTCTTCTCCTTGGTCGTCTGGCATTTTGGTACAAGGATACACGCCGCCCCGTTCACGCAGCCTCCACATGCGAGACGCTCGGCCTGAAGACGCGTATGTGTGTTCAGAGACAGAGCATTACAACACCCAAAAGAGAAAGGGAGTCATCATGACGATCGAGAAGCAGGAGCAACTGAACGAGGCGATGGAAGACGGTCGCGAGCTCACCGACGAGATGCTTGAGGGCGCGAACGGCGGCATGGTCCATCGCGGGTATGTCCGCAGGCGCAAGCTTAAACCGCAGCCAAAGCCCGAACCCGAGTCCACTTTGGGCGGGGCCACCGAATAGTGGCAACCGCTGAGAAAAGGGGCCAAACCCCTTTTCTCAGCGGTTCATCCGTAGGGCGAGTTTGCGGGCGACGGCACGCGGAACAAGTCGCGAGCCGAGGGCCATCGCCTTGGTGAACGCCCCTTGCAGGCAGACGGCCTTGCCCTTACGCATGGCCTCGTAGCCGTCGCGGGCAACCTTGGCGGCGCTCGCCGCCTGATGGAACATCGCGGAGCTCGAGCCCATGTCCGCCGCCGACTCGAAGCCTGTGGCGGTCGGTCCCGGGCAGAGTGCCGTCACGGTAACGCCGGTGCCCGAGAGCTCCTCGGCCGTCGCCTCAGAAAAGCGCAGGTCTCTCCCCAGCACGTAGTCGTACACATCGAGTGCCGCGTCCTCCTGGGCCAGGTCGATGGGGAAGGTCTGCAC
The DNA here is from genome assembly GCA_030529625.1 of Coriobacteriales bacterium. GTDB lineage: Bacteria > Actinomycetota > Coriobacteriia > Coriobacteriales > Atopobiaceae > RUG440. Next base: position 8,657 of record JAUMWN010000086.1, read on the forward strand.
CTCCACGCCGCATGTCGTCTCCAACTCCTCCTTGAGCGCGTCGAGCTTGTTTGCGCTTCGGGCGACGAGCAGCAGGTCGGAGCCCTCCTGTGCGAGCACACGAGCAATCTGAGCACCAAGGCCCCCGGAGGCGCCGGTGACCAGAGCGGTTACCTTGCTTCCATCCCAGCCTCCCTATAGCTCGATGACGTGGGGCTCCACGTCGGGGTCGTGGTTGGCAAGCGAATCAACGCACGTGGGGTCGAGTGACTGCTCGCGAATCCAAGCGAGTGACTTCTTCTGCTGCTCCTTGTCGGCCGCGATGCCGGAGGTAATCTGCTGCTCCCAGCTCTTGGCCGCGTAGCCGTCGCTGAAGAGCAGGACAAAACGCCCATCGTCAGCGACGACCTTTACCGCAAACAGGCCGTCGACGTGACCGGGAATGTTGATAAGCTGGATTGACCCATCGCCAAGCAGGTCGTACGACTTGCCGAACGGTCCCAGGTCGCCGGTCCACTCGAACTCGTCGAGCGAAACCATGCCCCACCAGTCCTTGTTGTGGCGTACGTGGTTGGAAAGCTTGCTGGCAAAGCGAACCTCATCGGCTGCGACCGCAAAGCGCTTGGCGTCCTTTACCTGCGCCTTCTTGTCGAACTCGCCCGTGGGGCTCCTCTCGCTCGGTCTCAGCCTTTGTCTGCTTCCATTCAAGACCAGTCGAGCGGGCAAGAACACTACACGGAGGGCAAAAGTGTTCGGACTTTGCACCTTGGCTTAGAGGACGGCGACGATGGTCGTGATGGCCCGGTCGATCTGGCGCTTGGCCGCGTCGATGCCGGTGGCATTCGGGTGCTCCATCCACCACGTGTACGCACCGATGACGGCGGATGCCCCCATCTCGGCAATCAGTTCCCAGTTCTGTCGCATCCGGGCCTGCGGATAGCGGCGGGCGAAGTTGGCCTTTATGGCGCCCTTCCAGCGGGCGACGAACCGCGCGTCCGGCTGAGAAACAAGGAGCGCCTGGAAGTCCGACCAGTTCGTGCGGATAAAGGCGAAGGTCTCGTCCAAGAACTCGGAGAAGTCCATGTGTGGCAGGTCGCCGCCGGACACGCGCTCAGTAACCTCGGCGAGTCCCGAAAGCAGCCCGTCCTCAACCTCTGTGAGCACGTCGTCGACGTTGCGGTGCCCCACATGAATGATATAGTATCCAAATCACGTACAGCTTCTATGCGAAATACCTCGTGGAAGGGGAGAGGCTCATGGCGAGAAGGCGACAAATGTTCGGGGGGCTGCCTAGGCTCGCGCTGAGCCTGTTCGTAACCCTGGCGACGGTGCTGGGCATGTGCCCGACCGCGGGCATTGCCGAAGAGGTAATGGTGGAACCCGAGGGCAAGCCCGCCGTTGAGGTGACTACTGAGGGCAACGCGGACGCCAGCCAGAAAAAGGACGGCGAGGAGCCCGCGCTACAGGTGCAGACGGACTTCGGACTCTGGGTCGGCAACAAGCAGGTGACGAGCGACAACATGAGAGGCGAAGGCTGGCGCTTCGATGCGTCATGCAATACTCTGACGCTGAACGGGGCGAACATCACGACGGGGCACGATAAGCAAGAAGAGGGAGTCTGCGGCATCCATTACACGGGGACGGACCTGCTCACGATCGTGGTGGCGTCGGACAGCACGGTCGACGTCAGTGAGGTGAGCGCGGACACCACTACGGGTATCTTCTGCAAGAGCTCTGGCCTTACCATAACCGGAGCGGGCAAGCTCACGGTGAAGGGCAATCCCGTCGGCGAAGGCATCAGTGCTGAGCAAAATGTGACAATCGACAAGGGCGTGGTCGACGCCACCGGCGGGAACGGCGGCATCATGGCTAGGAAGGGGGGCGTCGTAATAAACAACGGCAGCACCGTCAAAGCCAACGGCAGCATCAACGGCACCACTGTCACGATCGACGGCGGCACCGTCAAGGCCAGCAGCAAGGGCTCCGGCATATTCGGCCATAGCGTGACGATCCGCGGCGGGGAGGTCACCGCCACCGCCACCGCCATCTACATGCAAGACGGGTTGAAGGGCTACGGCATAGAGGCCTGTTTCAAAGGTGAGGAGCCCGGCAGAGTGACGATCACTGGCGGAACCGTGAGCGCCACGGGCTACGACAACTGCTCTGGCATCTACGCCCAGAACCAAGAAATTGACGGGATAGTGAAGCCTGGCACCGTGACGATCGACAGCAGCATCGCCTCCGTTACCGCCTCCGGCGGCAAGCGGGCCATCGAGGGCACCGTAAAGAACGCCGTCGCCGGCATGGGCTGGACGGACGCGGCGGGCACCCAGGGCAAGGCAGCCATCGCGATCGCTGCCGATGGACAGGACCTCGGCGCATACAAGAAGGTCCAGTTCCCCACGCCCGTGGCGAAGGTCACCACGGCGCCTGAGGCGACCAACCCCACCCATAGCGGCGAGCCCCAGGAGCTCGTGACCGTGGGCACCGCCGAGGGTGGCACCATGCGGTACTCGCTCGACGGCGAGACCTGGTCCGAGAAGGTCCCCACGGGCACCGACGAAGCCACCTACACCGTCTGGTACAAGGCTGTGGGTGACGACCAGCACGCCGACAGCGAGCCGCAGAAGGTGACCTCAACCATCAAGAAGGCCGAGGCCCCGCCCGTGAGCGTGACCGCCCATGTGCAGCGCAGGGGCACACTATCCGCCGTAAGCGGTGGCGCCATCGCCGGCACCACCGGCAAGAGCCTGCGCCTGGAGTCGCTCAGGCTCGCCGTGGACGGCGCGTCCGTCTCCGGCGGCATCGAGTACCGTGGCCACGTCCAGCGCAAAGGCTGGGAGAAGTCCTGGGCGAAGGACGGCGCCATGGCCGGCACCGAGGGTAAGTCCCGCCGGCTCGAGGCCGTGCAGGTCCGTCTCTGGGGCGACATGGCCGCCAAGTACGACGTCTGGTACCGCGTCCACTCCCAGCGCTACGGCTGGATGGCGTGGGCCAAGAACGGCGAGTCGGCCGGCACTCAG
>JAUMWN010000002.1 GCA_030529625.1 Coriobacteriales bacterium
GGTCGGCTGCCACGTTGACGCCCACGTGCTTCATGGTGACGAGCGTGCGCACGCCTCCCAGCGACGCACCCAGGCCCACCTCGAGCGCGACCTTCTCGTTAGGCGCCCACTCGCAGTACACGTCGGGCTTCTTGACCAAGTTTTCCAAGGTCTCTGTTGAGGGCGTGCCCGGATAGGCAGCGCCAACGGCAACGCCGGCTTCCCAAGCGCCTTGCGCGATGGCCTCGTTGCCACTTAAGAGCTGTTTGCTCACAATACCTCCCTTCGAGCACGGGGCCATCCCTCGGCACCCGTGCCACATGCACATTGTTGGTATGATACGCGACTCGGGCTAGATAAGGCCAAAATGCTCAAAAGCGCAAAAGAGTCCGTCCTCGTCGATGGGCTTGGTCACGTAGTCGGCCACCGCCTTTGCCTCGTCCGTTCCGTTACCCATGCACACCGAGACGTCGGCCATGCGCAGCATGGATAGGTCGTTACCTGAGTCACCCAGCGCCATGGTTTGATACGTCACGCCATCGATCTCCTCGAGCGCCGAGCGCACCGTGTTGAGCGCCGTCGCCTTGGAGATGTTCTTGTTGGTGAACTCGGTGGCATCGCCCATCGTGGTGGGAACATAGCCCTCTGGTATGGCAGCCTTTATCTCCTCTGGCACGCCACCGGCCATAAAGAGAGAGTACTTGTAGATCTGGGCATGGTCGGCCGCGCTCATGCACGAGATGTCGGGATGGTCGATAAAGGGATCATTAGCCTTGGCCATGAGGTCGTACAGGTCCTGGAAGTAGTCCTGGTCGTACGCCCGTATGTAGGTACGGTCGCCACCCTCGGCAATGAGGATGCCCTTGCCCACGTCGAGCGCGGCCATCATGGTGTGCGACATGGCAACGCCAAGGGGATGGTCCACGAGCTTTTGTTCGCCAAAGAAGACCTCGGCACCGGCAGCATAGCAACGACCATCAAGACCGTAGCGCAGCAGCTCGCGACACTCGCCGCGCGAGCGTCCTGTGTTGGAGAATACCCGATGCCCGTTTGCCTGCGCCCGTCGAATGGCCTCGAGCGCCGAGTCCGGCACGCCCTCTTCGGTCCAAAAGGTGTTGTCCAAGTCAAGGAATACAACGTATCGCATGCGATGAGCCCCTCTCTGCACGAGTAAGTAGTACTAATGTGTGCCATCGGGCCGCTTTTATGCCGCACAAAGCCACGCATTCTCACGATATACAGAAGTCGGAAAAAAGGTGACGGGGCCGTTTGTCCGGACAAAGGTGACGGGGACGTTTGTCCGCGAATAGTGTAAAGTCAATCCGCGTGTTTTGGTCCGCAACTGGGGTTATGCCGTTTGGGTATGCGACGACTTTACACTAGCTAGAATACCTAGTGTAAAGTCGTCGCATTCCCAAACGGCATAACCCCAGTTGGCGTAAAAAAGAGGCGCTTTGACTTTGCACTATTTGCCCGCAGGCGTACACGACGCTAATGGCAGCGATCCAGAATCCGGTCGTACTGCGCGTACAACCGCTGCGTTTCGTTCTCCAAGTAGTAGTAGTGCACCAGATAGGGTGCCAGCAGCACCAAAAACATGAGCATAAGCAGCGCGCTCACCAGGTTTTGCGTGCACAGGGCCACCAAAGCACTGGCCAGCTCCATAAGCGCAAACGCCAAGGTCACCAGCAGGTGCACGAGCCGCTCGTGCTGGAAGAACGACGTTTGCACCAAGTGCTCCTCCAACAGCGCATGCCAGTCCACGTCCGTCGCGTTGTCGTCAAGCAGCGCGTCGATGCGCTTTCTGTACCCCACAAGCCGCTTTTGCATAGACACGCCCCTTTCGCTCCCAAACACCGCCATTCTAGCCCCAACCACGGGCATATGCTAACCTGCATAGGCAAGAGGACACACGGACGCACGAAGGAGCAACCATGCAGGTAGAGCGTCGAGACTACATACCGGCAAGCGAACGCGCACAAGCCTTGGCAGAAGGCCAGCGCGTAGGGACCCTTTCTGCCATGACCGCAGACGAGCGCACCCGGGCAATACGCGAGCACCTCGACTCAAAAGAGCTTGCGCCCATGCGCAACAGCGCGCTTGTGGCTGCCGCCCTCACTCACAGCATGCACGCCAAGCCCGTGCGATCCATGACCCAGCTGCTCAACAAGATCCCCGTGGACGACCTGCGTATGGCCGTAAGGGGCTTTGGACCCCAAGGCGAAATCATCTCAGCGCTTCGCAAGAAGGAGATTGTCTCGTTTATTGCCCAAACCATCACGAGTGCAGACGTGGGCTACATGGACCTCATCTGCGCCCGAGGAACGCGCTTTGCAAACGGCGTGCGGCGCATCTTGGAGGCAGGCGGCAGCATCCAGGTTCGGTTTGATGACCTTCAATCCACCGACCAGCTGCTTATGCCCGTCTTCCCCATCGTGTTTCTCACAAACAGTCAGGACACGTTTGCCAACATTGTCCCAAGCGAGATATGCGCGCTACTGGCCGATGCAGACTGGGACGAGGCAGCACGCAGGGCGGCGCGCATGGACGAGGCGGTCCACTACTTTGACCTGATGGTGGACTTTTGTGGCATTGTCTCGTTTGACGAGGCATACGACGCTTATCGCGCGCAGGCGACAGACCCTCTGCCCTACCAAATCCTGGAATACGCATTCGCCGCTGGCACCATTGGCGAGGTGACGGGCTTTGAGCCAACCCAAATTGACGACGAGCTATGCCTGGTACACAGCGACCTGCTCTATCCCTTTAACGAGAATGACGAGGACGAGTTTGACGAGTTCGGGGACCTCTTCGACATGGGCATGGAGGAACTTGCGGCCCTGCGAGACGCACAGGGCGAGTTTGAGCCCCGTCCCTTGAGCAAGGATATGCTCGAAGACGAAAATGTGGTGAGCTGGGTTGCCCGCAACGACGTGGCACAGGAGTTGATGGCCTTCCTAGACGGCCACATGTCAAATGACACAAACGAGTACTTGGCGGCAGACGTTCTGCTCCATGCGCTGGTAAGGAACGTTCAGCAAGGTGGCAGGCTCACCTCGGCGGTGCTGTTGCTCAAAGAGGGCGGCTTCGTCTTGGGGAAGGACCAGCTGGACTACGCCGTTGGTCTTTGTGCGGCCGTCGCGGCTCACGTGCCCTGTTGGGAAAACAACGGCTGGACGAGTCTGGAAGTGCTGAGCGGCAAGGCCACACAGGCATACGACCCCGACTGGGAGGCCGACGTCATACCCTTTGGGCCACGCGACACGACCGACTCGGAGCTCGACATCAGCGAAGATCAGGACCTGGCCGAGATATTCCAGCTCGATTTTGACGACCTGGACGACTACGACTATTAGTAGGCTCTCAATGTGCTATGATTCCGAATTCGACAGTAAATTTCAAATTCGGGAGGAATCATGGCCGCACGAGGCAAATACAAGACTCGCCAGCGCATGCTCGTGCAAACCTGCCTGGAATCCAACGTAGGCCACTACCTCACGGTAGACGAAGTGTGGGGCAGCACGATCTCGGCGGGCGAGCACATCGGTCGTTCCACCGTGTATCGCAACCTTGAGTCCATGGTCGAGGAGGGCTCGGCGCTCAAGGCGGTCTCGCCAGGCGGAGAGGCGAGCTACCACCTCTACCAGGACAAGACCTCCGGTCAGATGGTTTGTCTGGAATGTCGCAACGCATTCCCCCTCACGTGCCACATGATTGGCGAGCTGTCGCACCACGTGCTCGACCGACACGGGTTTAAGATCCTCCCCTCTCGCACCGTGCTGTATGGCATCTGCGACGCGTGCAGGCTGAACATGCCACACGCAGAGCAGGCCGTCTAGCCCGAGACCCACCCATAAGGACCGCATATGAGAAGACCATGGTACGCCGTGCTTGCGGCACTCGCGCTCTGCGCGCTCGTCCTCGCGGGATGCGCTGGCAAGAACGCAAGCGACGATGTCAAAACGAAGATAGTGTGTACGACCTTTCCCGCCTACGACTGGACCATGCAGGTGCTCGGCAACGAGGCCGACCAGTACGAGGTGACCTACCTGCTGGGCAGCGGCGTGGATCTGCATAGCTACCAGCCAACCGTTGCCGACATGGCACGCGTGTCCAATGCAGACCTGTTCGTGTATGTTGGCGGCGAGTCCGACGCATGGGCGCAAGACGCCATTGTCAGCGCACGCAACCCCAACCTGCACGCCCTGTCGCTCCTCGAGGTAGTTGGCGACTCCGCCGTCGAGGAAGAGGAGGTGGAGGGCATGGAGGCCCCCCGCGGCGAGCACGAGCACGAGGAGGAAGGCGAGGAGGAGGACGAAGCGCCAGAGCTCGACGAGCACGTGTGGCTCTCGTTGCGCCACGCCCAAACCATCACCCGTGCCATCGCCGACGAGCTGGCAGACATCGACCCGGCCAACGCCGATGCCTTTGCGGCAAACGCGCAGGCGTACTGCAACGAGCTCGCTCAACTCGACGAGCGCTACACGCAGGCCATAGACGCGGCGCCGCACGACACGCTCGTGTTTGCCGACCGCTTCCCGTTTCGCTATCTCACCGACGACTACGGCCTGTCCTACTACGCCGCCTTCGCGGGCTGCAGCGCCGAGACCGAGGCCAGCTTTAACACCGTGATGTTTTTGGCAAACAAGCTCGACGAGCTGGGCCTCGATAACGTGCTCGTGATCGACGGGTCGAACCAGCGGATGGCCCAGACCGTTATTCGGAGCACGCGGGACAAGGACCAGCACATCCTGGTGCTCGACTCGCTGCAGTCCACCAAGGACAAGGACATCCAAGCCGGCAAGACCTACCTGCACACGATGGAGGACAACTTGCACGTCCTCACCAACGCCTTGGCGTAAGGAGCTTTCATGACCTGCCTTACCTGCGAAAACCTATCCATTGGCTATTCCGGCACGCCCGTCGCCTCGGGCATCTCGTTTAGCGTGAGCCCGGGAGACCTGCTGTGCATCCTTGGTGAGAACGGCATTGGCAAGTCGACCCTGGTTAAGACGCTCCTCAGGCTGCTTCCTCCCATATCCGGCAAGCTCGAGCTGAGCGGTTATCACACGGGTTGTGGTGTGGGTTATCTCCCGCAGCGCGGAGAGACCCAGCGGGACTTCCCCGCGTCTGCTGGCGAGATCGCCCTCTCGGGACGGCTGGCACGCATAGGCGCGCGGCCCTTCTTTGGCAAGGCCGACCGCGATGCCGCTCGCGACGCGCTCAAGCGCGTGGGAGCGCTCGAACTGCACGACCAGCCGTTCAACCAGCTCTCCGGCGGTCAGCAGCAACGCGTGCTGCTCGCTCGTGCCCTGTGCGCGGCCTCGCGCATCGTTGTGCTCGACGAGCCCACCACCGGCCTCGACCCCGACGCAGCCAAGTCGCTGTACGAGCTGCTCGAGACGCTGCGTGCGGACGGCCTCGCCGTAATTATGGTGTCACACGACGTGGACGAGGCGCTCTCGCATGCCACGCACGTGCTGGCGTTTGAGGCCGACACGTGCCACTACTTTGCCAAAGACGACTACCTCAGTCACCTGTCGAACAAGAAGGACGAGGTGAGATAGATGCTGGGAACGCTTGCCACCTACCTCTCGTACCCCTTTGTGGTCTACGCACTCATCGTGGGCGTGCTCGTGGCGCTGTGCTCCTCTTTGCTGGGCACCACCCTGGTGATGAAGCGCCTTTCCTACATTGGCGACGGCCTTTCGCATGTGGCCTTTGGCGCCTATGCCGTGGCAGCAGTGGTGGGCGTCACGCAAAACATGCTGATAATCGCTCCCGTCACCACGCTCGCGGCCATCCTGCTGCTACGCCGCAACCAAGGGGCACGCGTGCATGGCGATGCCGCCATCGCCATGATGTCGGTTACCGCGCTGGCCGCGGGCTACCTGCTGATGAACGTGTTTGGCACCTCGAGCAACCTGTCGGGTGACGTGTGCTCCACCCTATTTGGCTCGACGTCCATCCTCACGCTCACCCAAACCGAGGTCGCCATCTGCACCGTCATGTCGATTGCAGTGGTGGGCGGGTTCGTGCTGCTGTACAACCGCATCTTCGCCGTCACCTTTGACGAGAGCTTTGCGCAGGCATGCGGCCTGCCCGTTGCTCGCTACAACCTCGTGATCGCCGTTATGACCGCGTTCGTAATCGTGGTGGGCATGAGCCTGGTGGGCGCGCTGCTGCTCTCGGCGCTCGTGGTGTTTCCGGCACTCGCGGCCATGCGTGTGTGCCGCACGTTCAAGTCGGTTACCATCTGCTCCTCGGCAATCGCCGTGACGTGCGCGCTGTTGGGCATGTGCATCTCCATGCTCACCAACACGCCCGTGGGCTCCACCATCGTGGTGCTCGACGCGGTCGCCTTTGCCCTGTTTGCCTTCATTGGACGCTAAGGCACACGGCTGCTTTCGTCTTTCGTGCGTGTCCGTTTGGGAAGAACCTATGAGACACGTACGTGTCTCATAGGTACCTCTTCCCAAACGGACACGGTCTGGCGCGTAATTACAGTTCGGCGCGCAGGTCGTCCAGCAGCGGGCCGCCCTCGCCGCGACGCCAGTACATCCAGCCGCTCTGCCCCGCGGGCGTGGCGCCCTGCGAGGTGAGGAACCGCTCGTAGGCCGCGGTGGGATCCTCGAACATCTCGCCGTTGGCCAGCATAATCTTGCCCGTTGAGGTAACGGTCGCCTTGCCCGGGTGCATGGGGCTCACGCTCACCAGCGCGTCGTCCATCTCCACGAGACCCGCCTGGAACAGGTCGGCAAAGCTCACGTCCTTGGTTGCCGCCGCACGTTTGGACAGGCGATACGCACGACCCGCCCCCTCGGGCAGCTGCGGGATAGCCCAGATCTGGAGCGCCAGCGACGCCAGGCGCTCAGTGCGGTCCCGCATGTGCTCGGGCGTCCAGGCGTCCTCATCAAGCACGCTGGCGCTCAGGGCAAGGCCGTCTGCGGCCAGGCGCTCGCGCTTTTGCACAAAGTCGCCCTCCTGCAGGTCGAAGCCGGCCGAGGTGAGCGAGAGGTTACCCAGGCAGTTGATGCCGTCCTCAAAGGAGCGCTCGGGCGAGGCACCCAGCATGGCCACCCACGACGCGTCGTCAAGTGCGCCCATGGGCATGATGTGCTCGATTGTCCAGTCGCGAGGCTCCATGCGCGCGCCGTCGCGCAGGTGCTCCTCGATGCGTGCCAAAAGGAAGCGCCCGCCGGCAAAGTTTGCCATGTCCCGGCGCGTGAGGGCGTGCACGAACTCCGCGTCGTTGGGGAACCGCCGTGCTGTGCCGGCCTCGTTGAGCAGCATCGCGTTGAGGGCCTCCACCACGTCGCCCTCCTCGGCGCGTACGGCATCGATGCGCGCGATGAGCGACGAGAAGAACGGCGCGAGCGTGCTGCCCGCGCAGTCACACACGGCCCGCCGCAGCAGGTAGCTCTCAAGTGCGGCCACCAGCTCCAGGAACTGGGCACGCGAGAACTCCTTGTGCTCGTAACCGTCATACAGGGCCACCAGCAGCGGACGCACCGAGGGCTCTCCCAGCTGGTCGATGCGCACGAAGGCGCGCCCCAGCTCCACGTCGTCCACCTCGCCGTTTACCACCGCGGCGTAGTAGCGCGCGAAGCGCTTTATCTTGAGGCTCAGGTTCTTCATGCGGTCGTTCTTGTGGTAGCTGTTAAACAGCACGTAGCGCTTAAACGCCTGGTACACGTCCACCTTGGCCATGGACGTGGGCGCGTGCATGATGGTGAGGTAGCTGCGCAGGAAGTCGTCGAACGCCGCGTCAAAGCGCTCCACGCCCAGAATCTGCTCGATGGGCTGCCAGTAGGTGCGGTACAGCGCCGGCTGCTCCTCCAGCGAGTAGCTCATCAGCACGAAGTTGCGCACCAGGTCGGCGTTGGACAGGTCCTTGCCCGTCGCGTTCATGGACTCAAAGATGAGCTGCGGGTCGTCCTTGCCCTGCGAGAGCGCGATTGCCACGACCTCCAGCTGGTGCAGGCCCGCCCACACGGCCGCCACGTCGTCCAGCGCCTCCACGCGCCTGTCGAAGTACGCCAGGTTGCTCGCCAGCCGCGTGGTCGGGTCAAGCTCGGGCGTCTCGCCACGGCCCAGGGCGTCGATCACCGCGCGATACGCCTCGCGGTCCGTCTTGGACAGCGTGAGCTTGTAGTAGTCGTCGCCCGTGCGAAAGCGGTTGGTGAGGTAGCCGCTCACCAGGATCTCCTTTGCCGAGAAGGGCAGCTCGCGCTCGGGGTGACGCTGGGCAAAACGCGCAAGGGCCACCAGCAAAAGCGATATGGTGGTAATGCGCTGCTGGCCGTCAATGAGCAACAGCGGCGCCACGCCCTCGCCCGACACGGAGCCGTCCTGGATGGTGACGATCGACCCGGTAAAGTGCACCGTGGACCTGCCCCTGCCCGTGGCCAGGATGTCGTCCCACAGCTGCGCGCACTGGGCCTCTCCCCACGAGTAGGGACGCTGATACACCGGAACCACAAAGCGCACGTTCATCTCGCTGATAAGACCGCAGATCTTGCGGGAATTGGCATCCATGCTGCCTCCAATCCACGTACGGGCATCACCAAGAGCATACCGCAAAGTGGGGAGGGCGCTGCCAACCCGACCGCCAAACGTAAACCATCGGTTAAGGCTTTTGTTGCGAGAATCGCACACCTTGACGGCATCGCTAGGATTAGGCATCGGTATGGTTATCCACAAACAAGGGAGAACATCATGAAGCTTCGTCAGTTTGGTGCCGCTCTTGGCGGAATGCTGCTCGCAGCATCGCTCGTTGCCTGCGGCGGATCGCAGAGTAGCGACACGGCAACCACCCAGAGTGCCGACTCCACCGAGCCCGCCAAGTACAAGATCGAGACCGACGTGGCCTTCGCTCCGTTTGAGTACCTGGGCAAGAGCAACGAGTACGAGGGCATCGACGTGGACCTGCTCGCGGCCATCGCCAAGGACCAGGGCTTTGAGTACGAGCTCGACCCCGTGGGCTTTGACGCGGCGCTCCAAAACGTGCAGTCCGGCCAGGCCGACGGCGTAATCGCCGGCGCGAGCATCACCGAGGAGCGCAAGGAGGTCTTTGACTTCTCCGATCCCTACTACGACTCCACCGTATGCTGCGCCGTCAAGGCCGACAGCAACATCAAGAGCTTTGAGGACCTCAAGGACAAGAACGTCGCCACCAAGACCGGCACCATGAGCGCCAAGTGGGCCGAGAGCCTCAAGGACCAGTACAACTTTACCACCACCGAGTTCAAGGACTCCGACATCATGTACCAGGACGTGACCTCCGGCAACTCCGTCGCCTGCTTCGAGGACACGCCCGTTATGAAGTACGCCATCAGCACCGGCAGCGTTGACCTCTCCGTGATTGAGGAGGCCGACGCCAAGAGCGAGTGGGCCACCCCGTATGGCTTCGCCGTAAAGAAGGGCCAGAACGCCGAGCTTCTCAAGAAGTTCAACGACGGCCTTGCCAACATCAAGAAGAACGGCACGTACGACGAGATCGTCAACAAGTACGTGAAGGCCGACAAGTAAGTAGCGCATGTACCTGCGTCTCCGAGCGCGTCGCGCACGCGCTCGGAGACGATGCGAAGCCGCTTTTGCGCAGGGCGCCTAAAACGGCTTCGCATCGTCTCCGGGAACGACGAAGAGAAAAGGATCTCGCATGACGGATTTCCTCGAACTGCTCCAAGAGTCGATGCCGTTGCTTCTCAACGGCTTGGTACTCACCCTAGAGCTGTCCGCTGTCTCGTTGGTGATCGCCATGGTGCTGGGCATCCTGGCCTCGCTCATGGGCATGGCCAAAAACCCCGTGCTGCGTGGCATCAACCGCGTGTACGTGGCCATCATCCGCGGCACGCCGCTGCTGGTACAGGGATTCTTCATTTACTTTGGCATTACCGGCCTGCTCAACATTCGCATCTCGGCGTTTATGGCGGGCGTGATTGCCCTCTCGCTTAACGCGGGAGGCTACCTCTCGGAGATCTTCCGCGGCGGCATCCAGGCCGTGGATCCCGGGCAGCGCGAGGCGGCTCGAAGCCTGGGCCTGTCCGCACGCCAGACCACGTGGCGCATCATCATTCCGCAGGCCATTCGCATCTGCATTCCCTCGGTGGTCAACCAGTGGTGCATCACCATTAAGGACACCTCCATCATCAGCGTCATTGGCCTTGCCGAGCTCACCAAGGTGGGCCAGCAGATCATCGCGCGCACATACCGCTCCTTTGAGGTGTGGATCATCGTGGGCATTATGTACTTCATAATTATTTACCTGCTCACCATTCTTGCACGCTACGTCGAGAGGAAGGTGTCACTCGATGGCTAAGGTAGAGATTCGCGGCCTGCACAAGTACTTTGGCAAGAACGAGGTCCTCAAGGGCATCGACTGCGACATCCAAGCCGGCGAGGTCGTGTGTGTGATTGGTCCCTCGGGATCGGGCAAGTCCACGTTCCTGCGCTGCATCAACTGCCTGGAGGAGCCCACGAGCGGCACCGTGATGGTTGATGGCAACCTCATGGATGCCGATGCCAAGAACATCGACGAGCTGCGCGAGGACGTAGGCATGGTGTTCCAGCAGTTCAACCTCTTCCCACACCTCTCGGTTATGGAGAACATCACCATCGCGCCGGTGCTGCGCAAGAAGATGAGCAAGGAGGAGGCCGAGCGCGTAGGCCTGGAGCTGCTTGAGCGCGTGGGCCTGGCCGACAAGGCAAACGCCATGCCCAACAGCCTGTCGGGCGGACAAAAGCAGCGCGTGGCCATTGCCCGTGCGCTTGCCATGCATCCCGGCCTCATGCTCTTTGACGAGCCCACCAGCGCACTGGACCCCGAGATGGTTGGCGAGGTACTCGACGTTATGCGTCAGCTCGCCGAGGAGGGCATGACCATGGTGGTGGTCACCCACGAGATGGGCTTTGCGCGTCAGGTCTCCAGCCGCGTGCTGTTTATTGACGAGGGCGTGATTGCCGAGGAGGGCACGCCCGACCAGGTGTTTGGCAACCCGCAGAACCCCCGCACCCAGAGCTTCCTCAACAAGGTCCTCGAGGCCTCGTAACCCAGCGAATTCACCGTAAGGATGTACTCGGGGGACAGTCCCCTGTGTTTAGGGGACTGTCCCCTAAACACAGGGGACTGTCCCCCGAGTACAACTTACAGCAAAGGGCCCAGGATGGGCACGTGGCGAAGCAAGCGCGTGGTTAGCGCGGAGGCGGCAAGCACCACCGCAAAGAACACCGCCTCGAAGAGGACGGGCGGCCACAACAGCGCGTCCACGTAGCGCAGCACCAGGTGGATGAAGATGGGGTGCAGCAGGTAGATGCCAAAGCTGTCCTGGGCAAGGGCGTTTGCCAGAGAGCGCTCCTTTAGTGGCTCGTCGCCGCAAATCCTGCGCACCACGAGCAGGATGCTTGCCCCGTAGATGCTCGCAAAGCAGCTCTCGTGCATGTACACAAAGCACTGGCTGCCCCAGCCCACCGCAAGGCCCCAGGTGCTCACGCCAAGCATTGCCGCCAGCGCGGCCGCCCCTGCCGCCACAGACCACGCCGAGCAGTGCTTGTCTCGGAGCCAGTCGCCAATGAGCACGTTGACCAGGCCCACGACCACGCCCCACCACACGCTGCTGCGCCAGCTTCCGTACTGTCCCGGCCAGGCAAGCAAGCCCCAGATTGCCCCCAGGTCCAAGAGCGTGGGCACCACCATGGTGACCACGAACAGCACAAGCGCCAGCGCATGCACGCCACGGCTGCCAACCTTGCTGCGCAGAAGCTCAACAAGGGGAATGAGCAGATACACGAACATGAGCGCGTACACGTACCACAGATGATCCCAGCTCCGTGCCGTGAGCACGTCGACGACGGCGTCGATTGCCACACCAATGCCCAGCGGCATGCCCTCATCCAGGTAGTACAGCGTCTCCTCAACCAGGGAGAAGGCCACGCCCAGCATGAGTAGGACCAACGCCATGCGCCATGCATGGCGTCCTGCCCTGCGCCACCCAAACGGCCGCGAGGGGTCGAGTGCCAGATACCCCGAGACCATAAAGAAGGCAGGCACCGCCCATCTGCCACAGACGATGCCACCCAGTATGTAGACGCTTTTGCGCGTGGCGTCTATGTCGGTCGTCTGATATGTGCTCACCGTTACGTGCAGCAACACGATGGCGCACGCACCCAGGGCACGTACCAGATCGATCCAACCAATGCGCTTTGACGAAGCGGCTATTCTTGTGCCTCTTCCTTGGCCGTCTCCTCAGCTGCCTGGTCTTGCTCCTCCTCGGGCAGCTCGCCACGGCGACGGTTGCGCTCGCGAATCTCGTCGGGCGTGAGCACGTCCTCAATGCGCAGGTTGACGCCAGCAATCTCCAGGCCCGTCATGCCTGTTACCTGGTCTACGACGACCTTCTTTACGTCGTCGAACACCTGCGGCGCATAGGAGCCGTACTCCATAAAGATGGCGATGTTCACGCGCACCGAGCTCTCGGGGGTAACCTCAACCGTCACGCCCTTGCGAATGTCGCGGGCGCCAAACGCGTCCTGCACGCGGTTCACAAAGCTGCCCTTCATGCCCACCACGCCGGGCACCTCACGCACGGCGATGGCCACGATCTTCTCGATAACCCCGTTGGAGAAGGTAAGCGAGTCCTCACTTGCCAGATCCTCCTCCGAGTCGGCAGTGGCAACGATGTCCTTCGTCTCCTCGTCGGTGGCAAGCGTCGCGGTGACCTCGACCTTCTCCACCTGCTCGTTGGCGTTGTTGCTCATAACCGCTCCTTTCACAATCAATCGCGTTGCTACCACAACACAATACCAAACTACGGACTAGCGTTGTTCTCGCTCGTTGGAGAACAGGTTGCGAATCGCTCGAATAATCTTGGGATCCCCGTCAAAGATCTGTCCCACGGCGATGCCCACTACAATGAGCACGCACACAAACAGCATGCGCACGAACCCAAAGGCAAATACCAAAAGCGCCAGCACGATTGCCACGATCGCGCCATAGAACGCGTACTCGTGGCCCGGAAACGTACGATGCACCCATCCGGAGGCGGCACGCTTGGCATCCTTAAACGTTGGTCCCTGCGATGTGCCCTTGGCCTGGGTGTCCTGGTTGGCCTGCGACTGGCCCCCAGTCTGCGTGTTGGCCTGCTGCCGTGCCTCCGGCTCCTCCCACTCGTAGGTGGCGGTGTCCTTTGCGTACTCCTGCGCGGTGGGTTCGTCTGGGTCCTGAGCAGCGTCGGGCGTGTCGTTTGAGACCACAATCGTGGGACGAGGGGCCTTGGCCTGGGATGCGGGGGGCTTTTGGGCTGGCGCCTTGGGTGCGGGTGCGGGTGCGGGCGCGGGCTCGGCCTTTGGTGCGGCCTCAACCCTGGGCGCAGGCACCTTGGGTGCGGGCTTGGCCTCTGCCTTGGGCGCGGCTTCTACCTTGGGCTTGACTTGCGGCGCGGTGGACACGGAAGGCTCGGCGGACTCAGGCTGTGAGGTGGTGCTTGATGCCTCGATCTTCATGCGAGGGCCCTTGCCCTTTCCTACGGTGCTGCTTGCCATGCGCTACACCTCCTCCACGACGTCGAGCGAAAGCGTGGCCTGCTCGTCCTGCGCAGCTTCGGGCGTCTCTTCGGCCTGCACGGCCTCGGACTCAGTGGACGCCTGCTCTGCTTCGTCATCGTCTTCCTGGACATGCTCGGGGGCCGCGACCTTGGTCGCTTCATCGACACTTGTGTCTGCAGACGAGGCCATGGGGACGGTGATGTCGCCCGTTGCGGGGACGGGTGGCTGCTCCTCATGCGCGGCCTGTTCGCTGGCAGTCTCCACGTGGATGAGAGAGTCATCCATTTGCTCGGGCTCGGTGAACACTACGTCGATGGACTGCACCGAGTCGCCGCACACGTGCGAGAGGCCCTCTGCAAGCAGTGCATAGAGCTCCTCGCCACGCTGAATCACGTCTATGGGCCTGCGCGGCCTCACGCGCACAAACACGCGCACATGACCGCGCTTGCGCGCCCGCACCGAGACGGACGCGGCAACGCAGGTGCCATCCGACTCAACGATGTGCTTGGCCTGGGAGGCGATGGCTGCGCGAGAGACGGTAATCTGCCCGCCAGGAACCTCGGCCACCACGGTCTCCCTGGGGTTGCGCGGCGTAAAGAGCGACATGAGCACACAAATGAGCGAACCCGCTCCCGAGATGCACACCAGAACCTCGAGCGTAATAAAGAACCACCTCAGCTCGAGCATACTGCGAAAGCGCGGGGTCCATGGGCCAACCCATGTGAGCGAGAGGGCCCCAAGCGCGAGGATGCAGGAGATTCCAAATACGAAAAGGCATAGTCTTTTGAACCAACTCATACGCCTGTCACCTTCCCCGTCCAAGGGCGGCACTCCCGCCGCCCACAGAATCAAGGATACCCTTACTCAGGCGTTCCATACAGCCCAAATCGGATAAGCGTGAAGCGTGTGTCCGCTAGGGAAGAGGTGCCGTTGGGACACGTCCGGCAACCGTTGCGCGACGGGGTGCTCGGCCTAGTGTCCCGAAGGCACCTCTTCCCTAGCGGACACGTACAACAGATAAGCTGCCGTATGCCCTACTCCAGCTTGCTGGGGTCGCCACCGGCGTTGACGACCTCCATCATGCGTGCCAGCTCCTCCTCATCGGCGACCACATAGCTTATGCCGTCAACCTCGGCGGGCGTGGCGGGCACCGAACAGGAGTAGATGGTGGGGTTGGAGAGCTTGAGCCGCAAGAAGAGCGGCGCGAGGTTGTAGCAACGCAGGTCGGTGCCAATGAGCTCGCCCATCTTGTCCAGAGCGCCGGGCATCTCTGAGGGCGAGAGCGAGAGCATGCGGTTCATGAGCGACGTGAGCAGGATGCGCTGGTTCGCCTGCCGTTGGAAGTCTCCGTCCGTAAAGCCATAGCGGGTACGTGCCCACAGCAGCGCGTCCTCACCATCCAGGGTCTGGGTGCCCTCGTCCAGGACGAGGCCCGTGTACTCGGGGTCGTACACCGAGACCGGCACGTTGACCGTCACGCCCCCCAAGTAGTCCACCAGATCGGCCAGCTCCTCAAAGTGGACAACCGCCACGTGGTTTATGGGCACGCCCGTAAGCCGGGAAACCGCCTTCACGGCACCTCCGGCGCCGCCAAACGCGTAGGCCGCGTTTATCTTTTGGGTACCCTGCCCCTCTATCTCAACCATCGTATCGCGCGGGATGGACACAAGTGTGAGCTTGGCCGCCAGGAAGTCCACGCGAACGAGCATCATGGTGTCGGTGCGCGAGTAGGTGTCTCCCTCGCGTGCGTCGGAGCCGAGTGCGAGCACGTAATAGGGCATGCCGGGAATCTCCCAGGCGAGCTTGCCGCTCAGCGTCTGCTGCTCGCTGGGAGAGAAGGCCAGCTTCTCGTCGATGGGATGCGCGACAAGCCAGTAGACACCCACCACGATGGCCACGAACACGAGTAGCTTGGCCAAGAAGCCAAACCGGTGACGGCGACGCGGCCGGCGCTGGCGCGGCGCCTGCCCACGCGCGGCACCCTGCGGCACGTACGGCTGCTGTGGTTGGGGGCTCGGCGCGTACTGCGCAGGCGCGCTGGGTGCCTGCTTGCGCTTGAGCTTGCGGTCCTTGCGACGCAAGGGGGCATCCGAGCGCACGGCCGTATCTCCTCGCAGCGCCTCGCCATAATTGGACCGCACCATCGTCTTGGGAAACGCCTCGGTGGATTGCACGGGAGGCTGAGAGGAGACAAAGGTGTCCTCAACCATCCCAAACCCATCGGATCCGATGGCGTCGATGGGGTCTATGTCATTGTCTTCATGTGCCTCAAAGAGCGGCTTAACCGATTCCTCGCTGGGGATTTGCGGTAGGTTGTTGTCCAGAGTGCTGTCGTTTTCCCACGGGTCAATTGCGTCGTAGTCTTCGTAGGGATTGCGCTTAATCACACACTCACCCCGATTCTGGTACGTTTTTTGGTAGGAATGGCGTTGGAACCCCATTGTAGACAACCGCTGGACACGCGACACAATCCGCACAATTGCCGCCTCCAGCAACTGGGAAAAGGGGCCAAAGCCCTTTTCCCACGCACACCATGCGCCAAAATGAGAAAAGGGGTTTGGCCCCTTTTCTCAGCGGTTCTCGGGCGTGATGCCGCAGCGCTCCAAGAGGCGACGGCGAATGAGCAGGTAGGTGGCCTCTACGCGCTCTGAGAGCGCAGACGTCCACACGTTGATGAGTCCGCCGTGCACGAACGCGGCCAGTGTGTCGAACGCCAAAAGTCCCCCCAGCACGCCAAACACGATCTTGAGCGGCAGCGCCTCGGCAGCAAGGCAAAGTGCGATGAGAAACAGCGCGATGGGCGCGAGCAGCACCGAGTACACCTGGTTACGCAGGAGCTTGTACAGCGCACACCCATACGACGAGCTGCGCGGGCGCAGGTCCACGTAGCTGCTCGTCACCCACGACACCAAGCCGTTGAGCACCTCGCGTACAAAGCCAGAAATGTGGCCCGAAACCGCCTCGTACACCACCAGATACGTGGGATACACGATGGCGACAACCAGCCCGGCCACATCCAGGAGCGTCCATTCTCCTGCCGGGAAGAAGCGGGCCTTGTTGTGGTCGAGCAACGGGAACGTGTTCCACCACAACAGCACGAAGAGCGCCACGAGCAGCACGCGCAACACCACGGGGCCCAGCAGCACGCTACGAACGCTGAGCGGGGGCTTTTCCATGGACGGCTCGCTGCTCCAGCCCTCGGAGGACTCCCAAATGTTCTGATCGGCATAGGTCTGGTAGAAGTTGCTACCCGAGGCAGCCTGCCCGGCGGCCACGCCAGACGAGACGGTACCCCAACCACGCTCAATCACGGCATTGGGCCGACCGTCGAACAGCGGCTTAAGCGTATCGTTTGCCTTGTTGGCCTCCACCATCAGCCGTTGCGCGGTCTGCTCGTCGTAGCCATACTTTGCCGCGCCATCGGGGTGATAACGACGGGCCAACTTGGTGTAGGCCCGTCTTAAGTCGCGCTTGGTATACCGACGAGGCAGCCGGAGAATCTCCTCGGCTGCCTCCTTGCTCATTTCCTGCCGCAAGTGCTACTCCGCTTCGAGCGCCTCTGCGATCTCGTCGGTTATGTCCATGGTGTTGTACACGTTCTGGACGTCCTCAAGGTCGTCCAGGCGGTCGGCGAGACGCTGGACCTTCCGAGCGTCGGCAACGCTCACCTGCGTGGGCGTGGTGGGAACACGGGTGAGCTCGGAACCCTTAACGGTAATGCCCTGCTCCTCCAGACCCTTCTGCACCTCTTGGATGGCGTCGTAGGCGGTCCACACGATCCACTCGTCGCCCGCGTCCTCGTAATCGTCGCCGCCAGCCTCGGCCACGGCCATCATGAACTCGTCCTCGTCGGTGGCATTCTCACGGTCGGGGATGCGCTTGTCATCGCTCTTGATTACCTTCTCGACGGCGATGGAGCCCTTGCGCTCAAACTGGAAGGCGACCGAACCCGAGGTTCCCAGGCTGCCGCCAGAGTGGGTAAAGGCCGAGCGCACGTCTGCCGCGGTGCGGTTCTTGTTGTCGGTGAGGCACTCCACGTAGAAGGCCACGCCAGCGGGGCCATAGCCCTCGTAGACGATCTCGCTGTACACGGCAGCATCGGAGCCAGAGCCAAAGGCCTTGTCGATGGCTGCCTTAATCTTTGCGTTGGGCATCGACACCATGCGGGCGCGCGCCACGGCGGCTGCAAGCGAAGCGTTGTTGTCCGGGTTGGGATCCCCGCCAACCTTGGCGGCAACGGTAATGTTACGCGAGAGCTTGGAGAAGAGCGACGAGCGCTTGGCGTCGATCGCGGCCTTCTTGTGCTTTGTGGTGGCCCACTTAGAGTGTCCGGACATGCGATCTCCTTACTGATTGACTCACAAACATAGCTATGCTAGCGGAAACGCCCCTCATAGAAAAGTGTCAACGCAAAAAAGGCATCCGGGTTGCCCGTTTGGCGTGTCCAAAAGGAAAGATGCCCCTCCTCATTCGGCCGCTTCTGCCCTTCTCGGCAACCCAGCGCGTGTACAATGGGTATCTGCTATGGGTCCGCAACGAAAGGAGCACCTATGGACCAACGCGAAGTGATGCTCAACCAGCAGCAAACTGCACCCATCATCAGCCGACGCCTGTACAACCTGCTCACCTTTGGCTTGGTGACCGTGTCGTTCGTAATCCTGTGGGGCACCTACCTGTTCGCCTCTGGCGGCGGGCTTGAGCGCATGCTCTCGGGCGGCGCGGGCATCATCACCCTCATCGTCTCGTTTATTGCCACCATCGCTGGCATCGTCCTCATGTCTGTGGGCAAGAAGAAGCAGAGCGTTGGCCTGTCACTCGCGGGCTACGTGCTGTTCTCGCTCACCTTTGGCATCAGCGTCTCGCTGGTGCTCGAGCGCTACAACATTGGCACGATCTCGTACGCGTTTGGCATTACCGCCTGCATCGCGGGCATCTTCCTGGTTGCCGGCGTCACCTTCCCCAACTTCTTTGCCCGCATTGGCGGCATCCTGTGCCTGGGCCTCATTGCCACCATCGTGGTGGAGTTCGTGGCCATCGTGTTCCTCCATGCCGACCAGACCATCTTTGATTACATCGTCATTGTGCTGTTCTGTGGCTTCCTGGGGTACGACTCCTACCTCTTGGCGGTCGACGACCCCACCGTGCCCAACGCCATCTTCCACGCCTCCAACATCTACCTGGACATCGTAAACATCCTGCTGCGCGTGCTCGATCTCTTGGACAACAAGTAACGGCGCGTCATGGCAGAGATGAAGCGGCCCAAGCATTTTGCCGCACCCAAAGAGGTGACGCCCGAGCCAGAGGTGGTCCCTGAGGCTCCCAAGCAGGTCGAGCTCGAGCAGGCCGAGCGGGCGGTTGACCGCGCGTTTTCCACCGGAAAGGCCGACCGCGCGGCCATCACCCACCAGGCCCAGCTCGACGCTGAGGAGGCCGTGACCATGGCCGGCATCGCCATGGCGTCCGACGCTGAGGCGGACGAGGCCACACGGCTCGCCGTGATTGCCGCCGGCATGAGCAACCGCTACAAGGCCAGAGAGGCCCGCGAGCACGAGCGCCTGGCGCGCAACAAGGCCAAGGCCGACCATGTGGCGGCAACCAAGGCGGCCAAGAAGGCCTACGAGGCGATCAAGTTTAGCGACCCCTCCAAGCTAGGTTTCGTGCGCTTTGTTGAGGTCCTCTTCCTGGGCCAGATCGTGCTCACGCTGTTCTCGCTCATCTTCACCTCGCGAAACACCGTGATCTACAACTCGGCAAACGTCTCCGAGTGGATTCTGGTTGTGCTGGAGTCCGTCGCCTTCTACTTCTTCGTCAACCGCTACAAGGTTGGCCGACCGCTCGTCATGGGCATCGCGGTCTTTTGTGCCGTGGCGCACATAGTGTCGTATGTCCTCAGCAGGGACAGGACGCCTGTGGCCCTTGCCATAAGCATCGCAATCTATGCGTTTTTGTTCTGCTACTTTGCGTTCTCGCCGCGCGTAAAGGCGGTGCTGGTAAACGACCTGTCGTCCGACAAGGGCACCGCCCGTGACGAGACCTTTGTGATCGACCGCAAGAGTTGGCCGTTCTACCGCAACCTCATCATCTACTTTGTGGTGTTCTCGCTTTTGGGCCACTGGATGGAGGCTGGCATGTGCCAGTTCATTCGCTTGGGCTTGGTGAAGGGCACCTACGACCCCAACAACACCATGCTCTGGCGCGACTGGCTCTACCCCTACCCCATGGAGGGGTTGGCCGTGGTACTCATTGCGCTAATTCTGTACCCCGTCTTTGCCAAGATGCGCGAGAAGTTCTCCAGCCACTTTGCGCCCTACATCGCGAGCTTCGCGTGCAACGCGTTTGCCTGCGCGGTGATCGAGTTCGTTGGCGGCATCCTGGTTAACGGCAACCACCAATACTGGGACTACTCCAACATGCCCTGCAACCTCATGGGACAGATCTGTTTGCAGAACACCTTGGCGTTTGGCATCGTGGCCTCCATCATCACGTGGTGGGTGTATCCCGCGATGGAGCGCTGCATCGCCCGCGTGCGACCAGCCATCATGAACATCGTGTGCGTGGTCGTAGCCATTGTGGGCGGCATCCTGTTCTCGCTCTACGCCATCAATCCCCCGGCAGGTGTGAACCTATCCAAGGCGGAGCAATACGTGGAGAATGCCGCCGAGGACGACCTTCTGCACGTCTCGGTCGTGGGCAACACGCTCACAAACGACGTGGATCGCGCGCAAAAGCAGCTCGACAACGGCCGCGACATCCCCGCCGACCAGCGCGACCGCCTGCAAAACGACCTCAACCGCATACGGGAGGACGTGGCCCAGCTCAACAGCGACTTGGGCAATACAACCCCGTAATCCTCACCCATCCGTACTCGGGGGACACACCTCCGTACTGGGGGGACAGTCCCCTAAACTCAGGGGACAGTCCCCTGAGTTTAGGGGACTGTCCCCCCAGTTTCAGTTCAGGGGAGGGTCGTTGCGGAGCCGTACTGGCGGACGTGGGCCTTAATCGCGTTAAACGTCTCGTCGCTCATGTAGTGCTCGATGCGGCACGCATCGTCGGCGGCAGTCTCCGCGCTCACGCCAAGGTTTTGGAACAGCTCCGTGAGCACGACATGGCGCTCGTAGATGCGCTTTGCGCACTCCTCGCCTGCCTTGGTGAGCCGCAGCCCGCCGTGCTCGTCCACCACAACGTAGCCGTCCCGCTTGAGCAGCCCAAGGGCACGGCTCACCGACGGCTTTGAGAACCCCATGCGCCTGCCAACGTCAATCGCCCGAACGTCGGGAGACTCCTGGGACAGGACATAGATCGTCTCTAGATACATCTCGCCCGACTCATGCATTGCCATACGGCATACCCCCGATTTCCCTTGGTGACTGAGAAAGAGCTTACCACAACCGCACAATCCCTTTGAGTAATACAAACCCGCGCGCGCGCATTCCCTCTGCACAAAGTCAACACATGGCAACTCTCAAAGTTAGCCATTGTAAACTTATGCTATACTGCTCGTCGTCAGCAACGGGGCGCACCCTCGTCCCACATAACAGGCGGACAATGAGGTTCCTCTCCCTTCCCTCACACACCGCATCTGGCACGGCGCCTCGTCTCCCCCACGAGGCGCCACTTTTTTTGAGTCCCTTCCCTACTAGCGCTTCTCACCAACTGGTGTATAGTTAGCGTATGCTAACTATTGATTCGGGGGACGCATGAACGACGGCTTTGTATCCATCGAGGGCCTTAGCAAGCACTACGGCGAAGGCGACGCCAAGGTCGAGGTACTGCGCGACATAACCACCACGATCGAGAAGGGTGAGGTGTGCGTGCTGCTTGGCCCCAGCGGCTCGGGCAAGTCCACGTTCCTCAACCTGGTGGGAGGCCTCGAGCCCGCAGATGGGGGCAGCATTCGCATTGGCGACACGCAACTCACCACGCTTTCTGGCCACGACCTCGTTGAGTACCGTCGATGCACACTGGGATTCGTTTTTCAGTTCTACAACCTCGTGAGCGATCTCACAATACGTGAGAACATCGAGGTGTGCGCGTACCTCTCGCCCTCCCCGCTTCCCCTTGACGACCTGCTGCATTCGCTGGGGCTATGGGAGCACCGCAACAAGTTTCCCAGCCAGGTCTCAGGTGGCCAGCAGCAACGCTGCGCCATCGGTCGCGCCCTGGTAAAGAATCCCAGTCTGCTCCTGTGCGACGAGCCCACCGGAGCGCTGGACTACAACACCTCCAAGGAGATCCTGGAGCTTATGGAGCAGGTGAACCAGCGCTATGCGTGCACCATCGTGATCGTCACCCATAACGACGCCATCAAGCACATGGCCCACCGCATCCTGCGGCTGCGCGACGGGCGCCTGGTGGAGGACGCGCGCAACGACGACGTGCGCCCGGCCGCGAGCCTGGAGTGGTAAGCATGAGCAATCCCCTCCACCGGCGCTACCCGCGCGAGCTGCGCAACAATCTAGGCAAATACCTGGGGCTCTTCCTCATGATGGTGTTTGCCGTCTCGTTTACCAGCGGCTTCCTTTTGGCGGCGGGCAGTATCGAAACCATCGTAAACAGCATGAGAAACGACTATCACATCGAGGATGGGCGATTTGTGTGCGACTTTGAGCCCAAAGACGAGGCGCTCGATGCGGTGCGCGCCCTGGGCGTAACGCTGTACGAGGACTTCTACAAGCAGGTGTCCCTTTCGCTGGATTCGGCAGACAAGGCGCAGGACATCACCGCGCGCGTATACGGCAGCCGCGACGAGGTGAACCTCCCCTGCTACGCTCAGGGACGCGCCCCCCAGGCCGCAGACGAGATCGCCTTCGACCGCGTGTTTTGCGAGAACCACGGGCTCTGTGTGGGCGACGCTGTCACGATCGCCGGCAGACCGGCCACCGTGTGCGGTATTCTTACCTTTCCCGACTACCAGGCGCTCTTTGAGGACAACGGCAGCTTTATGTTCAACGCCATCACCTTTACGGTGGCCCAGATGAGCGACGAGGGATATGCGGCACTGGGCAGCTCGGGCGAGACGTATGCCTACGCCCTTGCGTTTGACGACGCAAGCCTCACACGAGCCCAAAAGACCGACATCGAGGAGGACATAGCTGACGCGCTGGACGATCACGACGCGCTCCTGAGCGACCTTATTGACGCCGACGACAACCAAGGTATTGGCTATGCGCTTGACGACGTGCAGGGCGACCAGGCCATGTGGACGGTGCTGCTGTTCCTGCTCGTCGTAATCATGGGGTTTGTCTTTGCCGTGCTCACCGGCACCACCATCGAGCAAGAGAGCTCCGTGATTGGCACGCTGTTGGCAAGTGGTTGGCGCAAGGGCGAGCTCGTGCGGCACTACCTGCTCCTGCCCGCCCTCATAGGGCTGCTCGCCACCTGCGTGGGCCTGGTCACGGGCATCTGGGTCCTGTGCGATCCGTTTAAGGACCTGTATTATCACAGCTACAGCCTTCCGCCCTACCACACCATATGGGACTGGCGCATCGTAATCCTTACGGCGGTCCTCCCCTACCTGCTGCTTGTGGGCATCACGCTGCTGGGACTGGCGCGCAGCCTGCGTTTTACCCCGCTTCAGTTCCTGCGTCACGAGACGGGCGGCAAGCGGGGCGGCGGGCGCATCCGGCTTCCCGAGCGCCTTCGCTACGTCACGCGCTTTCGCCTGCGCGTGATCCTGCGCAACGCCAGCCACTTTGCCACGCTGTTCTTTGGCATTCTCTTTGCCAGCCTGCTGCTCTTGTTTGGCCTGTGTATGCTGCCGGTTGTTGACAACTACGCCCAGGCGCTGCGGCAGACGGTGGCAGCTCCCCACCAATACGTGCTCAAGACGCCACTGGAGCTGCAAGGCACCAGCCAGGAGCGCGACCGGTACGCGGCCGCGCTGCGCATTGCCGAGGACCACGCCCGCATCGAGCGCAACCAGGACTCCGTGGATGCGCTCGACCGTCTGCAGGACAACGACGAGTTACTGGACGCCCTCGAGCGCCTGCAGGACAACGATGAGCTGATGGATGCGCTCGAGCGCCTGCAGGACAACCAAAAGCTCGTAGACGTCGCCCGCCGCCTGCGCAACAACCAAGAACTGCTAGACGCGGCCAAGCGCCTGAAAAACAAGCACGACCTCATGGATGCCGCCAAAAGGCTCGAGGACCAGCAGGACCTGCTGGATGCCATCGAGCGCTTGGAGGAGGAGCAGGACCTGGTGGACGCAATGGAGCGACTGCAGGACCAGCCAGACGTGGTGGAGGCGGCACAGCGCATGGCCGCCGGCGCGCCCACCCCGCAGGACATGGCACTGCTCGCGGCCGCAGACGACCAGACCCGTACTGACCTCGAGCTTGCTTCAGAAATCGACGAGCAAACGCAGGACGACATCGAGCTCGTATCGGACGTGGACGAGCAGACCCAGGCCGACCTGGAGCTCCTGGAGGACATCGACGATCAGACTCGCGACGACCTCGACCTCCTTACCGACGTGAGCGGGCAGACCCGCGACGACCTGGAGTACCTCGCCGACCTGGACACCGCCACACGTGACGACCTCTCGCTGGTCACAGACGCCACGGGCCAGACCAAGCAGGACCTCGAGCTGCTCATGGACCTGGAGGGTTCGCCAAAGGACGACCTCGAGCTCGTGCGGGACATGGACCAGGACCTCGTTGACGACCTGCGCCTGGCGGACAAGATCGACGAGGACGCGCACGTGGTGAACACGCAGGCAAACGACCAGACAACCATCGAGCAAGCCGAGAAGTACGCGGTAGCCAGCATGGAGGTGGAGCGTGCCTTTGGTGGCGAGGCAGAGACCATATCGGTGTATGGCATCCAGCCGGGCAGCGCCTACTGGACCAACATGCCCGTGGCCGACGGAACGGCGGTCGCGGGACGCGGGCTCATCGAGAAGACCAAGGCCGCAGTGGGACAGAGCGCCTTGCTCCATGACCCGCGAAAGGGAGAGGACCACGAGGTGCGCATCGCACAGCAAACCACCAACGCGGCCGACACATCGCTGTACCTCTCGCTTGACGACTTCAATCGGCTGTTCAATAACGACACCGACTACTTTAACGCCTGGGCAAGCGCCGACGAGCTGGCGCTTGACGGTAGGTACGTCGCCTCCTCGATCGTGCCCGAGGACATGGACGACATCAGCAACCAGATGCGCGAGTCCATGGGCAACATCATGACCATGATGATGCTGATGGCCGTGCCCATCTACCTCGTGCTGGTATACCTGCTCACCAAGACGGTGATCGATCGCAGTGCGCGCTCCATCAGCTACATGAAGGTGTTTGGCTATCACGCCAAGGAGGTGGACGGCCTGTACATCCGTCCCGTAACCGTGTTTGTGCTGGTGAGCCTCATCGCAAGCATCCCGCTCATCATTGGGCTGCTCACGGTCCTGCTCACGGTCGTGTTCATGCGCTATTCGGGCAACTTCCCCATTAGCATCCCCGCTGACCGGCTCGCGCTGCTGGTGGTGGTGGGCATGGCAACGTATGCCGTGGTGGCCGCGCTGCACGTGCGACGCATCCGCCGCGTGCCCCTCTCACTCGCCCTCAAGGTCCAAGAGTGAGCAGGACAGGCACGAGAACCGTTGCTTAGCAGGCCCCGCGAACTCATTCGCATCTCACCGCAAACTCATGCGTATCTCGTGGTACTTTGCGTTATGGTAGTGATGACGGCAGGTTTTTTATTTGGCGGGCATGGGAGGCATGCCATGGTCCTTATCCTCATTAAGCAGATCGTGGTCATGATTGCCATGATGGCGGTGGGCGTTATCCTGTACAAGGTGGGCCAAGTGGATGAGAAGGGCATTGGCCAGCTCTCCAACATCGCCCTGTACGTGGCGACGCCCTGCGTGGTGATTCAGTCGCTTGCCATCGATTTCGATCGCGAGCGCCTTACCCTTGGTGGCCTCTCCCTGGCGTTCTTTGCCGCCATTCTACTTGTGTCGGCAATCATCGCGCGCTTTGGTTGCGGCAGGGCCGACCGCGTTGGCGCCTTTGCCGTGGTCTTCTCTAACTCGGGCTTTGTGGGCATCCCGCTTATCCAAGGCATCTTGGGCGACGAGTACGTGTTCTATGTGACCATGACCTTGGTCGTGGGCACCGTGGTGTTTTGGACCTATGGCACCTACCTCATGAGTGGAGACAAGAACGAGGTCTCGGCAAAGAAGATCGTAACCAACCCCAACCTCATTGCCGTGGTCGTTGGCCTGATCCTGTTCTTTGCCCCCATCAAGCTGCCTTTTATTGTGACCAAGGTGCTGCAGGGTATGGCCAACATGAACACCGGCCTGGGCATGATCATCCTGGGCGCTACCTTGGGTGCCTCCAACATTGGGCTCATGGTTACCGACAAACGCCTGTACAAGGCCATCGCACTGCGTCTGTTGGCCGTACCGCTGTTGTGCATCCCGCTGCTCATGCTCATGCCTGCGCCCTCTGAGGTACGCATGGTCCTGCTCGTCGTCGCGGCGGCGCCGGCAGCGTCTGCCACCTCCATGCTCGCCCTCAAGTACGGGGCCGACTACTCGTATGGCACGGGCCTGGCCATTGGCACGACCATCATCTCCATGCTCACGATGCCGGCCGTGCTCGCTCTCGCCACGCAAATCCTGTAACCCACTCACGCAAAGGAGACTCACTACCATGAAGCTACAGCTCACCCTGGACCACGGCAAGGACTTCGAGATGCTGCGCATTGTGGACGCGATGGCGGGGGTCGTCGACATCATCGAGATAGGATTTCCGCAGGTAATCACCTTTGGTCTTACCATGGTCCAGGAGATTCGCAGGCGCCATCCCAACATCTGCCTGTGCGTGGATGCCAAGGTATTCCATGGCGGAACCGGCGTGACCACGCGCTGCTTTGACGCGGGCGCCAACATTGTGACCGTGCTCTCCGGCGCGCCCGATCCCGTGATTGCCAAGATGGTGCAAAAGGCAGAGGCCTACGACGGCAAGATTATGTGCGACATGGCCGCCACGCCCAGCGCCGTAGGCAAGCGCACGGCCGAGGTCGACCAGCTGGGCGTGGACTATGTGATGGTTCCCAGCGGATACCGCCCCGAGTACGACTACGATCTGGAGACCGCGCGACGCCGGTGGTTTAGGCCCAAGGTGCGCCCGCTCGATCTGGCAGCCGTGGCAAAGCGCAACCTGCTCAACGCCAAGCTTGCTGTGCACACCGGCATCAACGAAGAGAACATTCGCGACGTCGTCGCCCTCGGGCCCGAGCTGGTCCTTGTGGGCAGCGGCATCTTGGACGCCGCAAACGACGAGGAGCGCGTGGCCAAGGCCCGACGCCTCGAGCGCTACCTGCCGTTTGAGGGATAGCCGGGTCGTACTCGGGAGATAGTCCCATGAGTTCAGGCGGGGCGTGTTACGCCGAGCTCGAGGCAGTGCCGCTCCTCGCCGTCGATAACGTAGGTCTCGCGCTTGCCCGTCTGAGCAAAGCCGATGGCCGCATAGCACGCGCGGGCGGAGACGTTGTCCTCAAAGACGACCAGCGTAACCCGTGTGGCCTGGTAGAGCTCAAAGGCAAACCAGAGACCCAAACGCAGCATGGCCTTTCCCACACCCGCGCTGCGCCTGTTGGGATCCACGAGCACGTACCCCATGCGCAGCTCGTCTGTGGCTCCGTTGGGGTTTCTCGTGGTAAAAAAGCCAACGGCATCGTCGCCGTCGATGGCAGTAAAGCGCATCATGTCGCTCATTTTGGCAAACTTGTCTGGCGTGATGGGGTACGCGCCCAAGGTACCTGCGGTCCATTTGTAAAAGGTATCCTCGCTGTCGCACCAAGAGAGGACCTGCTTCTCGTCCGATGCGATGTAGGGTCGAATTCGTATCATGTCTCTCCTCCAACAGCCTGCGCATCTTTTTGTGTATGCCACCACGATGATAACAGCTGCCCCCACGGTCATAAGCAGCATTACCCATGGGGAAGCACGTAGCCACCGGAGAAGTTATACACAAAGCCCACGAGCGATGAGATGATGGCGTTTGACAGTTGCGCTATGGCCAACTGAGCTAACAACGCCCCGCATCCCCCACTGTTAGGCACGTAGGAAGAGCGCAATGAGCCATATATAGCAGACGGTCTTGGGAATCATAAGCATGCCGAGGGCGGGACGATCGCGTGTATAGAGAACAACACCCATGTAACAGGAAAAGCTCACGACGACGAGACCTGCAGGCAGCCAGGCACCGTAGCATGCGACAAGATAGACGACCGTCACGACGCCCATGGCCAAAAATGGCACGTTACGGTAGATGCCCCAGCTGTGGCTTCCATCCCCGTCGAACCAACGGTTTTGCGGAGGGAGGCAAAGCGCTATGCGCAGGATCGCCAAGACAATGAGGACGGTGCGCACCCATGAGGGGGCGGGCGTGGCGGAGAGCCCCGGGCCGAGAGCCATGGCGTCAAACAGCAGGATATAGAACAGCGTCATAGTCACCGACGACACCAGGTTGCCCAATCCGAGCCAGAAGTTCCGCCTGCGCCGCTCGTCCTCGTCTCTCGTTTTTCCGCGGATGTTGTGCAGAATCCGCGGAACCAGGTGAAAGGCGTCGCCACAACCCAGAAGGAACGTCATCGCCGCGCAGGCCCATGAGTAGCCCGTCATATCGGTTTGCGTACGCCAGACAAAACACAGTCCCGCCAACAGCGCAAACACAAGATAGCCCGCACAGAAGACGCTCTCGCCAACCCTCATCCCCAAAGGCTTCTCGTCCATAATCGTCCCTTTCTAGAGGTGCGAAGCAAGCCCAGCATGGTCCCTCTTCGGCTTTTTCGCTGATATTCGTTCGACAGCGCCTGATCTTCCGCAACCACTCCCCCAATAATAGCGGCACAGTTCCAAAACCTGTGGGTGGGCCAGGGATAAAACTCGGCCCAATGAAAACCGTTGTGCGTAGTATGGATGCTTGCGGTAGAGGCAAACCACAGACGGCCAATCCACCAGCAACGGCCGTACCGCGACGTGACAGGTACCACGGGTATGGCTACGATGAGAAGAGAGTCCAGACCGAAGGGAGCAACCATGCCACACATCCTGCTTGTTGTTGGATCGCTGCGCAAGGAGTCGTTCAACCGCCAGCTTGCGAATGCCATTACAGCACAGCTCGAGGACAAGGCCGAGTGCCGCGAGCTGCGCTATGACGACCTGCCCTGGATCAATCAGGACGAGGAGTTCCCCGCGCCTGCTGCCGTGCAGCATGCACGTGACGAGCTGGCCTGGGCAGACGGCATCTGGTTTGTGTCGCCCGAGTACAACGGCTTCTTCCCCGGCGCCGTAAAGAACCTCATCGACTGGCTGAGTCGTCCCGTGGTCGCCGGTGACTACAGCACCGTTGCAATAGCGGGCAAGGCCGCAACGGTGAGCGGTGCCGCCGGCAAGAGCGGCTCGCGCACCATGCAGGGCAACCTGTGCAGTCTGCTTGAGGGCGTGCGGGCAAGTGTGATGGCAGAGCCAACCGTTGGTGTGCAGATTCCCGGACCCTCTTGGGCCTCCAACGTGCTGGAGCTGAGCGATGCCGACCAAGCGAGCATCGTCGAGCAGGTCGCGGCATTCCTAGAGTTCATCGCGTAGCATCGGCGGGGGCACCCGCTTGCACACAAGAAGAGGCACCGAAAACCCGGCACACTCGCTATACCCCGCGCACGATCATGCCGGTGTACAGTGGCACCTCAAAGAGGTCCTGGTAAAGCGCGCACTTGCACAAAAAGAGGAAGCGGATGTTCTTGCCGCGGCCCGAGAGCGTCTCGTAGTTGGCAAGGCCCTTTGACACCACAAGGTCCGAATCAGCCAGCGCACGCAGCGTCCGCTCGTTGACGTGCGCGGGGCTGGTGCCCGCGAGGTCACTTCCGTTGCCAACCACCTCGACCAAGGCGTCGAGACCCACCTCGTGCGCATCCTCCAGCGTCGCGTCGTTGGAGGTGGGGGCACCGCGCACGATTGCCGTAAGACACACGCTGGGATTGGCCCGCAGAATCTGCGCGATGAGCAGCTTGTCGAACACTATCTCGCCACAGTTGTCGGTAAGGTAGGCGATGGTGCGTGCATTGGTAATGCGCTCCTTGAGCTCGTCGAGCGCCGCCTGGTTAAGGTCCATGGACTGGGCATCCTCCACGAGCTGCAAGAGCTTTGCCTCGCTCACGTCTCCCGTTGGCCCAAAGTCAATAAAGTTGCCCACCAGGGCACAACGAATTGCCAGGTCAAGCGGGTCGTCGCTCTTACCCATGCGGCAGACGATCTGGTCCTCAAGGCCCATCACGAGCTGGTTGAAGTGATGCTTCACCTGGGTATAGTCGCGTTCTATGCCAAACATGTCGCGGAGCAGGTGGTTCAGATGATGGCCGATCTCGGGCGCCGTCATAGTCTGGGATCCATCGGCCACGATACGCAACACCTGGCGCTGGTAGCTGGCACACGTGCGCCAGGGCACGTTGTCAGGACAGGCGTCGAGGTACTTGTCCACCATGCAGCGCATACAGCGCGGACTGAGCCCATCCCCCGTTATCTCGTCGGTCGTCATCGCTTGTCACCTCTCTTGGCTGCATCACCTCACGCCAAAGACCATTATCCACAATCGGCACCACGCACAGCATTGGGACCCGTACACAGTTGCGGCCAAAGCGGGCCAACGGGTGCGAGGGGCACGTGCCCGAGGTACGGCCAAGTGTCGGCATCGTTGCAACTCTTGGCGGGAAATGGCTCCATGCACACACGCGACGATGCCATACTGGCTCTTAACCAGCGATTTGCGGTATGCCGCAAGAAAGGAGCCCGTCATGCTCGCCGACTATCACGTTCACTGCATGTTTTCCGACGACTCCTGGTACATCCCCGAGAAGGTCGTGGAGGACGCCTGGAAGAACAACCTGGAAGAAATCTGCTTTACCGACCACGTGGACTACGGCGTGAAGCCCGACTGGGAGGAGGCGCTTTCGGCCAAGGTGATGGAGGGCCAGCGAGTGGTGAACGTGGACTATGCGGCGTATTTCCCTTGCATCGCCGACCTGCGCGAGCGATGGGCGGACCGGATTCGCGTGAAGGCCGGCCTGGAGTTTGGCGTGCAGACGCATACGGTTGGCCAGTTTAGTGCGCTGTGGGAACGCTGGGCCAACGAGCTGGACTTCGTGCTGCTCTCCATTCACCAGGTGGGCGACCTCGAGTTCTGGACGGGCGAGTTCCAGCAGGGCCGCAGTCAGGAGATATACAACCGCGCCTACTATCAGGAGCTTTACGATGTAGCCACCAGCTTTGCGCACTGGAGCGTGCTTGCACACGTGGACCTTATCAAACGCTACGACCCGGCGGGCATCCTGGACTTCCCGGCCAACCGTGACCTGGTGGCCGCCACGCTGGAGCACACGATTGCCCAGGGCAAGGGCATCGAGCTCAACACCTCGAGCGTGCGCTACGGCCTTACCGACAGTCAGCCCGCGCGCGAGATCCTGGAGCTGTATCGCGACTTGGGCGGCACCATCATTACGCTGGGATCGGACTCCCACGCCCCAGAGCACCTGGGCGCCTACATCCGTCACTTCCAGCACTACCTCGCAAGCCTTGGCTTCGAGGGCTTCTGCACGTACGACAAGATGGTGCCCACCTTCCACCGCTGGGACTTCGCGTAGGAAGCGCCGCACGCTCGCGCCCCGTGGGCCGCTTCGAGGAGTGCGGGGGCGTCTTCCCGGCTAGCCACGCGCGAGCATGGCAGAAAAACGTTCCAGCACGCGAGCCGTCACACCCCAAATCACAGGGTCGGTTTCCTCGTAGAAGAGCACCTCGTGGGGTCTCGTGCGCCACGCATACGCCCTTCCACCGGGCACAAGCTCCCAAGGGAAGTCGTTGGGATAGCGCGGCTCGTACGCAACGCGATATGCCGTGGGCTCGTGCTGCATGAGCCAGTCAAGCGAGACGCAAAACGTGCGGTCGACCTCTTCGGGCGAGAACGTCCCCTCGTAGCCCGAAAGCGTTGCCACGAACACGTACAGGGGCAGACCTCCCGGCCCCTCCAGACGACCCATCGGGGCAAGTACCTCCAGCTGGTGGGGCTCCACCAGCAACTCCTCACACGTCTCGCGGATGGCTGCGTCCAGCGGCTCCTCCCCCTCCTCAATGCGCCCGCCAGGAAGGCAGACCTCACCTGGCTGAACGTCCAAGGTCATGGCGCGCACCTCCAGCAGCACGGCAAGCCCGTCCTCGCCGGGTACGAGCGGAATCACCACGGCAGCGCCTTTGCTTTGCGGCGTCGCGGCCAGGGCATTTTGTACCTGCAGCACATCCATGCGCCCCTCCTTCCCACGCCATGGCGACAGACGCGTCGTAAACGGTATGCATTGGCCTCTATTGTTCCACAGTTTCATGTGTCCGATTGGGAAGCGGTGCCTTTGCAGGACATGCGCACGAACGCACAACAGCCGGGCCAACCCAAAAGTGGACAATTTTTCGTATACGGCTGGCTGCCAAGTGCGAAAACGCAAGTGTCTACAAGAAAATTGTCCACTGTATATTTTAGCTAGTGGACAATTTTTCAATGGGACGTGACATTGTCCCAGTTGGCATTGCGACACCCGGAAAAAAATGTCCACTTTTCCTGACGTGACGCAACTGCCGGGGTGCCCATACGTACGTCCCAGCACCTTTGGGACACGCGCGTGCCCCAAATGCACCTCTTCCCAAGCGTACACAGCGCATCGGTCCCCCGCTCCGTTTTGTGGTATAACGCGGTTGACGGCTCATACGAGTGACCATGCCAAAGACCTGGAGGGGCTGCCCGTGGATTCGATTCCGTTCCTCGACGAGCGTTACCCAGTTCGTACGATCTGTGCCGACGACACGGACCTGCAGCGCTACGACTGCCTGCACACACGCAGTGCGATTCGCGCGGCATTGGATGACTACCTGCACATGCCCCTCAAGCGAGTCGTGCCCGCCCTGCAGGCCCGCACGGGCAACGTGCTGGCAATTAACGGTGAGAACGACCAGGAGGTCAAGGTCTTTGCGGAAGCGACCCATGAGGCACCAGCCGACAAGTACGATGCCGTGGTCACCTCAGTTCCCGGAATCCTTGTATACGTTTGGGCGGCAGACTGCCTGCCGCTCTTTCTCTACGAGCCCACCACGCACGTCGCGGCCATCGCGCACTGTGGCTGGCAGTGCATCTGCAACGCAATCGTGCCCAACACCCTCGCGGTGATGTCCACACGCTTTGGCGTGAACCCCGCACACGTGGTTGCCGCCTTTGGACCCGCCATCTGTCAGCGTTGCTGCGAAGTGGACGAGAGACTGGTCGAGTCCTTCTCCGAGCGCTTCTCGGCAGACGAGCTGAGCAACATCTTTAGGCCAGGGCAGCACGGCAAACGGTTCTTGAGCCTAAGCAAGGCGGTCACCTACGACCTTGTGCACGCAGGTATCGGGCCAGATCAGTGCTTTGACACGGGGATTTGCACCTACGAATCCCCCATCCATTCCTCCTATCGAAGGGACGGACTGGTGGGCCTCGACAGGCAGCTAATCTTTGGCATCGTCCTTAAGTGACAGTAGGTCTCACTCGACCGTCGGTCTCACGCGACGAGATTACACCGTAATCTCGATGTTGATGCCCTCCCAGCCGAGCAGCGAGGTCTCGTAGTAGCCGTCGCCGGTAACGCGCGGGCCAGAGAGAATCTCGTAGCCGCCGGCGCGCAGGCGCTCGGTGAGCTCGTCCACAGCCGCCTCGCTGCCTAGCGCGAAGGCCATGTGCGTGTAGCCGTGGCTCATCGTGGCGCTGGAGGCGTCCAACAGACCGGGACGCGTCATAATCTCGAAGCGCGGACCTTCGTCAAGACGCAGGAAGTTGGTGCGCAGGCCGGTCTTGGGATTGTGGTAGGTCTCGTCTACCTCAGCCCCAAAGTAGTCGTGGAAGAACTTGGCGGCGCCCTCGAGGTCGTGGACGTGGATAGCAAGGTGGTCAATCTTCATACGGCGGCTCCTCTCGCTGGAAATGCGATGCTACGTACTGTATCAATAAGAGGTGCACAGAGACACACACTCGCAAACGGTATCGCAAACGACGACAAATGGGGGGTACGCGCATGGCATGCGTTGACGCTACCTCAGGTACGGTAATCGTGGGAACCTGCGGCAGTGCCGCGCCGGTCGTGTTTGTAATCGACTCGCCCGAGCACCCGTTACCCATCGACTCGCTTGCAAGAATGCGCGGAGTCACCATCGCGAGCGTGCCCGTTCGCGACTGGGCCAACGCGCTCACCCCTTGGCCCGCAGCTGGTCTCTACCGAGAAGATCCCGCCTTTGGTGGACAGGCGGACGCCACGCTCGACGAACTTCTCACCCAGGCGATTCCTGCCATTGAGGCAGCACACGGGCTCGTACCTGCCGCCCGCGCCATCTGCGGGTATTCGCTTGGCGGACTCTTTGCGCTGTATGCCCTTACGCACGCGGATGCCTTCGTGGCCTGTGCATGCGTGTCGGGGTCGGTTTGGTACGAGGGCTGGGTGGAGCACCTCAGCCAGCTGCCTTTGGACCTGTCCGGGCGCTACGCGTTCCTCTCACTGGGCACCAAGGAGCGGCGGGCGGCACGACCGCTGCTCAAGACCGTACAGGTGCGCATGGAGACCTGCACGGACGTTTTGCGCGAGCGCGGCTGCACGGTGGACTATCGCACCAGTCCGGGCAGCCACCTGCAGCACGTTGATGAGCGCCTGGACGCGGGGCTTGCGGCGCTGGATGCGTTTTTGGCGTGACTCAGCGCCGCCGCGTAGTGACTCAGCGCTCTCGCGGCACGCCTGGGACGTCGTCAAGGTTAAGACGCGTGTAGGGCGCCACGGCACGCAGCGCCGCGTTGCGGGCCTCTCGCACGTGGGTCATCTCCTTGAGCACAAAGCGCATCTTTGCCCACGTGCCGTACTCGCCAATCTGCGTGAGCAGAATCCAGGGATCACGCTCCAGCTCGGCGACCTCCTCGATGGCCTCCTTGGCCAGACGCTCCATGGTTTGGATGGTCTCGTCTATGTCGCGTGTGTCGTTGGTAAACGAGAGCATGGTGGCAACCAGGTGAGCTGGCTCGATCTTCTCAATCTCGCCCGAGTTGATTGCCGAGTTGGGGATGGTGTGGACGTTGTTCTCAAAGTCCTTTACCACCGTCTGGCGCCACGTGACGTCCAGCACCATGCCCTCGGTGGAGCCAATAATCACATGATCGCCCGGCTGGACGAGCTTCATGATGGTAACCTGCAGCCCGCCAATAAAGTTGGAAATGGTGTCCTGCAAGCCAAGGGATAGCGCCACGCCGCCAACGCCAAGGGCCGTTACCAGGGCCGCGACGTCAATGCCAAAACACATGGACAGAATAAGCGTGCCGCCAATCGCCCACACTCCAACGCGCGCGATGTTTACAATCAGGGTGCTCGACTGCAGCGGGATGGATTCGGCGGAGAGCAGCTTGCGCACCAAACGCGACACGGCGCGGGCCGCCAGAATCGTAAACACGAGGAGCACGATTGCGACCACGATGGCATGGCCGCTGCTGGTGTCAATAAACTCGCGAACCCATCGTTCCATGGTTGCCTCCCTCGCAGTAATGCGGACCCCTCCGACCGCTCCCACCCACGGTTTGATACTACCTCAAGTGCGGCCGCGCTGCCCACATGTACTGGGGGGACAGTCCCCTAAACACAGGGGACTGTCCCCCCAGTACATGTGGGCACACAGTGTTCACTGGTTGGACACAGGGGTTTTGTCGCTGGTACACGTGGCCGACTCAAGCTCGCAACAGACGCGCAATGCGGGCGGCACACCATGGAGGCACTCGTTGGCACGGGAGAGGGAGGCTTCCATGGACGTTACGCAGGTTGAGAGCTACAACAGGCAGGTGGCCGAACTGCGCGCTCAGCGCGACCGCGACTACGACGAGTACGAGCGTGCCGGGCGCATTTGGGGCCTCGTGCCGCGCGAGCGCATCACGCGCATTACCTTTGAGCGCGTGAGCAGGCAGGTCGTTGACGGCTACCTCTCCATGGAGGACATGACCACCACCGTCTCGGACGTCTTGGACTCCTATGGCATCGACGGGGCCATTCCCTCCTCGTACATCCATCCGGTTATTCCCGGCTCCAAGATTTGCGGGCCGGCCGTTACCATCCGCAACATTCCCGTGCGCAAGACCCCCACGCAGGGCGCGCACGACCACGACTTTATTGCGATGAGCACGCGCGACATCTACTACCTGGGCGAACCCGGAGACGTGCTGGTGAGCGACTTTGGCGGGAACCTGGAGGTCTCCAACATGGGCGGCCAGAGCTGCACGGTGGGCATGAGCTGCGGCTTTGCCGGAAACATCGTCAACGGTTGCTGCCGCGACGTGTCCAGCATCCGCGAGATGGGCTATCCCGTGTTTAGCGTGGGCACCACGCAGATTACCGGCAAGTACCGCATGGAGTGCGTGGAGATGAACGGTCCGGTAACCCTGTGCGGAAAGCTCGTGGAACCGGGCGACCTCATGCTGGCAGACGACTCCGGCGTGTGCATCGTACCCTACAACCTGGCCGAGAAGGTCCTTGAGGAGTGCATAGACATTGCCAAGTCGGAGGAGCGCATGCGCGAACTCATAGAAAGCAAGGCACCCATCAGCGAACTGCGCCCGCTCTTCCGCTCCCGGTACTCGTAGGCACGGCACCGCTCATCGAGAGTCCTCGCGACACACAGACGTCTGCGTAACCCGCATGCCTCCAAAGGATAGAATTGCGACAACGGCTAGTTGCGTCCAAACCAGAGAGGCGGGATGACGATGAAGATGAAGGCTGCGGTTACTTGGGGCGTTGGCGAGCCCTTCCAGATTGAGGAAGTTGAGCTGGCCGATCCAAAGGACGACGAGATCCTGGTAAAGATTGCCGCGTGCGGCGTGTGCCACACCGACGAAGCCGCCAAGGCGCAGGTCATTCCCGTGCCGCTTCCCGCCGTGCTTGGTCACGAGGGCTGCGGCGTGGTAGAGGCCGTGGGCAAGAACGTGAGGGAGTTCGCGCCCGGAGACAAGGTGGGCATCTCCTTTGGGTTCTGCGGTGAGTGCCGCAACTGCAGGACGGCGCATCAGCATGCCTGCGAGAACTTTAACGCCATCAACTTTGGCGGCGTGATGCCTGACGGCACCACGCGGCTCTCCAAGGACGGCAAGCCCCTGGCCACCTTCTTTGGCCAGTCCTCCTTTGCCGAGTATGCGGTGGTGAACGCCTCCAGCGCGGTAAAGCTTCCCGAGGGCGACTTCGACCTCAAGCTGTTCGCGCCGCTTGGCTGCGGCATCCAGACTGGTGCCGGCGCGGTGCTCAACCGGCTGCGTCCCGAGTTTGGCTCCAGCATCGCGGTGTTTGGCTGCGGCACCGTGGGCATGAGCGCCATCATGGCCGCAAAGATCGCCGGCTGTCAAAAGATCATTGCCGTGGGCGGCAACCCCACCAGCCTCGAACTCGCGCTGGAGCTTGGCGCCACCCACACGGTCAACCGCAAGGAAACCGACGACATCGTGGGCGACATCAAGGCGATCACCGATGGTGGCACCGACTACTCCATCGACACCTCCGGCGTGCCCGACTTCGTGAAGAAGGCCCTGGCCAGCTGCCGCTTCATGGGGACCTGCGTGATTCTGGGCGCCACGGGGGACGTGACCTTTAACATCCAGCAGGAGCTCATGGGAGAGGCGAAGAGCCTCATTGGCATCGTGGAAGGCGACGCGATTCCCAAGCTGTTCATTCCCAAGCTTATCGAGTACTACCAGGCGGGCCTCTTCCCGTTCGACCGCCTCATCAAGTTCTATCCCTTCGAGGAGATCAACCGCGCCTTTGAGGAGTCCCACTCGGGCAAGTGCATCAAGGCCGTGCTCACGATGGAGTAACGCTAGGCAGCATTAGACGAGCAACGCGACCCCACATGCACTCGGGGGACAGTCCCCCGAGTGCATGTGGGGTCGCATCGTCGCTCAAAACTCGGCCGCGCGAAGCACCTTTTGTGCCTGGTCACGCTCGCCCTTGCTGATCAGGGTGTTTGCGATTGCGGTAAGGCCGCGGCTGACCTCCTGCTTGGGGTCGGTCGCCTCCGGGTACACCCGTGAGACAAACACGGCCATCGACGCGTACAGGTTCGCCGGCGTCTTCTCATCCATGCCCTCGTGGAGGTAGTCGAACATGCACTTTGCACACAGCATGCCGGCCCGCTCGTTGCCCAGAAGCTCCGCCTGGTGAAACAGCCGCGCCGCCTCCACGTAGTCCTGCGGCACCCCAAGCCCGCGCGCACGGAAGCTGGCGAGGTTGTACAGCGCGACCTCGTTTTGCTCGAGCTGCAGCACGCTCGCGTAGGCCTCCACCGCCGACTCGTAGTCGCCTGCGTTGAGCGCCACCTGACCCAGCACGAGCAGCGAGCTCACGACCTCCTCGGGAGTCATGGGCTTGTCGTGATGGTGGCCCTCGTGCCCGTGGTGGTGTGCCGCGTGCCCCTCGTGGGCGTGCTCCCCGGCACGCACATCCTCGGCCGGCTGGCCTCCTTGCGCTTGCGCAGCGTCCATCTGCATCTCCCCCACATCCATCGCCGTCTGGGCCTTGTCGGCCCCCGCGTCTTTTGTCATAACGCCCATAGTAGCATCTTGGGCGTAGACGCCGTGTACGATTTGACGTTGTATGGGATCCCTACCGTGCGCGATTTCTGGTGAGAATTGCGCACGGCAGGGACGTGATTCGACGTGGAATTGTGCACGCCGCACGCGCCATCCGCGACGCCCACGCCCGTCTCGCCAGGCGTCCGCACACGGGCCAATCGCATGCTTTTGCCCATTGGCTTTTGCGTGTATCTGAGGACAACATCGCGATGATGCATAATGAGTGTAATCACGAACGGATCGGCGGGCACTCCAGCGGCCGCACAGCCCATGCGAGAACGGAGATGCGAGTATGGACAACACCTTGAACACGCAAAACTTTTATGCCGGCGAGGAGTTCTACGCGCATCACATGCTTGGCTGCCTGCGCAACGAGAGCGGCGGGGCCACCTTTAGGACCTTCGCGCCTGCGGCAGAAGGCGTGGAGCTGGTGCTCAACGACGAGGTCCTGCCCATGGGCAAGGTTGCCGACGGCAACTTTTGGGAGGCGTACGTGGCCACGGTAAACGCGGGCGACGCATACGAGTTTCGCATCTGGCACGGCGGGACCTCCGTTGACCACTGCGACCCCTACGGCATGCAGATGGAACTGAGGCCTGCCCACCGCTCAATCGTTGCCGACCTTACCCACGAGTGGCACGACGCGGACTGGATGGCCTCGCGCGACACCTGCCGCGACAAGCCCCTCAACATCTACGAGCTGCACATGGGTTCCTGGCGCAAGCACTCCTTAGACCAGCCCTCCGAGGACCCAGCCGATTGGTACACCTACGACGAGCTGGCCGGCCCGCTCGTGGAGCACCTCACCCAGCTGGACGTTACCCACGTGGAGTTCCTGCCGCTCACGGAGTACCCCTTCGACGGCAGTTGGGGCTACCAACCCACGGGCTTCTACGCAGCCACAAGCCGCTACGGGACGCCCACGCAGCTCATGACGCTCATTGACGCGCTGCACCAGGCAGGCATTGGCGCCATCCTGGACTTCGTACCCGTGCACTTTGCCCTCGATCCATGGGCACTGGCCG
Organism: Coriobacteriales bacterium; assembly: GCA_030529625.1. Classification (GTDB taxonomy): domain Bacteria; phylum Actinomycetota; class Coriobacteriia; order Coriobacteriales; family Atopobiaceae; genus RUG440. Next base: position 39,200 of record JAUMWN010000002.1, read on the forward strand.
ACTACGATGGGACTCCGCTCTTTGAGTACCCCAACGACGCCGTAGGCGTAAGCGAGTGGGGAAGCCGCAACTTTATTCACTCGCGTGGCGAGACCTGCTCATTCCTGCAGAGCGCGGCCAACTTTTGGCTGGGAGCCTATCACTTTGACGCGCTGCGCCTGGATGCTATCAGCCGTATCATCTACTGGCAAGGCGACGAGACGCGCGGCATAAACGGTATGGCCATGGACTTTGTGAAGACCTTCAACTCCGGCTGCAAGTCGCTCAATCCCGGCACGTTTATGGTGGCCGAGGACTCCACCAACGTGCCTGGCACCACCAAGGCCGTGGAGGAGGGTGGCCTGGGATTCGACTACAAGTGGGACATGGGCTGGATGCACGACACGCTGGACCTCTTCCAAAAGACGCCCGACCAGAGGTTAGACAACTACCACGAGCTCACTTTCTCCATGGACTACTTTGGCAACGAGCGCTACCTGCTGCCGCTCTCCCACGACGAGGTGGTCCACGGCAAGGCCACGATTGCCAACAAGATGAGCGGTGCGGATCTGGACGTTAAGCTCGCTCAGGCGCGGACGCTCTACCTGTACATGTTCTGCCATCCCGGCAAGAAGCTCAACTTTATGGGAAGCGAGGTCGCCCAGCTTCGCGAGTGGGATGAGAATCGCGAGCAGGACTGGTTCATGCGCCAATACCCCGCGCACGAGGCCTTCTTCCAGTTCTTCTGCGAGCTGGGATGGCGCTACCGCAACGAGCCCGCGCTGTGGGACCTTGACTACGACAAGACGGGCTTTGCGTGGCGCGAGTCCTCTGGCCAGACGGACGTGGTGTATGCCTTTGAGCGCACGTCGGCCGCAGGCGAGCGGCTGCTCTGCGCCTTCAACCTCTCGGACGAGGACCTTATTGGCAGGAGCATCACGATTCCGCAGGCCACGACGGCTACCATGCTGCTCGACACCAGCTGGCAGCGCTTTGGCGGCATGACGCCCGACGCGGACGACGAGCAGATCGCAATCGCCGACGGCACGCTCGCACTCGACCTTCCCGCCTTTGGCGGCGTCCTGCTTCGCATCGACTAACTTTCTGGATGTGCAGGGGTAGACAAAGGGGACTGTCCCCCGCGTCTACCACTATGCGCGGGCCTACAACTGTGCCGCGGTAGGTAGACTCGGGGGACTGTCCCCTTTGTCTACCTGTACTGGGGGACTGTCTCCCGAGTTCATACGCCCAGCAGTCGTTTGCAAAAGCGCACGCCGAGGTGCATCTGACCCTCGACCTCTCGCTCCTCGACCGCGCAGCGATACCCGCGGCTGGAGAGCTGGCGCATGGCCTCCTCAACGATGCGTTCCGCCACCCAGCGCTCGTTGCAGGCGCCGGGCATCACGACGTCTCCCATGCTCCAGTACACCTGCAGGCCGCAGTCTTCGCCCTTCTCGGCGCACAGGCGCCGGCCGGCATCGCCTGAGCGCACGAAGCCCTCGTCGTCGAAGAGACACCACACGCAGCCTGAGGCATCCAACCACCCCCGCGTCTTTCCGCGCGGCAGCCCATACACCACTTGCTCGAGCTTGGTGGCCACGTACGGTCCAAGGGCCTCGTTGAAGACCTCCCGGTTACGGTTGGCACAGCTCACAAGGTTGGTCTCCCCCATCATTCACCCCCGTCATGGCGTCCTGCGCGTCCGGTGCGTTTCCCACCAGTGTATGCCAACGGCGCCACAGAGACGGTGCGGAGCGGCGCGGGTATACTGGTGCCAGGTTCCACGCACGGAAAGGAGAGTCATGAAGCTGCTCATTGCGTCCGACATCCACGGGGCAGCCGATGCGTGCGCGTCGCTCGTCAAAGCCATCGAGACCCACGAGCCCGACCGCGTCGTGCTTCTTGGCGACCTGCTGTACCACGGTCCGCGCAACGACCTGCCTGCCGACTACGCCCCCAAGCGCGTGATCGCAATGCTCAACGCGCATGCCAACCGCATCGTGGCGATTCGCGGCAACTGCGAGGCGGAGGTGGACCAAATGGTGCTCGACTTCCCCTGCATGGCAACGTACAACCAGATTTTTGACCCAGCGACCGGGCACGTGCTGTTTTGCACGCACGGCCACGTGTACGGGCCCGGCCTGCACAATAGCGCACGCAACCTGCCCAACCTCGCGCCCGGAGACGCCATCGTGTACGGACACACCCACATTAAGGTGAGCGAGGAGAGCGAGCAGATGCCCGGCGTTTGGTGCTTCAACCCCGGCAGCGTGGGCATTCCCAAGGATGGCACCGCCAGTTTTGGCATCTACCAGGACGGCTGTTTTACTCACTGTCTGCTATAGGCGGGCACAACGCAGTGGCCATGTCATCCGACAGGAGCGATCCAGCTACGCTGAGAAGAGACGACCTACTCCGCAAATGCCGCGCGCGCCGCGTCTAGGTCGACTGCCCAGCGGTTGGGAACCCCCGACCCGTCCAGACCGCCACAGTCCAGGCCGTCAAAGTCCTGCTGGTAGACCTCAACACTGGAAAAGACCCCGTCCTCCCACTCATAGACGTAGGTCATGCAGTTGGTGTTGGCCCGCGGACCATTAAACGCAAAGCCCATCACCTGCATGTAAAAGTGCACGAGAGAACCGCCCGATCCCACGACCAGCACGTTGCGCACGTCTGGGTTGGCCATAATCTCGCTCATGCACGAAACGATGCGCTCGTTAACCTGCGCGTCGCCCTCGCCACCGGCCGCACTCATCACCAGGCCGCGCATTTGCAACAGCCCGCCCGGACCAAATTCCGGCTCGATAAAGTCGTCCTTGGCCTCGAAGATGCCAAAGCCGCACTCACGCAGTCCTTTCTTGCGCTCATAGGGCTTGACCTCGCCAAACGCGGTCTGGCACACGAGCTCCATTGTGTCACAGCAGCGCTCGGAGGTGCTAGAGTAGAAGTGGTCGAACACGACGCCACGACGCTTGAGCTCCTCGCCGGCGATTCGGCACTGCTCCACGCCGCGCGGCGTGATGGGCGAGTCACACCACCCCTGGCTCTTGTGCTGGACGTTAAATAGGGTCTCGCAGTGGCGCATGGCATATAAAAGCTTTTTCATGATGGACCTTCTCTGTTGGGGACTAACCCTATACTACGCTACTTGCCCTGCTTGGCCAGCCAGCGTCGGTGAGACACGACACGCGGCGCGGTCATGGAACGCGGCTCGTCAGGGAAGGTGACCACGTTTTGGGCGCCGTTGCGCCACAGCTCCAGTACGTCTTCGGCCTCCTCAACGAAGTTCTCGATATCCACCAGGCCATACATGCGCATGGGCAGCACGAACACGGGGATGCGGAGCTTGCCCTCCTTGGCCGCCGTTGCCGCCGGGTACTCCAGGTGCGGGCACAAAAGCGCCACGTCAACCTCGTCCTGACGGTCGCGCTGCACGCCCGCCGAGAAGGCCGACTCGGCGCCATAGAGGTTCGCAAAGGGAATGAACTCCAGGAACACCTCGTCTTCCAGGCCCTTCTCCTTGAGCTGCTTGTTGAGGTGTGCCGCCATGGTGCTCGACGAGAACCCTCCCCCACAACAGATGGCAATGCGAATCATGCCGCTCCCCTTTCGCCAGACGCACTCGAAAGGACGGGGCGGACTCGTGAGCGTACAGCCGCCCTTGTCTCATGTAATTATATAGCCCGACGCCACAAGCTGGCACTTGTTGGCCTCAGCGGGGGCCGCGTGCCGCGCCGATTTGGTGGCACGAAACTCTTGGGCCTCATGTAGAATGTTCCAAGAAGCACATACGACCAAGGAGGCCTTCTCTGCACCATGCACCTGCGCTTTGCTTCACCTTGCCGCACGTCTTGTCACCCACGCCTCGTGTAGCATGAACGTGCTGCGGACCATCCGCAATTACTTCTTTTACTGCGGAATCGAGAAAGACGAATACAACGCGATAAAGCGAGACGCATATGCCTCTAACTTCGAGGTGTGGCGAATCCTTCACTTCCTTATGGCTGCGGTGTTTGGTGCTCTGTTCATTGGCTCGCTACGCTATGGCCTGATGAGGGCAAACGGCTGGCTATACCTGCTGGCGTTCGTCTATTCGGTAATCGCCATCGTCCCCTTCTTTGTCCTCAAGAAGGACTCGATTGTCGCGCAACTTCTCATCTATCTATCGATTTCCCTGCTGTTCCTGTTTGGCTGCTTCCTTTCCATGAGCAGGCCCGACACCCCCGCGGTGACCTTTATCGCCTTCTTGCTAATCACGCCCATGTTTATGATCGACAAGCCGTTCTTTATGGCCATCGAGCTTGGCGTCGCGGCCACCGTGTTCCTGCTGTGGGGGTATAGCGTAAAGCCGTACGACATTTGGCTGATCGACTTTGGCAACGTGGTTGCCTTTACCGTCGTGGGTGTCTTTCTCAACGTGATCGCCAATTCGCTTCGCATTAAGGAGTTCGTCCTCACGCGGGAACTCAGCATCCAAAAGGACACGGACGATTTGACGGGACTCAAGAACAAGGGGGCCCTGACTAGGGAAATCAACCAGTTTTTGGCCGACGAGTCGACGGACCAGGGGATTCTGTTTGTGATGGATATCGACCGGTTCAAGTCGATCAACGACACGTACGGCCACGACGTGGGAGACGACGTGATCCGCCAGCTTGGCGGCTTCCTTGGCAAGGCGTTTACCGCAGACGAGATCGTGGGCCGATTTGGCGGAGACGAGTTTATCGCGTTCATCACCAACGCCGACAGCCCGGACGCCGCCCCGCGGATTGCCCACGACGTCGTGGAGGGCGCATCGCAAGGCGTCGTCCTAGCAGGCGGCGAGCAAAGGATAAGCCTGAGCATTGGCGTTGCCCTCTACCACGGCGACGAGACTAACTATTCCGAACTCTTTAAGAAGGCCGACGTCGCCCTCTACGAGGCAAAGGCAGATCCGGAGCACCGGTATCGCATTTACGAGGGTCAAGAGGCACTCCCTAGCGGGGAATAGGGACTCGGGTAAGAGGCGTCCCATGGCAGTAGCCCACCGTGCACACTAATCGTCCGAGAAGAGATGAATGGGACTCGGGGGACATGCCTCAAAGAGGTGTGTCCCCCGAGTCCCGTTTGACCGTGACACTCTGGGGATACTCCCAAGAGTCTGGTCAGTGCCTCTACAGTTTGGCGTATTCCTGGAGGTACCTCTGGGTGACGCCGTTGTAGGTTTTGCCGGGAGCGTCCGAGCCCTTCGGGACAATCACGACCTGAATCGCCTCGGCGCGGCGGCTCATGCCCGTGGTGCCAGCGGGCTGACCGTTCTCCGCCCAGCCCATCCAGCCTAAGCGCTGGGAGTGCACGCGGTAGCGTATGTCGAAAATGTCCGCCGCCTCCCCGGTGAGGCGGATCTCAAAGGCCTCCGCGCGAAGCGATTGGCCAGTGGTGCCGGACACCTGGCCGTCGGACTTCCAGGTCTTCTCCCAACCAGACTTCTGCAAGTGGCAGCGGTACTCTATGCCGCCCGAAATGCTGTTGGGAAGCTTGAGCGTGAGCGCCTCGAGCCGGCGCGACTTGCCAACGGTGCCAGCGCCGCCGTCGTCTGCCACGGAATCCATCCAGCCCGCGCGCTGCACATGCGCGGTGACGGTGGGTGCCGTCACGGGCGGCGGCGTAACGGACACCACGCATTTACCGGACTTGCCGCTGCCGTCATTCGCCGTAGCGGTAATGTACGCCCTGCCGACGGCCACGGCGGTGACCTTGCCGTTGGCGTCGACCTTGGCGACGTCATCGTCGTCGCTCTTCCACGTGACGGTCTTGTCGGCTGCGTCGTCAGGCGTGACGATCGCCTTCAGCTCCTTCGAATCGCCTACGGCGATGGACACCGTCGCCGGATCGACCGTTACGCCCGTGACCGCAACGATGGCGGTGGTCTGTACCCACTTCGACTTGTCCCAGCTCTCGTAGGCTTTGCCGGTAACGTCTACATCGTTCTTCTCGTCTGCACCGGCCTTGACGTTGATACCTGCACCGATCGTCACGTTGCCGCCGGGAGCACTGATGCCGCCAGAGTTTTCTTTCCCATTGGCGATGGCAGTGACGGTGCCGCCGTTGATTGTTATGTTTTGGGCCCTAATGCCGCCACCCATGCCAGTGGCGATCAAACTACCGCTGCCGGTAATGATGATGCTGTTGCTGCCTTCCGAAGGGTCATAATCAATACGGCCAGCAATGCCAAATACTGTGGCTTTGATGCTGTTGCTGCCCTTAAGTTCGATGGTCAGGTCTCCACCGCCCGAGTACTGGATTCCACGATCACACTCTGGAGAGAGCTGTGTACCGTCGAAGGTGTAGCCATTGAGCGTCAAAGTGCCACCGCCACCCGCAGCGGGCGTGAAGCTCACCTTGCCGTCGCCAAAGACGTTGCCAGCGTTATCGCTCGTTACCTGCGTGCCGCCGACCCTAAGGCCATAGTCCTTCACCTCACCCACTAGGCCATCCTGCACCGTCACCACTGGCTCCTCAGCGATGACGTCCTCGCCCTGCACGACGGCCACCGGCTCCACGGCGCCCTCCGGTTCGACCTCGACCTCGCCGGCCAGGGCGATAGCCGGGCACAGCCCCAGCACCATCACGAGTGCCGCGAACAGGCTCAGCACGAACCTGCGGAGCGACCTCCCCTCGAACGACTGCTCCGCACTTCTCATGAGTCGCTCCCTTCTCGCGGGTCTGCCCGTAGATGAATAGACGCTTAAGACTCTACCATTCCTTAGCTGTAGCACGGCATGGTAATAGCCCAGGTGAAACCTAGGGGATACTCTCCCAGTTCCGTCTGGCCGTGACTGATGTCCAAAAGGGAAGAGGCACTTTTGGGACACTGGGTAGGGCCATGCCATACCGCAAAGGTTGCTGGATGTGTTCCAAAGGTGCCTCTTCCCTTTTGGACATTCCCGCGAGTGCTCTAGACATCGATGGTTTTCTCAGATACCCGTTCACTCGCGTAATTGGGGTCAGTGTTTGAATTCCGAGGCTCTTTTCTCCGTATGGCGAAAACGAGACCCGCAAAACCGCAGGTCAGGAGCCCGACAATGCGGCCCCGTATATACGGAGCCCGGAATTCCATACACTCATCCCCATCTCACGAGTGAACGGCACCTCCAGAAAACCGCCCGGACCACCACACGTGGGCATCCGCAGCTAAGAGCTCCCCAAACTGTACAGATAAGACCGGCCTTATCTGCAGCCCTCCTGCAAAGCCGCAGGTCACAGGTCTGTTTGTAAAGAATCCGCAGTTAGGGGTGCCCTTACCTGTACAGGTAAGGGCACCCCTAACTGCAAGCTCATCCCTTTGTCCCGTCAGCTGAAGAGTCTGCCGAAAACTTCCGTGGTGGGCCGCCGGGCGCGGGGGGGGTTGTGGCGCGCGGGAGGGGGGTGTTGATTCTCCGCGAAGATATGCTGAGAACTGCACTGGTGCATAGATTATCTGCGCACCGCTGCAGTTTTCGGCAAACGTCGACGCCGGACCTGTGCATCACTGCAGATTCCAGCGGATCCCGAGTTGGGAAAAGGGGTCTGGCCCCTTTTCCCAGGTGAGAGGACACGGGGGACATACCTCGAAGAGGTGTGTCCCCCGAGTACGGCTTGGCGTTAGCGCGTGGCCCACTTCTTGACGAAGGCCTTGGCGTACTGCTGCGTGACGCCCTTGTACGTGGCGTCTGGCGCCGGCGCGTCCTTCTTCACGAGCACGACCTGGATCGCCTCTGCGCGGCGGCTCATGCCCTGCGTGCCTGCCTCCTCGCCGTTCTTGGCCCAGGCCATCCAGCCGATGCGCTGCACGTGGACGCGGTAGTAGACGTCGTAGGCGTCCTTTGCCTCGCCGGTAAGCTGGATCTGCACGGCCTCAACGCGGCGGGACTTGCCCGTGGTGCCCGCGGCGGTGCCGTCGATGACGGGGTCCATCCAGCCGATGCGCTGCACGTGGGCGGTGACGGAGGCGTCGGGGACGACCACCGGCTCTTCCTTCTTCTCTTCCTGCTTCTTGAAGTTGGCCGTGGCGGTGACGTCGGCGGCGCCCATGGTGAGCGTGGTCGTGGCGTTGTCGAGCTTGGCGCCGTCGCCCTCAAGGGTCCAGTTGACGAACTCGTACCCGTCGGTCGCCGTGGCGGTGAGGGTCACGATCGCGCCCTCCTCGGCCTTCTCCGCGCTCGCCTCAACCTTGCCGCCCTCGGCCGGGTCGGCTTTCACGGAGACGGCATACGTGGACACCGGGAACTGAACCTTCTTGTATTCCAGCGTCTGACCCTCATCGTTGACGGCGATGGAATTTCCGGCACCCGTTCCCGCCGCGTCCGACCAGCCCAGGCCAGCGACGGCGTTCGTCACCTTCGTGTTCTTATCAAAGGCTCTGGTGCCACCCGACGCGATGAATTTGGTGACGTCCTTTCCCACAACCACGCCGTTTATGGCGGAGATGCCGTTTTTGCCACCCGTGGCAGTCACCTTGCCGCCGGTGATTGCAACCGTGCCATATGATACGATGCCTTTTTCGTTACCTTCGGCGGTCACCTCGGCGTTGCTAATGGTGATGTTGGAGTTAGCTCTAATGCCTATCGAGTATTGCGAACCTTTGGAGATGGCGGTAACCGTGGCGTTGTCTTTGATGGTGACCTCAGACAAGTAGCTGTAGACGCCGTCGAAGCCACCCTCTGCGGTAAGGGTACCGTCGCCGCTTATGACGATGCCTTTCTCATACGAATAAACGCCTTCATCTTTGGCCCTGACGCTGTTGTCGCCGACGAGCACGATGGTCAGATCCTTTTCTTTGCCCGTGTAGTCGATTGCCTTATCGGTATTCGAAGTATCGTCGAAGGTGTAGTTGGTCAGCGTCACGGTATTGCTGTCCGGGTCGTAGCTGGCGGTGCCAGTTTTCGTTGCGCCTGCTGCTGCCGGGATGTCTGTCTTGTTGGTAACCGACACCTGCGTGCCGCCAACCCAGAGGGGATAAAAATCCGCCTGCACCGAAACCTCGGGCTCCTTCTCGCCGACGCTCTCGATCTGTACGACGGCCACCGGCTCCACGGTGCCCTCGGGCTCGACCTCGACCTCGCCGGCAAGGGCGACCGCCGGGCACAGGCCCAGCACCAACACCAAGGCCGCGACCAGGCTCAACGTGAGCTTACGGAAACCCCCCCCCCGAACGTATGTTTTGCGCTTCCCATGAGCCGCTCCCTTCTCGCGGGACGTCACGCCCGCATTGGAGTGAATATAGACAGTGGAAACACAACCATTTCCCACGGCTCCTGACGCTGCGGGGGCGCAGTGAGACGGGTGAGCGGTGGGAGCTGGGTAGACGTAGACTCCCTCTGCAAGCTCCTCGCCAATCACCCTGCCGTGACGAAGGCAACTGTGTACCCGCGCATCGGCTCGGTCGTTGTGTGTTACGACAGCCTGGACGCGAGCGCTACGCGGAGGTGGAGTACGTGGTCGCGCACGGCCTTGCGTCGTCTCTGGAGGGCATGCGTGTGGTGCTGGGGTTTGCGCACGTGGTACTGCTCACGGGCGGCAACCAGCAGTCGGCGGGACGCATCGCGCGCGAGGTGGCCGACGTGACGCTCACCGAGTCCGACCTGTTCTCGCTCATTCGCCCGCGCAAGCTGAGCATGAGGCTGATGGACCGGCTGGACGCAAGCTATCGCGCCATCATGCTGTGGAACTCGGCTGCCCGCGTGAGGCGGGGCGGTTTTAGTTGCCGCAGAATCACATTTTGGGCGCCTCGGGGTTGGGCTGCGGGATGGCCGGCCTTCTCACCTGCGCTTTTGTTGCGGCACGGCATGGCGCGCAGAACGGTTTTAGTTGCCTGCTAGTTATCATGTGGGACGTTGGGCTCTAGCCAACGGCCACGTGGAGGTACGTCGATGAGCAAGAGTATGCGCGAGTACGGCGCGACGACATAGGCATCGTCGGGAATGGGCTACGCGCTTCCTACGGGCGTATTCTGCGAACTTCTCCGCTGCTTTTTGCCCTCAGGGGAACAGATGCGCGTAGCATCTTGGCGAGCTCGGTATGGTGGACAACCGGCAAAGCGGCGAGCTCTTTGGCCTGTTCTCGAACAAAAGCATCCAAGCAGGCAACCCTGCGTCTTCCTGCCAACACGTTTCCCACGATTCCACGTGACGCAACGCGCTCGAGCATCTCCTGCTGGACCTCCCCCTTAATGCGCCCAGCCAGTTCCAGGAAGCTGGTCCCTCCAAAGGCAGGCGCCCTAAGACTGGCCTCAAGCATAAACTGTTTCTCATCATCATCGGCGACGTTGGGAAAGAGACTCCTACCATTATCGAAGATAGGCGCCAAGCCAATCGCCTTCCCAGTAGCATTATCTCGAAGCACCCCAAAGTTCGTGAGGTGCCTGTCGGTGTTGCAAACGAGTGCGTCGAAGACAAGCATGCTGCACACGTCTTCTAAACACGCAGCCCCCATCTCGACACACCAACGCAGCACACCCGCAAGACCCGTCTCGCCCGTTGCCACGGCAAAAGGCACATACGAGACCTGCTTGGATGCAAAGTTCTCGCATGTCGAGCAAGTCTCGCCATCCCATGATTCAATGCTGTAGGCAACGGCGTCAAGACCAGCATCGCGCGCAATCAATGAGGCAAGGTACTCTGACACGGGCTCGCCAGGCACAAAGCCATCCGTCGAGCCCTTATAGAGTGTTCTCACGTCGTTAACGATTCGCCAGCCCTTTCGCAGGGTGCCGTCAGTCGTGAGCTCCGGCGTATTGCCATGCAAGTCGGCTACGCTCGGCTCCCTTGCGACTGCCAGCGCACCAATGGCCTCGCTAAAGGGGTTGTCGTACAGGTTGAAGTCGTCGAAGCGCCCCGTAAAGCCTCTGGGCACGACCCAATAGGAGTCGTTGAGCGAGAGACCCATGCTTGTTCGGTACAACGCCTCACGGTCCCCAAGCTCAAACCCCAAGCTCCTGCAAATCTGCGTGGCGTTCTTCCTGTTGGTGGGAATAGAGCGCGTCTCGAGCCAAGTCCAGACTCCGTCCGCATCGAGCGAGATGCCGCAAGGCATAAGGTCCCATGCATCGTCATCAAAGTCGACCACGGTTACCTCTGGGCCAAAGGGCGTGTCGTCGATTGAGAACTCAACGAGACATCTGTCGAAGAGCCTCAGCTCGTAGTATCGCCTGCCTGCCATGACTAACCATGCTCCCGAATCACGAGGCCCATCCCAAGATAGCTGGCGTAGCGCAGTATCTTTCCGTAGGCGACCGTGTCGCGTCCGTTCTCTATCTCCGAGACGAGCCGATGCGAAAAGCCGAGGTCTGCCGCGGCCTTTGATTGAAGAATGCCCAAGTGCTTCCTGCGGTCGCGCAGGGCGTGCCCCAAGTCGGTTCCTTCCCATATGGGCGTTTCCGTCATCGCGGCTCCTCTTGGATGTACGTTTGCGTACATTATGAACAGAATTTACGTATACGTGAAGTATAGGATAACTTTACGCATGTGTAAACTGAGACGTGCGATGGTAGTGTTTGGGGACGCATGCGGGGCAAAAGCCGCCGTCATGTGTCCCCAAACGCTACCAACGCCAACCGCGCGACCGTCTTGCTCAGCACATGAACGCGGGCATCACGTCCTCGGTCCCGCGCTCGTTGCACAGGCGCGCGGCCTCTGCAATCTGCTCCAGGGCAATGGCCACGCCGTCGTCTGCGGAGGCACCAATATGCCAGCGAGCCGCAGCCTTGGCGTTGTCGTTGGCGTTGGCAACGGCGCACGAGTTGGTCACGTACGAGAGCATCGTGAGGTCGTTGTCCGCGTCGCCAAACACGCACACCTCGTCGGGCGTGAGGTTGAGCGTGCGCATGAGCTGCTTTACGCCCTCCACCTTTGTCCAACCCTTGATGGAAACGTCCAGCCAACGATCGACGGTGTTGGGAAAGTCGAGCTCCGGGCAGACCTCGGCAAGCTCCGCCTGCAGCTCCTCGAGCTCAGCCTGGCTTCCCATGCAAATGACCCCGGCCTTTCCCACAGGATACACAGGCAGCCGCTCGTGCCACATCCCGCCCGCGAGAAAGGCGCGATTGTACATCGAGCCCAGCTCCTCGCGCGAGACGCCCACCCAATCGCCAAGGCCATCCGAGCGATACGTCACGAACGCGCAGCCGGGACGTTCGGCCACCATACGCTCGGCCTTGCGCAAGGGTTTCTCATCAAGGCTCCGCTCAAAGACCAGCGACCGCAGGTAGTAGACCTTTTGGCCGTTGACCGCGACGGCCGTGTTGTAGCAGCTGCGGTCTCCGCCAAAGAAGCTCGCGAGCTCGGCGCGGTCTCGGCCGGTCGTGGGGCCAAAGTCCACGCCCTGCTCCTGGCAGGCGTGAATGGCGTCGATGGTGCGTTGCGAGACGCGCTCCCGGCCAAACGGGATGAGCGTGTTGTCCATATCGGAGAGCGCAAGCTTAATCATGAGTAGATCCTTTCTGTCAGCCGCACGAGGGGCGGTCAATCGGCGCGTTGCGAATGCGATGGTTTCCATGGTACAGGACCTTGCTGCAAACGGCATGCATGAAGAGGTAGCGCGAAGCAGAACTCTTCACGGGCAGACCAGATTCGTGCTGGCGTCGGTAGGATTGCCGAAGCTTGCGGTCCTCTGGGTCTCGAATGTGTTAGCATAAGCTAACTGCTTGAGACGATCGAGGAGCCCCATGTTGCTCTCAGCCAAGAAGTTCGACCCGCTCATCGCTGCCCTGTGCGACCGCTTTGGCACAGACGATGCGGCCAGGATCTGGGTGGACGCAGAGCAGCGGCTCGAAGGACTGATTGCCACCACGGCCGACCTGAGCGACGGGGAGCGCATGCATGCCGAGGGGTTTATCTATCCCATGTGCGCGCTGTTCCTAGCCATCGCGAATCGCTGCGGACGCGAGGAGGCGAAGCAAATCTGTGCCAACTTCATGCGCCAGACGGCGCTGGCCAAAGGCGAGGCGCTGCAAAAGCTGCTGCGGGCGCCTGGCATGCGGAGCGTCTTTATGAAGCTCTTTGGCATCATGGGTCGCCGCCTCTTTGGCGAGAAGGCCGGCTTTGAGCAGCACATACACGAATGCACCACCAGACGCCTGCGCATGGACATCCTTGCCTGCCCGTATCTGCGCCACTGCACCGCCGCCGGTGCGCCAGAGATTGCTCCGCTGTTTTGCGCCAACGACGAGTACGCGTACGGCAACCTCCCCGGCATAACGTTCCAGCGCAGCGGCACGCTCGCGAATGGCGCCGAACGCTGCGACTTCCTGCTGACGAGAGCATAGGCCAGATGCCAAGGTTTTCCAATACCTGAGACCATGTCCACTACGCGGCATGTCCCGCTCGCGTTGAGAAGTGTATTTTTGGCAGGAGCTTAGGTCGCTAGTCCTCAAGTGCTTGAATACGGGCGGACGCTTTTTGTTGGGATCGCGAGTCGTGCCACGGAAGGCAGGCTGCTTCTGCCGGGATTGCGAGTCGTGCCACGAAATCTGTTGAAATCGAGAGTGGTGCCTGTCACGACTCGCGTTCTCGGCAGATTTAGTGGCACGACTTGCAATCCCGGCAGATTCTTTAGCACCACTCGCATTCTCGGCAGATGCCCGCCCAGCGATGGGCGGATGGTTCAAAATACCGATCCTCTCAACACGAATCGGTGAAAACAACTTCCAGCCCTGCCAATGTGGACGCATCGCTTGCGCCCATGCCTTACCTCAAGTACAAAGATTCCCAACCGATGGCACGCAGAGGCTCGCCAGCTTGGCGGCGTGGGCAAGCCGGACATGTACTTCGACTTCGACCTGTACTACGACGAGGCCGGCATCAAGGCCACGGCAGCGTCGAGCTACCTGGCCGCCATCCAGCGGCCAAGCTTTGAGGTGTACGGCGAGCGCGGCACGTTTATAAAGGTCGAGAAGGACCAACAGGAGCGCGACCTCAAGAAGTTCTACCTGCCGGCCGGCCACGACGACTTTGGCCTGGACACGCCCGAGCAGTACGGTACCCTGCGCTACTACGACGAGGACGGCACCTTCCACGAGGAGCGCGTGGAGACGGTGCGCAGCACCTACTCGGCCTTCTACGAGGCACTCTACGAGACAGTTGCCAACGGCGCGCCCCAGCTCGTCAAGCCGGAGGAGACCATCGCGCAGCTGCGCATCCTGGAGGACGCGACCAAGGATTTGAGGTAAGACCATGGCAGACAAGACCATCGCCCCCCAACGAGGCGCGCAAGGCACAAAAGGTGCTGCTGGAGCAGGAGCGCGTGCTGCGCTACGAGAGCTTCGATGCGGTTCGTGCCCTCGAGTTGGGCACCATCGCCGCCCGACTCGCGCCCGAATACGACGAGACCTACACCGTCACCATCACGCGCGAGAGCGACGCTGCCACGTGGTTTCAGTGGCTCGCCGATGACAAGGGCGAGCGCAACCTCATGTTCGCGGCAGGCAAGCGCAACGCCACCGTGGCGGCGGGCCATGCAAGTCCGTGGCCCCAGCTCGAGGTGCTGGCAAACGGGAGGTCGTTGGACGAGGTGTGGGCCAAGGTGCCCGACGAGGTCGCCTCGTGTGGCGCCTTCCCCATCCGTGTGGGCGACGAGTGGGTGGCAACGCTTGCCGTGAGCGGCCTGCACAACGGACTCGACCATGAGGTCGTGCTGCGTTCGCTGGAGCAGGCACTTGGCAAGAAAGCTCCGCGCTGGGACGCGGATGTTGCATAGGGCAAGTCACAGACGGTAAGGTATACGAAAGAAGGGAACGCACATGAAGGTTGGCGTCGTGGGAACGGGCATGATTACAAGGATGGTATGCCCCAACTTTAGGGACTGGGACATCGGCGTGGCGGCCGGCCCCCGCAAAAGAGAGGAGACACCATGGCACTGCACATCGTCGAGGAGGCGGAGCGCTGCCTCAACTGCAAGCGGCCCCAATGCCAGAAGGGGTGTCCCGTCGGCACGGCCATTCCGCTGGTAATCCAGCTCTTCCGCGAGCGCAGGCTGGACGAGGCCGGGGCGCTGCTGTTCCAAAACAACCCCATGAGCGCGGTGTGCTCGCTCGTGTGCAACCACGGCGCGCAGTGCGAGGGCCACTGCGTGCTGGGGCGCAAGGGCACGCCCGTGCACTTTAGTGCCATCGAGCACTACGTGTCCAGCGCCTACCTGCATCGCCTGCGCATGGAAAAGCCCGAGCCGTGCGGCAAGCGCGCGGCCGTAATCGGAGGCGGCCCGGCAGGCCTGGTCGCCGCGCTTAGGCTCGCACAGGTGGGCGTGGACGTGACCATATTCGACGCCAACCCGCGCCTGGGCGGCATCATGCGCTACGGCATCCCGGAGTACCGCCTGCCCAAGGACGAGATCGACCGCTACCAGGCGCTGCTCGTGAGCCTGGGCGTAAGAATACGCCACAACACCTCCATTGGCGCCTCGCTGCTCATAGGCGACCTGTTCCGCGACGGCTACGACGCTGTGTTCGTGGGCACCGGCACCTGGCGCGCGCAGACCCTGGGCGTCGACGGCGAGGCGGGCGGCAACGTGCTCTTTGGCCTGGACTACCTGAGGAGCCCCCAGACCGCCGAGATAGGCGAGCGCGTGGCCGTGATCGGCGCGGGCAACACGGCCATGGACGTGGCACGCACGGCGTTTCGCCAGGGGGCCAATGAGGTTACGCTGTACGCGCGGAGCAAGCACGTGTCGGCGAGCTCCGACGAGCTGGAGTTCGCGCTGCTCGACGGCTGCGAGCTCGTGCAAGGCAAGGCCATCTGCGAGATCAACGAGCGCGGGCCGGTGTTCCGCACGGCCATCTTCGACGAGGACGACAAGGTCGTGGGCTACGAGGAGGAGCTGGACCAGGTGGAGTGCGACACGGTGATCGTGGCCGTCTCCCAGAAGCCCAAGAACAAGCTCATCCAGACCACCGAGGGCTTGGAGGGCGACGAGCGCGGGCTGCTCGTGGTGGACGAGCGCGGCATGTGCACCGTGCCGGGCGTCTTTGCCGCAGGCGACGTGGTGACCGGCCCCAACACCGTGGTGCACGCCGTTGCCGCCACCAAGGTGGCCGTGGAGGGCATGCTGGAGTACATGAGAGTATGAGCACATGGCCGTCCTAGAAAGGCTCAGGCGACAGCAAGGTTTTACCGAAACAGAAAAGGTGCTGGCAGACTACGTCCTTGCGCATGCCGACATGATGGCATGCATGAGCATATCGCAGCTCGCGGAGGCAACGTACAGCTCCAACGCGAGCATCGTGCGCCTGTGTCGCAAGGTGGGCATCGACGGGTACCGCACCTTTAGGATGGAGGTCGTCTCCGAGCTGGAGCGTCAGCGGTCGCGCACCTGGACCGAGAGCATGGAGGCACGCGAGCGTTACAAACAGAGTACCTTGGCCGGTCTTGAGTAACGCTGCGAAGCAAAACTCCTAATGGATACTCGTCCCGATGGCTTGGGCCTCTTCCTCCTTGCCGGCACCAAGGACGGTGCCGAGGTCGGTCCAGCCGAGGAACTTGGTGAGAATGCCGTAGAAGTCGAGGGCCATGGTGTAGTCGCTGCCGCGTGCAGTCATGAGCAAAGTGCACTGCTTTTGCAGGCTCTGCCAACCAATCTGGTTGCCCAGGGCGAAGAGCCTGTCGAATACCACCTTGCGCTGGCCAGTGATGGTGCCCCAGAACACGACGACGTCAGCCCAAAGCACATCATCGTAGATGGTTGCCATGCCCTCGTCCTTCTGCACGCATCCGGCATGGGTCCTAAGGCACGAATCGCACCCGATGCACGGCTTGATGCCCATCGATGTGATGCAGTCCTCTCTGACCTCGTTGCCGCCCTGCCTGGCCCCCTCGATGAGCGCGTTCATCAGCGAGGCGGTAGCACCGTTCTTCCGGGGCGATCCATTGAGGATAAGCACGCTCGACATCTCGTCTCCTTCCCGTGGGGCCGCTTCTCATACACTCACACAGTATAGGGCGCAGGGTTATAGGAAGCATGGCCCATCGAGCCGCGAACTCAAGCCTGATTGGGGTAACGGAGTGGACGCGCACATGCGCACGTCGGACCGACGCCGCCCCACATCCTGCGTTGGCCAGCATGATGTCCGTTTAGAGAAAATAGTTGCCAATCGACGGAGACACTCCAGGCTCCATCTGGGATATGTCCGATATTTATGTGACGATTGGCAACTGGCTAAAATACGCAGTTGCCAATCGTCACATAAATTACGGTAGAATCCCAGTTGGCATCACAAACAAGCGCGTCGATTGGCAACTATTCTGCGGTTTGCGCGACGCTCAGCAATCTTGGCGTGAGCTAATTCCCATACAAGCATGCAACCGCCCACGTCTTGATAAGCATTGCGCAACATGCACTCCGCCCCGTCCGTCATACCCGAGATATTGGCACTTCTTTTTTCAGCGGATGTGGGCAAACCCGCGTGGTGTACGAAACAAACTTCCCGTCTACCCGGACGCGACTCGTTGGGCGCGCTCTGTGGCCTAGTGTGGAATTGTCAGCCACACCAATCGAGGGAGCGTGAAAGCCATACAGGACATCGCCGATGCCGTCGTGTTCGTGTGCAAGCAGTCCGCCCGCACAAGCCGCGTGATGGAGATGAGCCTGGCCCCCATGGTGGGCAACTAATATCATCGAGGCAGCAACAGGAAAGGGAATGTCATGAACACTAACCATGTAGAGCGGGCGCATTCTATTCACAGCACCGGACGCAGCTGCTCCACCTCCGTCTACCAGGCGTTTGCCGACGTTAACCGCGCGGGAGGAACTGCGTCTGCACCACGCAGCATCGAGGGCAAGTGCGGGGCACTGCTGGCGGCACGACAGGTGCTGGCCGACATGGGCGTCGACGCTCAGGACGATCTCGAGCGCCGCTTTAGGGAGAGGTTCGGCCACGTGCGGTGCGACGAGCTGCTGCGCACGCGCTTTGCATGCGGCGAGTTCGTGGTCGAGGCTGCGCGTCTGGTGGACGAGTACCTAGGCGCAACGACGTAAGGTTTTTCGGATGACAAGGAGCAACGCCATGGCAGACGCGAACAACATGACCGAGGCACAAAAGATGGAAGCTGGGCTGGAGTAACGACGCTTCACCGACCGGGAGCTGGGCGGGCGGCGGCACAACGCCATCACCACCGTGGAGCGCTACAATGCCATCGGCGCGCTGGACTTCGCCGAGCAGGAGCGCTTCGTGGCTGAGGAGCTGTTTGGCTCGGCCGGCGTGGGTGCCTCCGTGCAGCAGGGTTTCAACTGCGACAACGGGCGCAACATCCACGTGGGCGACCACCTCATCATCAACTACGGCTGCACCATCCTGGACGTGGCGGAGGTCACCATGGGCGACTGGGTGATGATCGGACCGCACGTGCTTATCTCCACCGTCAACCACCCGCTCTCCCCGCGCGGGCGGCGCAACCGCCTGGGTGTGGCCGCGCCCGTGCGTATTGGCGATGACGTGTGGGTAGGTGGGCACGCCACGATCCTGCCCGGCGTGACCATTGGCGACGGCGCCGTAGTGGCGGCGGGGGCCGTGGTCACGCACGATGTGCCTCCCTACACCGTGGTCGCCGGCGTGCCGGCCCGCGTGATCCAGCAGATCGAGAACGACCTCGGCGGCTGGGTGGAGGACGAGCTGCTGGAGCAAGAGGCTTAGGGACGCGATTTTGCCAAGTGGATAGGCTCCCGTCCATCTCGCACACGCGACACATCTTAGCTGGAACCCGCCGTCTGCGACCCCAGCTCACTGCCTTCGTGGATGCGTGGTGTCCGTCCTTCTGCGTTCGTGTCATAATAATTGTAAGTATATACGCACGTGGGGAGAGGAGAGCCGCATGTACGAGAAACTGTTCGAGACCGTAACGATCAACGGCATGGAGGTACCCAACCGCCTGGTGTTTGAGCCCATGGGCAACTACTACGCCGAGCTCAACGGCGACGCCAGCCAGCGTGACTGTGACTTCTACGCCGCACGCGGCGCCGGTGGCTGTGGCCTCGTGATTACCGAAATCTGCTCGGTCAACCGCACGACTGGTCGCGGCGACGCCCGCAACCTGATTATCGACAACGACGAAGCCATCCCCAGCTTCCGGCGCATGGCCCAGGCCACGCAGGCCACGGGTGCCAAGTTTGCGGTAGAGATCTATCACCCTGGCTGCCAGGGCGTCCCGGCCCTGTGCGAGGATGGCATGACCGTGAGCCCCTCTGGCCAGGAGTCCAAGCTCACCCATGCCCCCACGCGCGCACTCGAGCACAACGAGGTGCTGGCGATTATCGACGACTTTATTCAGGCGGGCATTCGTGTGTGGAAGAGTGGTGCGGATGCCGTCGAGCTGCACGCCGCGCACGGCTACCTGCTCTGCCAGTTCCTCTCGCCCTACACCAACCACCGCGACGACGAGTTTGGCGGTACGACAGAGGGCCGCGCGGAAATCATGCGGCGCATCATAGCGGGCATACGCGAGGGCACCGCACCCGACTTTCCCATCATCGTACGCCTGACGGCCGACGAATACCTACGTTGCCTGGGCATCGACGACGGCATTACACTGCCGCTGGCCGTGGAGTACTGCAAGCTGTTTGAGGCATGGGGTGCCGACGCGATTGACGTCTCGGCTGGCAACTACGAGACCATGAACTGGGCGTGGGAGCCCGTGGGCTTCGATGAGGGCTGGAAGAGCATAAACGGCAAGACCATCGCCGCCGCCGTGAGCATTCCCGTTATTGCCTGCTCGGTCGTGCGCCACCCCCAAACCGCGATGGATCTTATTGAAGGCGGCGTGTCCATGGTGGGCTCCGCTCGCCAGTTCTTCGCTGATCCCTGCTGGGGCAAAAAGGTCCGGACGGGCCACGACGAGCAGATTCGTCCCTGCATAAGCTGCATGCGCTGCATCGAGAGCCTCATGGCCGCCCACGAGGACCCGTTTACCCCCATGGTTTGCTCGGTGAACCCCGAGGCCGGGCGTGAGTGCGACCTTGCGCCGCTAGAGAAGGACGGCGACGGCCGCAAGGTCGTGGTCGTGGGCTCTGGCCCGGCGGGACTCGAGGCGGCAAAGGTCCTGTCGAGGCGCGGCTTTAACGTCGTGGTGCTCGAGCGTGCCGATCGCGTAGGTGGTCAGCTGGTGTTTGCCGCCAAGCCGCCCAAAAAGTGGCGTCTGGACTGGCTTATCGAGTACTACATGACCGTCCTTACGGGTGCGGAGGCCGCAGGGTATGGCAAGGTCGAGCTACGTTGTGGCGTGGAGGCCACGGCCGATGTGATTGCTGCTGAGAAGCCCGTGGCGGTGATATGGGCTGCCGGCTCCGAGCCCGTAAAGCCCGCATCGATTCCGGGGCTGGACAGCGAGTTCGTGCTCACACCGCCCGAGGCGATCATGGCGAACCCGCCACTGACCGGCGAGAACGTGGTGGTCGTGGGCAGCGGTATGACCGGCATCGAGGTAGCCGAGATGCTCTCCTCCAAGCAGGACTGCCATGTGGAGCTCTACGAGATGGTCGAGCAGATTGGCCCGGGCATTTTCTTCCAAAACATGATTGACATCATGGGCCGCCTGGGCGTAACCGACACGGGCATGCATCCTGGCCACAAGCTGCTTGAGGTCGCCGACAAGGTCGCCGTGTTCCAGACTCCCGACGGCGAGCGCGTGGAGGCGCCGTTCGATCACCTGGTACTGAGCCTGGGCATGAGGCCAAACACCGCGCCCGCATGGACCGAGGAGCTGGGCGTACCCGTGCTGGTTGCCGGCGATTCCGCTGGCGTCGGCCGTATTCAGGAGGCCGTGACTGGCGGCTGCGACACCGCTCGCTCCGTGAGGTAATACGTATGAAAGGGGGCAGGCTGTTTCGGCATCCTGCCCCGCGGGCGCTTTCAGTTGGAATCGCGAGTCGTGCCACGGCGGGTGGCTTTTCTGCTGGGATTGCGAGTCGTGCCACGGAATCTGTTGAAATCTCGAGTGGTGCCAGGCATCTGGCACGACTCGAGATTCCAGCAGATCCCGTGGCACCACTCGAATTCTCAGCCCACGAACTCCCGCACGTGGTCGATGGCCATGCGGGCGCGCGCGTCGAGCGCCTCCTGCGTGGCAAAACCAATGTGCGGCGCGATCACCGTGTTGGGCACACGCAGGATGGGCAGATTGGGATCGAAGGGAGGCTCGGTATCGAGCACGTCGAGGCCGGCGCCCGCGATACGGCCCTCCTCGAGCGCCGCCGCCAACGCGTCGTTGTCCACGACCGCCCCGCGGGCGGTGTTGATGAGAATGGCACTCGGCCTCATAAGGGCGATCTGCTCCGCCCCAACCATGTGGAAGGTTTCGGGCACGGACGGCACATGGACGCTGAGCACGTCGCTCGCCACGCAGAGCTCGTCGAGCCCGACGTAGGTCACGCCGTCGAGAGGCCGCTGGGTGCGCGCGAAGCACAGAAGCCCCATCCCAAAGGCACGTCCCAACTCCATCACGCGTTGCGCTATGGCGCCGTTGCCAATAACGCCCAGCGTCTTTCCGTACAGCTCGCGAAAAGCGAGGCCGCCCTTGTCACCGCCCGTGCGCGAGCGCCGGTCACACTCCGGGAGGTGCCGGTAGAGCGAGAGCATCAGGCCGAAGGCCTCCTCGGCCACCGCCTCGGTGGAATAGCCTGCGCAGTTGATCACTCGTATGCCGTGCCTCTCGCAATAGCCCAGGTCCACATGGTCCAGTCCCGTAAAGGCCACGGAAAGTAGTCGCAAGTCCGGCGCCGCCCGCAGCACCTCGGCCGTCACCGGCGCGTTGGCCACCACGATGGCGTCGGCTCCAGCCGCGCGCTTGGCCAGCACGGCTGGATCCACACTGCGCTCGGCGTAGTATTCGTACGTACAGCCCTTCAGCTGACCCATCAGCTCGTGTATCAACGCCTCGTCCACACCCAAGGGCTCGATGATCTTTACGTTCATCGCACGCTCCCTTCCAGTGGCCCTGCCACTGCGTCACAATCCAACGAAGCGCCTTGTCCCGCGCGATGCACAGGTGCGCCCCGCCCAAGTTGGGGCGTCCCTACTTCATGAACACCTTACCTTCGCTCCACGCCTTTCCGACCCTCTCGCCCAGCTTGTAGTAGCTGTTGCTGAAGGACTCGTAGAAGATCATCCCGATCTTCCCCGTGTCGATCTTGCCGTCCTCGCCCAGCACGGACTCGTCCGCAGCCATGTTCACCACCCTGGCAAGAACCGTCGTGAAGTTCCCCGTCTCGACGAACTCGATGAGCTCGCACTCTATGACCACGGGGCTACCGACGATGATGGGGGCGTCCACGTGCTCGCTCCTCACGGCCCTCAGTCCCGTCCTCTCGAACTTGTCAGGCACCTTGTACCCGGAGACCGTCCCCAGGTAGTCGACCTCCCTCATCAGCGACTCGTTGGCGAGGGTGAGGGTGAACGCGCGCCTCTTCTCGATGTTCTCGTGGGTCTTCTTTGGCTTGCCGATGCAGCACGCCAGGTCACCGGCGTTGGTCCTCGCCACCTCGTGCAGGTTCATCACGTTTACCGTGCCGTCGTCGTTGTACGTTGCCGCCATCAGCACCGGGGACGCATACCCGTAAGAGAACGCTCTCGCTCCCAGGTCCTTCATTCTTACGCGCTCCTCAGGTCGAAGCATTTAGGCCAAAACCCATTCTTAGCTTGGCGACCATTCTACGACACGTGCGGGGTTGTGACAGGGACGGATATCGTTCGCGAAGGACAATGGCGCAAAACAATTGCTCGCTTCTCCAATAGCCGAAAGGTATCGCCCGCTAGAGAGTGCGCCACCTATCATAACTACGTAGTGGTCCCGTTGCTCCTTCCCATACGGAGTGTGATTGGTCAGTTGGAGACGTAATCAAGGAGGATACCATGCCATACAAAAAGCTCTTCTCGCCCGCGAAGATCGCAAACCTTGAGCTCAAGAACCGCATCGTGATGCCTGCGATGGGCTGCTCGTTTGCCGAAAGCTCGGGCGAGGCTGGTCCCCGCATCATCAAGTACTACGCCGAGCGCGCCAAGGGCGGCACGGGGCTCATCATCACCGAAATCACCCGCATCGACGACGAGACCGGCGTGGGCACACCCAACCAACTTGCCGTCACCAAGCCCTTCGTAATCGGGCAGCTTTCCAGGCTGGTCGAGGCCGTCCACGCCTACGACACCAAGCTGTTCGTACAGCTCCATCATCCCGGCAACCAGACCCCCAGCAGGCTGATCGGCGGCAGACAGCCGGTCTCCGCCTCCGATGTGACCTGCAAGATCATTGGCGAGCAGCCCCGTGCGCTCACGACCGAAGAGGTCGAGGAGATGGTCAAGAAGTTCGTCACCGGCGCGGTCATCGCGCAGAAGGCCGGTGTCGACGGCGTCGAAATTCACGGTGCTCACGGCTACCTGGTGAGTCAGTTCCTATCCCCACACACCAACAAGCGCACTGACAAGTACGGCGGCAGCTTCGAGGGTCGCATGCGCTTTGCCACAGAGATCATCATGGGCATTCGCACCTACTGTGGGCCGAGGTTCCCCATTGGCATCCGCATGAACGGCAGCGACTACCTCGACGACGGCATCACCGAGGAAGAGGCCATCGCGCAGGCAAAGTACTTCGAGAAGCTGGGGGTGTGCTACATCAACGTCAGCTGCGGCACCTACGACTCCGGCTCCACAATTATCGAGCCAAACTTCTTCCAGGAGGGCTGGAAGAAGCACCTCGCGGCCAACATCCGCAAGGAGGTGTCGATCCCGGTCATCGCGGTCTGCAACATCAAGCACCCTTCGGTTGCCGAGCAGCTTTTGGAGGAGGGCGTCACGGACTTCGTCGGCATCGCTCGCGGTAACCTTGCCGATCCCGAGTGGGGCAACAAGGCGAAGCGCGGCGAGGACAGGCTCATCCGCAAGTGCCTCGGCTGCATGGAGTGCTTCCGCATCCTCAACGACGGCCTACCGCTGGGCTGCACGCTCAACCCCGTGCTCGGCCGCGAGTTCGAGTGGGGCGACGACCAGCTGGTCAAGAATGGCGACGGCCGCACGGTTGCGGTCATTGGTGGTGGTCCGGCGGGATTCGAGGCGGCCCTCACGCTGCGAAAGCGCGGATTCCGGGTCGTGCTGTTCGAGGCGAAGGACCGCATCGGCGGCACGGTAGCGCTTGCCGCGGTGCCTCCCTGCAAGGCCATGCTCGGTGAGCTCATCGACACGATGGAGGCGCAGCTTGAGCAGGCGGGTGTCGAGGTCCGTCTGGGCGCCCCAGCGACGGTCGAGGCCGTGCGGGAGACTGGTGCGGAGGCCGTGTTCATGGCCGCCGGAGGCAGGCCCATCGTGCCCACCATCCCCGGCATCGAGAAGGCAATCACCGCCGAGGACGTGCTTGCGGACAAGGCGAAGGTGTCTGGCGACGCTGTTATCATTGGCGGAGGCGTGACTGGCCTCGAGACGGCCGAGACGCTTGGCAAGGACCACAAGGTCACAGTCGTGGAGATGCTCGACAAGGTTGGCGGCAACCTCTACCCCAGCATTACGATGCACCTCGCGCAGGAGATTGTGAAGGCAGGTGGCTCCATCGCCAAGGGCAAGCAGCTCGTGTCTGTAACGGACGAGGGCGTTACCGTAAAGGGCACCAAGACCGGGGAGAAGACCGCCATCCCCGCGCAGACCGTGATATTTGCGATGGGCGTCCGCCCGAACCGCCCGGAGTACGAGGCGTTCAAGGACGCCTTCGACAACAGGCTCATCCTCGTCGGCGACACCGCCCGCCCGGGGCAGATCTTCGATGCACTGCACAGCGGGCACGACCGAGCGTTCGTCTACGGGACGTAATCGCCCACATGGCAAGGAGCTGCCTCCGAGCGGCTCCTTATCAGCCATACTGGCAACCCGCAAGGACAAGACAAAGAAGGAGACAATGGCATTAATCACGAGCGTGCTGGCGACCCTAGTTGCCCTGGAGTTTTTCTTCATCATGTATTTGGAAACCATCGCGACCACATCGGACCTCACGTCCAAGGTCTTTGGGATGGCCAAGGAGGAGCTTGCGCGGAAGTCCGTGAGCACCCTATTCAAGAACCAGGGCGTCTACAACGGGCTGATTGCCGTACTGGTCCTGTTGGCGGTATACGTGTTCGCCAGCAAGGCGGCCGTGATAGTGCTTATGTGCTACATCATCCTGGTCGCGCTGTACGGCGGCGCCACGAGCAGCCCAAAGATCATCCTGACGCAGGGAGGCCTGGCCATCCTCACGCTCATTTCCTGCGTATTTTAGGACCATATAAGCGCAAGGGGGGTCTCGCGCGCGACCCCCTTATGCGTCGAGCCACTCCTCGCCCCAGGCCTTCATGGCGAGCAGGACCTTATCGAAGGCGCGCGCCTTGTCCGTGAGGGAGTACTCCACCGTCACGGGCACCGTGGGCCTGGCCTCCCTATGGACGATGCCGTTTTCCTCCAGGTGGCGCAGCGTGTCGGTGAGCGACTTGGTGCTCACGCCAAGCGCCCGCTGCAGCTCGTTAAAGCGCATGGTTCCCACGTGCAGCTGCTCCAGCACCAAAAACGACCACTTGCCCGAGAAGACCTCTGTGACCCCGCGCACGCTGCGCAGACACACGGCGTCGTAGGCCGCGACCGGCTCGACACCCACTCTCTTCTCCGCCATGGACACCTCCTTTGAGAAAAGGGGCCAGACCCCTTTTCCCACTTTCACTCTTACGCTTTAGAGTATAAAGCAGCTTTAGGTCGTGAAACGAGCTGTGTGATAAGTGCGTTCTTTACGTTGCAGCACCCGTGGTGCACACTCTGTTGCAGGACAACCGAAACAGATGGGAGCATCACATGAGCAACGTGGCACCGGTAGTGTTTTGCGGGCACGGGTCGCCCACCAACGCCATCGACGCGAGAAGCCAGGCCCGCGTGGGCTGGCGCGAGGCCGCGGCACGCCTTGGCAAGCCAAAGGCCATACTGGCGGTCTCGGCACACTGGGCGACGCGTGGCACCTGGGTGAGAACCGCGGCACAAAACCCCCAGATCAACGACATGTACGGCTTCCCAAAGGAGCTCTATCAAGTCCAATACAAGCCGGCGGGCGCGCCGGAGGTCGCCATCCGCGCGCTGGAACTTCTGGGAGAAGACGCGCAGGGCACCGAGGAGTGGGGCATCGACCACGGCGTATGGTCGGTCCTGTGCAACATGTACCCCATAGCCGATGTTCCCGTGGTCATGATGAGCACCAACGTTAAGGCGAGCACCGAGGAAGCCTTCGCCCTAGGACAGCGACTCGCGGCGCTTCGCGACGAGGGCGTGATGATTCTTGCCAGTGGCAACGTGGTACACAACCTCGAGCTCGTGGATTGGTCTAACGCGAAAGGGGAAGCTTGGGCGGACGCCTTTGACTCGACAATCCGCGACGCCGTGACCCAAGGGCGGTTCGACGTGGCCCTGGGCTACCAGGGGCTCGACGACTGGCAGCTAGCCGTCCCCACCAACGAGCACTACCTGCCCCTGCTCGTGGCACTCGGCGCAGTGCGCGTGGGCGACCACGTGGGCGTGTTCAACGACTACCGGGAGCTCGGCTCGATGTCCATGACCTCCTACGCCTTCTGGCAGGAGTGACGCGACGCTCTCCAACCCACATCCGTACTCGGGAGGCAGTCCCAATGCCACGGACTTAAGCTTTTCAGCACGACCCCCCTTCGGGCCGGCGGTCCGAACATCACCCGAGCGCTATTTGGTTGTGCTGGGATTCCCTGTGGCATCACCCGTCCCTTGGCTGGGGTCGGCTTCGGTGTCTTCCGGCCCGGCGGGTCCTGGACCGCCAGTGCCGGCGTGGTTGCCGGCGCCCGCGCCCGCGACGCGGGCGTGCGGCGCTCAGCCGCGGTAGGGGAAGCTCGGCGGCCTCTGCGGCCGCTTTCGCCTGGGGGCCTTCCTCCCGCGTCGGACGCTGTGGGCGTGTCGCGCGCACACGGCCTCGAGGTCGACGCGCCGGCCGAGCATCTTGCGCCTCATTCCCCGGAAGGCCACCGACCTGTCGGTCGCCCGCTCGTGCCTGGGGCCCGGCTCCGGGTCCGGTATGTCCGCCATGCCCAGCGAGCAGCAGTTGTAGCAGACGATGCTGCCCCACATCTCGTGGGCGGCGAGCCTCGGGTCGCGGGTCCTCGGGTCCCTCATCCCGACGTTGTGCTTGAGGTCGCGTATCCTCAGCTCGACCTTCCAGCGGACGCGGTAGATCTCCTCGAGGTCGGAGGGGGCGAAGGCGTCCCTGGGGAGGTTCGTGACGAGGTTCAGCCAGCGGTCCCCCTCCTCGTTGGGGTCGCCGTCGTCGGCCGGCAGCGCGACCCTCACGACGCGCAGGCGCATCGGGTACTCGGCGAAGGAGCGGTCGGGGATGGCGTCGAGCGGCGTGCGGCCCTTCACGACCCTGTACAGCCCCGGCTCGTCCGGCCGGCTGCGGTGCGCCACGCTCCTGGTCTTGGTCGCGATCACCTCGACGTCGAGGTCGAACTCGCCCTCGGGCGCCCCCGCGCCCAGCAGGCCCTCGGCGCGGGAGTCGCTGGCGCGTATGCAGAACGAGGCGCCGGCCTCGATCATGTGGCAGAAGACGTTGAGGGTCGCGTAGTTGCGGTCGGCGGCCCACAGCGCGGCCAGGCGCGTGCCGTCGGGCGCGCGCCCCGGGTAGAAGCGGTCGACGATCACGTTGAGCGCGGCCGGCTCGTTCGACTTCCTGGCGCCCTGCGCGACCGCGTCCTCGAAGGTGTCGCGCACGGGGTCGTAGGCGAGGGTCGGGTGCATCTCGTTGTGCCAGAACCTCCCGACCCCGTTCCTGATCCTCGTCGACTCGTCGTCCGAGGCCGGCATGGGGATCCCGGTGCCGTCGGCGAGCATCAGCCTGTAGGCGCCGAGGTACGGCACGACGTCCCACTTGCGCAGGAACGTCGAGTTGAGGAGCCGCATCGCGCCGTCGTTGAGCTTGCGGCGGGCCTTGCAGTATGAGGAGACGCCCGGCGTCCCCCCCGTCCAGCCGAGGTGGTCGAGCAGCTCCGTCCCGATGGAGTGGCAGTCGCGCGTGACCAGCGCGTGGAGCAGGCTGCCCAGCGGCAGGAGCCTGCGGCGCGTGAAGTCGCGGGTCGGGTCCACCGCGCAGAGCCACGGCTGCGCGGCGACCTCCGCGATCGACCGGTCGAGCCGGTGGACCGAGAGATCGGATGCAAGCATGGTTGGTACCTCCGTTTCCGTTGTCGTCCGGGTGCCGTGCGGCATCCCCACTTCAACGGCCCGGAGGGCCGAAAGCACAATTTTATTATAAAACGTTGACTATTCCGCAAGCGGTAGGCTCAGGGCCGCAGGCGGCATGCCACTTGCGGCCAATACAGTTTGAGTTAGCTTAAGTCCGTGGCATTGAGGCAGTCCTCCCGAGTACGGATGTGAGCATCACCGCCGTCAAGCGTTAGGTTATCTCGACTCAACGTGTCGCCACCCCAGTGACTCCGGCAACGCGGCCAGCTTCCAGGCGGAGCACGCACGTGCAGCACCGTCGCACCAAGTCGGGGTCGTGCGTAACCACAAAGACGCTAGCCTTGCCACGTAGCGACCGCAACAGCGCCGCGGTGCGCTCCATGCTGGCAAAGTCCATGCCGCTCGTGGGCTCGTCAAAAACCAGCAGGTCCTTGTTGGAGAGCAATGCCGATGCTACGGCCACGCGTTGCTTTTGGCCGCCCGAAAGGCTCATGGGATGTCGGTCGGCAAGGTCTGACAGCTCGAGCGCCTCGAGCATGTTTGCAACCTGCTCGTCGCCCGCGTCTGTTCCCAGTCGCAGCTCCTCGTCGACCGTCTCGCAAAACAGCTGGTGGTTGACATCCTGCATGACCATGTAGGAATGCTTGGCAAGTGCACGCCTCGTGCGCCGCACGCCACTTGTCTCCACACACGCCTTGCTCTTGCGTAGCTGTCCGCACAGGCTCTTGGCAAAGGTGGACTTGCCCGCCCCATTGGACCCCACCACCGCAATCACCTCGCCTGCAGGCAACGCCAGCTCGTCTATGTCGAGCGCCTGGACACCCCCGTACGCATACCGAAAGTCGCGCAGGGTCATGTGCCTACCAGCACCCGAGGCATGCCCCGCGTCCATGGGAACGAAGTCCGAGGGCGCGTTAATCGAGCGCAGGCCATGCACACGAAAGTCATCATCTGTGAATCGTGCAAAATCCTCCATGGGAAGGTCGAACGCAACCCTGCCGTTCTTCATGCACACCACCCGGTCGCAGACGTCGCGCAACCAACGCAGGCGATGCTCGGCAATAACGATGGTCTTGCCCCTCGCCTTCCACTTTCTCAGCTGGCCGGCAAGGTCGTCAATCGAGGCGAGATCGAGGTTGGAGCTGGGCTCGTCGAGCACGAACACGTTGGGGTGAAGGGCAGCAACCGACGCACAGGCTATCTTTTGCTTTTCCCCGCCAGACAACGCAAACAGGCTGCGCGAGAGCAGGTCCTCGATTCCCATGTCGTTGGCTGCCTCGGCCACCCGCAAAAGAATCTCGTCCTTGGGCATGCCCAGGTTCTCGCAGGCAAAGGCCAGTTCGCTCGTGCTGTCCACGCAAAAGAATTGGCTGCGCGGGTTTTGGAACACGCTGCCCACCACGCGGGACGTTTCGTACAACTCCGCGCGGGTGACGTCCAGGCCGTCAACACAAACGCTTCCCTCCATGTGGCCTTCGTAGTAATGCGGGACAAGTCCGTTTATAAGACGCGTAAGCGTCGTCTTGCCACTGCCGGATGCGCCGCACAACAGCACGCACTCCCCGTCCCCTATGGTGAGGGAAACGTCTTGCAACGACGGAATCTCGGCCCTGTGATACCGATAGCTCACATGGTCTATGGCAATCACAACAGCACTCCAATCGGACCCACAAAAAAGACGTCGGCGACAAGCAGCGCCCAAGGAATCACGCATAGCGCCAAGAAGAGACAGTCCTGCGGCCTAAAGCCAATCTGGCAGATGTTCGTGCGCCTTGCGGTGCCACCAAGGCCGCGGGTGAGCGCTGCGGCAGAGAGCTCTTCGCCAATCCTCGCGCAACACGTCATAAGTGGCACCATGCGATACTCGATCGCCTTGGCCGCGTTTTTCCCGCCAAGACGAACGTCGCGCATCCTCATGGCACAGCCAATGGAGGCAGCCTCGTCGGCAACGGTAGGAAAGAACCTAAACATCACGGACAGCGGTATTATCACCTTCTCGCTCACGTGCATCCGCTGCATGGCAGCCGTAAACTCGCTTACGGTAGTGGTGCTCATGAGGTATGCGCCCATGAGGATGCTTGGCAGGAAGCGATTGAGAATGGCACAGCTACCCAGCACGACAAACGCCAACACACCGCTGAGGTATGGGCTTACAAAGCGCATGAGCAAGGCAGACCCAGCGTAGGCGGCCAAACCAAACGCCGCCCACCGCCACTTGCTCGCCAAGAGCAGCAAGAGGTACGGAAGCAACAGGACAAAGGGCAGCACCTTGTCCACGGCAGCGCCCCCTGCCCCTCCCAGGCCAAACACGGCCACGGTAAAGAGCAGGAAGAGCTTGGTGCGAGGGTCCAGAACAAGTCCACCTCGCTGTCCCTCAAGCAAGAGCGCCGACGAGGCCATTAGGCAATCCCCGCCCGTTCAAAGTGCTTCTTGAGCAGCTTCTGGCCAAGCAGGGCACCAAGTGCGCCACACGCAAAGCATGCAACAAGGATGAGGGGCGCGGTCCAGGGCTGCATAACGGCCGTGAGCGTGCTTATGTATTCCTGCCCAAATGACTGCCTCGTGGAAAAGTATCCCTCGATGTTAAGGTAGAGCGGTATGTAGTTGCCAAATATGAGCAGGCACAAGGTGGCATAGCTCAATATGCTCTTCGTCGCGCTTGCATAACCCCCGCTTCTTGCAATGCAGTCTGCCAAAAGGCCAAAGACGACGCCCAGGATGGCTGGCCAAAAACCCATGCCCGTAACAAACAGGAACAGACCAATAATAATACCCATGATGGTGATCATGCCAAACTTCTGTACCTTCGTGTAGAACAGCATCATGGGAATGCCGCCAATGAGCGGGCACAGCACCGCCAGGAGCGGCATCATAATGGGGATAAACCCCAGCATCGCAATCGCGGTCATAACCACGCAGTAGATGGCCGCGTAGATGCCAATGTTGATAAGATCCTTGCCGTTGATTTTGTCTTGAGTCGTCATGTTGTCATTCCTTTCGTAGTGGTTGTTCTGCGAGTGCACGGCCTACACGCTCCAGCCCGCGCTCTTGGACTGGAGGCGAACCATGCGGGCGAAGGTGCCGTCTGCCGCAAGCAGCTCGGCTGGCGCACCCTGCTCTACCACGCGGCCGTCCTGAAGCACCACGACCTTGTTCGCGCCCATCACCGTGCGCATGCGATGCGCGATCACGAGCACCGTCTTGCCCACGAGCAGGCGCGACAGCGCGGCCTGCACCTTGGTCTCGTTCTCCACGTCCAGCGACGCGGTGGCCTCGTCGAGCAGCACGATGGGTGCGTCCTTGAGGAGGGCCCGCGCAATGGAGATGCGCTGACGCTCCCCGCCCGAAAGCCGCGCGCCATTCTCGCCAATCTGGGTCGCATAGCCATCGGCCAGCCGGGCCACGAACTCGTCGCAGTTGGCGGCGGCAGCGGCGGCCAGCACCTCCTCATCGGTTGCGCCGCGACGTCCCAACCGGATGTTCTCCATAACGGTGTCGTCAAAGAGCGTGACGTCTTGGAACACCATCGAGAAGGAGCCCATGAGGGTCTCGGGGTCGACGTCAAGCACCTCCACGCCGCCCACCGAGAGTGTGCCCGAGTCGTGGTCCCACAGACGCGCCGCCAAGCGTGCGCAGGTGGACTTACCACTGCCCGACGGCCCCACCAACGCGGTGACCTCGCCCTCCTCCGCCGTAAACGAAACGTCTGACAGCGTGGTCTCACCACCCTCGTCGTAGGCAAAGCCCACATTATGGAACGTGACGTCGTGGCCCTGCGGAGCAAACTCCTCCGCGCCTCCAGCAACTGGCGTGTTGAACACCTCGTTGAGGCGCTGCACCGAGACGTCGGACACGAAGACCTCGGCAATGAGGGCGAGCGACTGGTCGAACGGCGCATACACACGCGTGACCATGAGCAGGAACATAAAGAGGGTCATAAAGTCCACGCTGCCCGACAGGATGAGCCCTGCGCCCACCAGCACCGTGGTGGCCATGCCCAGACGCATAATCACGCTCGCCGAGTTCACAAAGATGCCCGTGCGCAGCTCGGCCGCGGTTATGCGGTTCTCGAACTCGTCGATCTTGCCGTTGACGCCGGCAAGGTAGCGCGCCTCCTGGTTGGTGGCACGAATCTCGCGCATGCACTCCAAGGTCTCCTGGATGCCGTCAGCCACATCCAAGCCCGAGGCCTTCGCGCGGGCCGCATACGTGCCGAATACGCGCCGCGACCCAAAGAGCAGGCCAAACGCCACGGGCACGCCCCACAGGCACGCGATTGCCAGACGCCAGTCGTACACGAGCACGATCACCGCGATGATGGCGGTGGAGATGTAGCCGCCATACAGATAGCCCAATACGTGGCTCCACACGTGCTCAAGACGGTCCACGTCGCTCATCATGGTCTCGGTGAGCTCGGCGAGGTCGCGATGCGCGAAGAACGAGAGCGGCAGCTTGCGCAGGCGCTCGGCGAGGTTCGTGCGCACGAGGCCAACCTCGTCGTAGACCACCGAATAGGTGTAGTGGTACTGCTGCCAGTGCGTAAAGAATGACAGGGCAACAAACGCCACGACGCCCACCACAAACGGCAACGCCGCCGGCAGGGGCGCACCGTCCACGAGCGTCGCCATGTAGCCCTGCATGAGCATGAAGAGGAACCCAATGCCTCCCATAACCAGGAGGTTCGTGACCACAGTCCAAAACGTACCCCGCTTGACGTTGGCCTCGCCTGCCTGGGAGAGGGCGTACTTTTGGCGGAACTTCTCTCCAAAGATCATGGCCTATGCCACCTCCTTTTGAATTTTCCACTGGGCTGCCGTCTGGTAGTCGGCCCACATGCGCGCATACAGGCCCTGTGCCGCGACAAGTTCGTCGTGCGTGCCCTGCTCGGCGACGCGTCCCGCATCGAGTACCACGATCTTGTCGGCGCCAACCACGGTGGAAAGCCGGTGCGCGATCATCACCACGGTGCGACCCTCCATGAGCCGCGCGAAGGCTGCCTGGATGAGCACCTCGTTCTCGGGGTCAGCAAAGGCCGTGGCCTCGTCGAGCACCACGATGGGGGCGTCCTTGAGGATGGCGCGTGCCAACGCGATGCGTTGCTGCTCGCCGCCCGAGAGGTAGGTGCCGTCGCTGCCGATGCGCGTGTCTGCACCTTCGGGAAGCTTGGTTAGGATGTCTTCGCACTGGGCGTCGTGCAGGGCGTCCAGCACCTGCTCGCGCGTGGCGTCGGGCCGTGCCGCACGCACGTTGTCCAGGATGGATGCCGAGAAGAGCCGCGTATTTTGGAACACGAAGGCCACGCGGTCCATGAGCACGTGCGGGTCCACGTCGCGCACGTCCACGCCACCCACGCGAACCATGCCCTCGTCCACGTCCCAGAATCGCGGGATGAGACTTGCCGCCGTGGTCTTACCACCACCCGACGGCCCCACGAGCGCCACGGTTTGCCCAGGCACCACGGCAAAGCTCACGTGGTCGAGCGCGGGCTTTTGGGCGCCCTCGTAGGCAAAGGTCACCTCGTCGAAGGTGATAGAGTTGTTGGCGGGCACCTTTGGGTTTTTGGTCACCGGCAGCGTGGGTGCGTCGAGCACCTCGTTGATGCGCTTGAGCGCGTCGCCTGCCTGGGTGAGGCCGCCTGCGGCAAACATGATCTTGGCAAGCGCCGTGGAAAGCACTGCACTAAAGATCGCATAGAACGCGAAGTTGGTCACGAAGGCTGCAAAGTTGCCACTGGCAAGCGCACCCGGCGCGATGAGCAGCGCCGCCGGCACCAGGAAGATGAACGCCCCCTCGGTAACGGTGAGGTTCACGGCCTGCGGACCCTTGCACACCGTGCCCTGGTAGTAGGAGGCCTTCTGCGAGTAGGCGTCGATGGCCTCCTTGAACGCGCGGAACGAGTACACCGTCTGCTGGAACACCTTTACCACGGGGATGCCGCGCACGTACTCGGTACCGGCCTTGCTCGCGCGGTCGAGCGCGTCGTAGTACTCGGCCATGAGGGCGGCGTTCTTACCGCCCATCATTGCAAAGAGCGCCCCGATGGAGACGACCGCGGCCAGCATGCAGGCAACACCCATGCGCCAGTCGAACACGAACAGCAGCACAAGCAGGGTGACGAACATGGCCGCCGTGCCCGTGATGTCGGCCAGGTTGTGGGCGAGCAGCGTCTCGGTCTGCGCGGCCGCACCGTCTATGCGACGGCGCAGCAGGCCCGAGGCGTGCGTGTCGAAGTAGCCCAGCGGCGCATGGCTCAGGTGCTCCATACAGCGCTTGCGAATGTTGGTTGCCGTGCGGAAGGCGGCCAGGTGCGTGCACATGAGCGCACCAAAGTACACCACGATGCCCCCGACCGCAAAGCCAAACGCCGCCCAGCCGTATCCCGCGATGTTCGTAGCCGCCGACCAGTTGGGTGCCACGGCCACCAGGTCGCGAATCACCAGCCATATGCACACATACGGGGCCATGTTCACCGCCATGGCCAGCGCCGAGAGTGCACATCCCACAATGGTAAGGCTCCGGCGCTCCCCCGCGAACTCGAGCAGTTGGCCCACCGTGCCCTTGCTTTTGTCTGCCACGCTTCCTCCTCGTTTTGTCGCGTAGTTACCTATTGCTAACTCATCGCATTGAAAGTTAGCCTAACCTAACTAGCTTGTCAAGACGTTTGGAGGGGCGTATGCGCTGCCTCACGGGGCGCGTGAACCCACATAGAGTGTGAGACAGTTCACGTGCCCCAAAATTTGCATTCTAAAACGGTATAACCCCAGTTGGCAAAGCGCCATTCTTTCAGTTTTTGGGGCACGTGAATTCGACGGTCTCAGTCTCAATTCACGTGCCCCAAAAAATAACGTTAAAAATATTACGACGAACCGACGCGTAGGGATGGTTGCGAAGTACATGCGTCCCAAACAATAAGGATGGGGGGTGCGCGGGAGTCTACCCTTCTCTAAATGCTAGCAACGACCAATATTGGTTGATATTTGAGAAGGATAGGGTCCTGAAAGCACCGCAACGCATTGGTCACCACTTCCCTAGAGCTTGAGATGGACCATCTTCACCATGCCGAGCAGGTCGGAGGCTACCATACTCGTCTTCGTCGACAGCTGCAGACCCGACTTGTCGATGCGGGAATAGAACCTCTCCTCTGCCAACACGTACGCACCGCCGCCCACCTTGGAGGCGAGCATGTTTGCGGAGTCCACGTAAAAGAACATCTGCGCGTCAGCGTGCCCCACGGTCTTCATGTGCTTCTTGCGCATCATCGTCATACCGCCCTTGTTGACGGCATCGAAGAGGAGCTCGACATCCCCGAACCCCTGAAGCATGTGCATCAGGTCGAGCACCCGCTCCTCCTCAAAGTAGTAAAACAGGCCACTGGCGGTCACCAAGAGTGGGGCGCTGGGATGGTCTGCACGAACGCGCTCTGCCCACGCCGGCTCGAAGGCATCACCTGCGATGCAGGTTTCTCGCCCGTGGTCGGGAAGCAACGTGCGACGGTAGTCGATCACGTGTGGCAGGTCAATGCCGTACCACCGGGTGTGGCCGTTGTCATCCCGATAAAAAGTGGTCTCGAGTCCCACTCCCAGCTGCACAATGACGCCGTCGGGCCTGCGCCCGATGAAGCCTGCAATATAGCGGTCCATATTGGCGGAGCGGGAGGCGGAGGCCAGGAGGGTGTACTGCGTCTGCGTGCTGCACTCCACCATGCCAGGCGGCAGCCTGTCCTTCAGCCCCAACGCCTTCTCGTCGTATAGGATGCCCCTGAAGTGCTCGCTTGCGTAGATCCTGCCCAGCATGGGTACGTACAGGGTGTCTTCCACCACGCCAAGTTCGTGCGCACCGTCTGCCATACGCTCACCTTCTTTATGCTCCTGGTTGTATGAGCTCATCGTCGACCACTACCACCGAAACACGGCGATGCGATTGTTGATGTTCTTACCAAGGGTGGCCGCGAAGAGCCTGCCGCGCAGCGTGTGCTTGCGCATCTCCTCGTTGTAGCTGTGCTCGGAGAGCAGCGTCAGGCGCGGCTCAAGCTCCACAAACTCCGCGCCGCTCTTTGTCCCCCACTTGAAGGTGGCATTGGTGTTCTTGATGGCGTCGTGCTGCTTGGAGTGCTTGACCATGAACATGGAGTTCATCTCGGCAACTAGGTAGCCGTGCTCGAAGCTGTTACAGAGCATGTGAAGGCACCTGTCCGTCTGCTCCTTGGTAAAGTACTCCAGCACGCCCTCCATCACGACGATGGTGGCGGAACGGTCCGCAGGCATCGCGGCCGTCCACGTGCCGTCGAGCGCGTCGCCGTCCATCATGGTGCAGCGCGGACGGTCCTCGTAGACTTTGCGGCGCACGGCTATTTGGTCGGGCAGGTCCACGTCAAACCACTCGATCTGGCCGTTGTCCACCTGGGAGAACTTGTCGTCGAAGCCGCAGCCCAGGTTGATGCAGAGCGCATCGGGGTATTGGGCGATAAGCCCGCGCAGTGTGTCGGCAAACATGATGGTGCGCGCGACCACGCCCTCGTGGCTGAGAAAGGGGTCATACTTGCTCACGTCCACGCCCAGTGCGTTGATAATCTGGGCAGCCTTCTCGTCTCGTATGCGAGGGTTGGGACGTGCCGTCTCGCTCGCGCGAATGGCCAGCGTGACGAGCGCGGTCTCCTGGATGTCTCCAAACTTGATGTCCATGGCTTACTCCCACATGATGTGTTCTCCTAGGGAACGGTTTTTGCGTGTTTGCGAGACCGTGGAACCACCCCACAAACCGATTTCCACAGAAGGTGCCGCCGGCGTGAATGGGGGAACCGGCGGCACCAAGGGTTAGCCGCAGCTGCGGAGGGGAGAGGGTCCTCCGCGCGCGGAAGGGTTAATCGTGTTTGTCGTCGATAATCCCGCGAGAATGCCGCCCGAACGCGAGAAACTGCGCAAAAATGCATATTAGTATTCATGCTCCTGACAGAGCGCGTCGCAGGTTTTCAACCAGAATGCCCTAAACGATACTGTATGGGCATGGATATCGACCGTCTCGCTGTACCGGCGCGCCCTAGTAGGAATACGACACCACGTCGTAGCCAAGCTCGCCGATCACGGCGCGCACGCGGGCCTCGTCCAGCGGCTCTTCCGAGACGACCACGCAGGTCTTCTTGCGACGGTTACTCTTTACGCGCTTTACGCTAAAGTTCCTTCGAATGGCATCGTTGATGTGCGCCTCGCACATGCCACAGGCCATGCCCTCAATGCCAAGCGTCGTGGTAATCACTTGTCCACCCCACTTCGTTTGTCGATCTCTGCCAACTGAGCCTCTTGCTCGGGCGTGAGCTTGAGCCGCGGGGTCGAACACACATGCCCGCAGCTCCCACAGTCACCCTCGCACTGCTTGATGGTGCCCCGCAGCATGCCACGCACGATGAGCGCCAGTACGCAGGCGACCACACACAGGATGACAACATCAACCATGGCACACCTCCTCTTGGGCAGGGACGGGAGGTGTGGGCACCCCCCGTCCCCTCGTTTCGACGCGCCCGCCTACTCCACCAGCAGACGGTCGGCTTCCTGGTACTTCTTTACAAAGAGCATGTAGCCTGCAAAGCAGAGCATAGCGGCGGCGATCGCAATGCCCACGGGATTGAGGGCGCCCGCGGCGGCACGGCCAATCTGATACACGACCAGCCCCGCACAATAGGCGAACACGCACATGTAGCCAATGGCAAAGGCGGTCCATTTGCCGTTGTTCATCTCACGTTTGATGGCACCCATGGCCGCAAAGCACGGTGCGCACAGCAGGTTGAAGACCATAAACGCAAACGCCGCAAGCTGGCCATGGCCACCGCTAAAGGCATTGAAGTCTGCCGCCACACGGTCCCAGATCTCCTCGCCCTCTTCGGAGAGCTCGGCCTCGCCATCCTGGTCGTCGTAGTTATAGAGCACGGCAAAGGTGGAGACAACCTGCTCCTTGGCCACGAGTCCGGTGACGGTTGCCACGGCGGGCTTCCAGGAGCCAAATCCCAACGGCTTGAAGACGGGTGCGAAGGCGCTGCCAAAGCCGGCAAGCAGAGAGTCGTCCATGGCGTTGACCTCGTCGGCGGGGATGCCCATGCGCGCTGCCACGGACTCCACGTACTCCTCGGTCACGAGCGTCTCGTCCTCGTACATCTCGTCCACCATGCCAAACTGGCCGTTGACGACGCCAAAGCTGGATAGGCACCAAATGATGACGGACGACAGCAGGATGACGGTGCCGGCCTTCTTTATAAACGACCAACCGCGCTCCCACGTGCTGCGGGCCACGTTGCCCACACTGGGCACGTGGTAGGCCGGCAGCTCCATAACAAAGGGGGCGGGGTCGCCCGCGAACATCTTGGTCTTCTTGAGCATGACGCCCGATATGATGATGGCCGCCACGCCAATAAAGTAGGCCGACACGGCAATCCACGTGCTGCCGCCAAACAGGGCGCCCGCGATGAGGCCGATGATGGGCATCTTGGCACCGCAGGGGATAAAGCAGGTGGTGGTGATGGTCATGCGCCGGTCACGCTCGTTCTCGATGGTACGCGACGCCATAACGCCGGGGATGCCGCAGCCCGTACCCACGAGCATGGGGATAAAGCTCTTGCCCGACAGACCAAAGCGACGGAAGATGCGGTCCATGATAAAGGCGATGCGCGCCATGTAGCCGCAGTCCTCGA